>CABYIR010000042.1 GCA_902518955.1 uncultured Pelagibacteraceae bacterium | reverse complement strand
TGGAAAAATGTTTGGTTTGGGAAACGCAAGGCTGCCCTTACCTCCAATGCTTATGTTTGATCGAATTACAAAAATAACTGATCAGGGGGGTTCATTTGACAAAGGAGAGATTATCGCTGAGTTTGATATTAATCCATCTCTTTGGTTTTTTGACTGTCACTTTGAAATGGATCCAGTAATGCCTGGGTGCCTTGGACTTGATGCTATGTGGCAACTAGTAGGCTTTTATCTTGGTTGGATTGGAGAACCTGGTAGAGGTCGTGCTTTGGGTTCTGGAAATGTCAAATTTGCTGGAGAGATTTTGCAAGACTCTAAATTAGTCACTTATCATATTAATATGAAAAAAGTTATTAAAAGAGGCGTAGTTGTGGGAGTTGGCGATGGTACAGTCACTGTTGATGGAAAAAAAATATATACAGCAGATGGATTGAAGGTAGGATTAATAAAATAAAATGAAAAAAGTTGTAGTTACTGGCTTAGGAATAATTTCTCCAATTGGGAATAATGCTATTGAGGTTACGGACTCACTCAGACAAACAAGGTCTGGGATATCTTTCGATCAATCTCATAAAGATATGAATTTTCGAAGTCATGTAAGTGGACAAATTAAGATAAATCTTAAAGAGTCGATTGATAGAAAATTTTTAAGATTCATGGGTGATGGTGCCAGTTACAATTATTTAGCTATGCTTGAGGCACTTGAGGACTCTGGATTAGATGAAAAACTTATTTCTAATCCTATGACAGGCCTTATTATGGGATCAGGTGGACCATCAACTAAAAATTTATTGAGAGCATTTGATATTACAAGAGATACTGGTCCAAAAAAAATTGGTCCTACAAGTGTACCAAAGGTAATGTGTAGTACAAACTCCGCAACGTTATCTACATTCTTTAAAATTAAGGGAATGAACTACTCTATAAGCTCAGCTTGTGCAACAAGTGCTCATTGTATAGGTCATGGAGCAGAACTTATTCAAATGGGAAAACAGGATATTGTCTTTGCTGGTGGCGGAGAAGAATTAGACTGGTCATTGTCTGCCTTGTTTGATGCTATGACTGCTCTATCTTCAAAATATAATGATACTCCAGAAACTGCATCAAGAGCATTTGACTCTTCTAGAGATGGGTTTGTAATTGCTGGTGGTGGTGGTGTGCTAGTTTTAGAAGAACTTGAACACGCAAAATCAAGAGGTGCAAAAATTTATGCTGAATTAGTTGGATATGGAGCAACCTCAGATGGTTACGATATGGTACAGCCCTCAGGTGAGGGTGCTGAAAGATGCATGAAAATGGCAATCAAAAATTTAGATGAAAAAGTTGACTATATAAATGCCCACGGCACCTCAACTCCTGTAGGTGATAACGCAGAACTTGGCGCTGTCAAAAAAGTATTTGGAAAAGAAACTCCTTTTATCAGCTCAACAAAGTCTCTTACAGGTCATTCACTTGGTGCGGCAGGTGTTCAAGAAGCTATATATTCTCTATTAATGCTTGATAATGATTTTATGAGTGAGTCTGCACATATTAAGAATATTGACGAAGCTGCGAAGGATTTAAATATTTTAACATCTGTCAAAGAGGGAGCTTTTGATACAGCAATGAGTAATAGCTTTGGTTTTGGTGGAACAAATGCGTCTTTAGTATTTAGGAGATACAGTTGATATGGGATTATTAGAAGGCAAAAGAGGCATTGTCATGGGTGTAGCAAATGATCATTCTATTGCTTGGGGTATTGCAAAAAAACTTTCAGAACAAGGAGCAGATTTATGTTTTACCTATCAGGGAGAAACTCTTCTAAGACGAATACAGCCTTTAGCTGAGTCAATAAATAATAATTTTTTTATTGAGTGTGATGTTTTAAACAGCGATTCAATAAAAAATACATTTTCTCTTATCAAAGATAAATGGCAATCCATTGACTTTGTGCTTCATTCAATTGCATTCTCAGATAGAAATGAATTAAAAGGAAAATATATTAATTCAACCAGAGAAAATTTTTCTAATACAATGCTTATTTCTTGCTTTTCATTCACAGAGATAGCCAGAGAGGCATATCCACTTATGTCTAATGGGGGATCAATGGTTACTCTAACTTATGACGGATCTCAAAGAGCTGTACCCAATTACAATGTAATGGGAGTTGCAAAAGCTGCTTTAGAGTCTAGT
>CABYIR010000041.1 GCA_902518955.1 uncultured Pelagibacteraceae bacterium | reverse complement strand
AGTGATAACGCTAGCGTCATAGCTTGAGTTAAAATTGATAAGTAAACTCCGGTTACTCTTGATCGAAATGCAAGCCAGCCAAAAATAAATGCTAAAACACCTGGCACAGCTACTACAAGAAATAACTGAATTAATAGATTATCTGCAAACATCCATATGGCAGGTATCTCATAACCACCAACCACACCAAATATTTGATTACCAATTGCAGCTGATAACTCAGTCTCAGTCAAGGGCAATAACTCTGAAACGGAAGACTCTATTACAATTATAGAAGTTCTTTCATACATGAGCCACATCCCGATCATATATCCGCCCAGCCCAAAAAAAGCAAAATGTCCAAGAGATAATATACCGCAGTAGCCCCAAACAATATCCATTGCAAGCGCAATGATGCAAAGGCAAACGGTTTTTCCTAACGTCTTAACGAAACTTGTTGAGATTAAGCCATTACCGTATGGCTCACTTAAAAAAGTTACAAAAAGAGAGAAGATAGAAATAGCGATTATAAATATCAACATATGCCTATGTGCAATATTATTGATATGGTTACTCATCAGCAGCTCTACCTTTTAATGCAACTATCCCTTTCGGCCTAAATTGGATAAAAAGAATTATAAAAATTATCATATAAGTTTGGGCTGCAAGAGTATTTGATGGGTTAAACCATTCAATAAATTTTTGAAGAAAGCCAATTAATGATGCTCCAGCCAATGTTCCCCATATATTTCCAACACCCCCAACAACAACAGTCATAAAGCTCTGAACAATATACTCTGATCCTAATTCAGACGTTACTTTTGAAAAAAGACCGATAGCGATACCAGCTATGCCCGCAATACCTGAACCAAATCCAAAAGTTATCATATTTATTCTCTCTGGATTAATTCCCATATTGGCCGCCATAATTGGATTTTGGGTTACAGCTCTTGTTTCTAAGCCTAGTCTTGTACGTTTCATTACATAAAGAAGAAGAGCTAAGAATATCAAACTTAAGATAAATATTGCTACCCTAATATAGCTGATTGAAAGATCATCACTTAGACTAAGCGACCCATCAAGCCACGAAGGTGAAGTAAGAGGTCTAGCTTGGGTTCCAAATATATTTTTTGCTATTTGTTGAAGAGCAATGCTGATACCAAATGTGGCTAAAAGAGTATCCAAAGGTTTTTTATAGAGATGTCGTATAACCAATCTCTCCATAATGATGCCTGCAGTAAATGTAACAAAGAATGCAAGTGGTAATGCTATAAGTAAAGATAATGTATGATTACTAATGAATTGTTGAACAACATAGCCTGTATATGCTCCCATCATTATGAATTCACCATGCGCCATATTTATAACGCGCATGACTCCAAAAGTAATTGCTAGAAATTGGTATGTTATTAACTCAAGATCCTAAATTACTTCTTATTGATGAACCTGCTGCTGGTATGACAGTTAACGAAAGGAAGAAAACTGTACAAATACTTCGAAAATTATCATCAGACAAATCTGTTATTGTTGTTGAGCATGATATGGAATTTGTAAAGGATCTTGAATGTGAGGTAACAGTTCTGCATGAAGGAAAAATACTTGCTGAAGGTTCTATTGAAAGCGTTTCATCAGATAAAAATGTCGTAGAAGTGTACCTTGGAAGGTGATAAATGATTAAAGTAGATGATATCGATTTTTATTATGGTTCTTCTCAGATATTATATAATGTATCTCTGAATGCTGAAGATAATGAAATAACTTGTTTAATGGGATCAAACGGAGTTGGTAAAACTTCTTTATTAAAATTTTTGTCAGGAATTTATCCCGTAAATAAAGGCAATTATTACTTTGATGGAAGTGATGTAACAAATACTAATTCATACACACTTGCAAAGAAAGGCTTGGGATATGTCCCTCAAGGTAGACTGATATTTCCTCTACTTTCAGTAAAAGAAAATTTAGAAACTGGCTTTGCTTGTCTTGATAAAGAAGAGCACTTTATACCAGATAAAATATTTGAACTGTTTCCTGTTTTAAAACAAATGATAGGAAGAAGGGGAGGAGATTTGTCTGGAGGTCAGCAGCAACAACTAGCTATAGCAAGAGCATTAATTTCAAAGCCTAAAATGTTATTAATGGATGAACCTACAGAGGGTATTCAACCAAATATCATTCAGCAAATCGGTGAAGTAATTAAATACTTAAAA
>CABYIR010000040.1 GCA_902518955.1 uncultured Pelagibacteraceae bacterium | reverse complement strand
AGAGAACCCTCAAAAATTAAATTAAGTTTATTAAGAATTCCAACTCCTAAGCTATGTTTTCCTTGAGGATTTTTTACAACTACTGTGCCATAACCATCACTCATTGCATTCTTAATTTTATCGTTAAGATCTTTACAGCTTAATTCAGTAGCATCAATTTCAATTCTTTTATTAAAGTCCACATCATAAGCGCCATAGTAGTAATAGTTTTCATCTTCCTCAGGATTAAAAAAAACTTGTTGTGTCCTTCCTTTAAGAGCCTCCGAATGAAGGCCCATAGAATGGGATTTTGAGTCTTTGCTGTCGTTTATATTTGCCATACTTTTACTTCTCCATCGTAAGGATCATGCGTATCAATTTCTTGAGGTAACAAAGTTCTAATTGCAATTTCTTCTGAACCTAAAGCTACCAAATCATCAGACTCATATAGAACCATTGGTTTTGCTGCCATTGTATCTTTCGCCATTCCAAGAGAGTCATTTGTAGCGACAAGATAAGTAAATACACCATCTAACTCTGATAAAGAATCTCGCATACCATCTTCTAACGATATTCCCTTCCTCATTTTTTCAGCCAGATAAACCGCAATTAATTCTGAGTCACATTGTGACATAAACCTCATGCCTTTATTTTCAAGGGCACGTCTATTATTCCAATAATTAGTTAATTGCCCATTATGAACAACGGAGACATCACTAAACGGATAACCCCAGAATGGGTGTGCTGATCTAATGTCAACCCCAGACTCTGTAGCCATTCTAGTATGACCTATTGCATGAGTACCTCGAATTTTATCTAATCCATATTGCTTAGATACCACACGTGCATCACCAATATCTTTTACCAACTCAAGACTTTTTCCAATTGACAGAATTTCAGTCATCTCGACACTTTCAATTTTTTTTGAAAATTCCATCAAATCTCTATCGTAATTAATAATATATTTGAAAGAGTAAGGTGTAATTTGATCTTCACTAACGACCTCTGCTCCTAATTCACCCAAATATTTATCTACCTGAGCCTTTCGGGCATCGTAAACCTCTTCCCCTTCATTTGAAGCAGAGCTTCCTTCTTTTACATTTTCACCAACCTTAAATCGCATAATGTAACTATTGTTCTCACCTTCTCCATAGAGAGCAAATCCTGTTGAGTCTGGACCTCTATGTTTTAATGCTTGAAGCATATCTTCAAGCTCTTTGCCAATATTTACAGTTTTGTTCTTATGAATTAGACCTGCTATTCCACACATTTGTTTTTTCCTTTTAAAAGTTTATGGAAGACAATCGAGGTAAGTATCAAGATCCCACTGTGTGGTCGCTCCTAAAAACTTTTCCCATTCATCTCTTTTATAATGTTTAAAGACTTTGTACATCTCATCAGGCATTGATCCTTTTATTGTTTCATCTTCATCTAGTTGATCTAAAGCTTCTCCGAGACTTAATGGAAGTTTTCTAACATCTTTTCCAGCAGCTACAGCCTCATACATATTTGTACTTTCAGGTTTTCCTGGATCAATGTCATTTGTAATACCATCATCAAAAGCAGCCAGTAAGCCTGAACCCATCAAATAAGGATTATGCATAGAGTCAACTGAACGATACTCAAATCTTCCTGGAGCAGAAACTCTTAATCCACATGTTCTATTCTGATAACCCCAATCAGCATAAACTGGGGCCCAAAATCCTTGATCCCATAAACGTCTATATGAATTCACTGTTGAAGAACCAATGGCAGTTAGAGCACCAAGGTGTTTCATAACTCCCCCAATTGCTTGTAAGCCTACCTTTCCTGGTAATTGCTGATCATCAGTATCAGGCATAAATAAGTTCTCACCACCTTCAATATACGTAAATACATCATCAGCACCAGGAATTGATTTGTGGCCAAGTTTATTAACCTTATCCTCACCGCCTGTCCACAAAGACATGTTTGTATGACATCCACTTGCAGATACACCCATGAATGGCTTAGTCATAAAACAAGCTATCAAGTTATGCTCACGTGCAACTTGGGCACATATTTGTCTGTAGGTTGATAGACGATCTGCATTTCTTAGTACGTCATCAAACATCCAGTTTAATTCAAGTTGACCGGGGGCATCTTCATGGTCACCTTGAATCATGTCAAGTCCCATAGCATTTGAATACTCAATTACCTTCATGAATACAGGTCTCAAAGACTCGAATTGATCAATGTGGTAGCAAAAAGGTTTTGAGAAACCTTCTCCAGTTGGAGCAC
>CABYIR010000039.1 GCA_902518955.1 uncultured Pelagibacteraceae bacterium | reverse complement strand
AATATTAATGACTTCTATTCAAATGCAATAGGAAATAATGCTTTAAAAGAGTTGTATAAGACTGATTTATTTTCTGATGTAAAAATTGAATATAATGAAGGACAATTGATTATATCAGTTAAAGAAAATCCTACCATTAATTTAATTAAATTTGTTGGAAATAATAAAAAAAATGATGATGATTTATTAAATGAAATATCTTTGAGAGATAGATCCATATATTCAAGATCTAAAGTAAAAAAAGATGTTAAGAAACTATTATCACTTTATCAAAGATCTGGAAGACTCTCCACGGAAGTTATTCCAAAGGTCGAAACTTTAAATGATAATAGAGTAAATCTTATTTTCGAAATAAATGAATCAGATGTAGTTTCTGTAGCAAAAATAACTTTTATTGGAAATAATGTATTTTCTTCGAGAGAACTCAGAAAGGAAATGAAAACAAAAACTTCTTCTTTATTGAGATTTTTCTCATCTTCAGATAATTATGATCCTGATAAATTAGAATATGACAAAATCTTAATTTCTAATTTATATAAAAACAGCGGATATCCCAATTTCACCTTCAAATCTTCAATTGCTCAGTTAATTCCAAATAGAAATGAATTTGAAATTATACTTACAGTTGATGAAGGTGAATTATATTCATTTGGCGAGGTTTCAATTGAAAGTAAATTTAAAAAACTTAATGATGAATTCTTGTCTCAAACATTAAAAGTAAAATCTGAGAATTTATATAATGCAGATTTAATTAAAGATGACATTTCTTCTATTAAAAATAGTGCATCCACCTATGGATATTCATTTGTTCAAATTAATTCTAAAAAAAGTTTTGATGATGAAAACAATATAGTAAACATAGATTATATAATTGATGAGGGTCCAAAAGTTTATATCAATAAAATAATAATTAACGGAAACACAAGAACTACTGACAAAGTTATCAGAAGAAAGTTTTCAATTGTTGAAGGAGACTCGTATAGCAAGTATCTAATTGATATGTCAAAGAATAAGATACAAGCGCTGCAATATTTTAGTAAAGTAAATATAACTGAAGAAAAAACAGAATCTTTTGACAAAATAAATTTAATAGTAGATGTTGAAGAAAAAAATACTGGTGAAGCAACCATTGGCGCTGGCTATTCATCTGCAACAAAAGCTAGCTTACAAGTTGGAATTACAGAGCAAAATTTTTTAGGTAAAGGTCAGCAACTAAAGTTTCAATCAAGCTTTGGTGATGAATTCACTGCTTACGATATATCATTTGCTGAACCTTATTTATTTGGTAGAGACTTATACATAAAAGGCGATTTATATAGTGAACTGCAAGATTCTACTTCTGTTAACTATGAAACAGAAAAAATCGGTCTTGGAGTTGCGCTCGGATTTCCTCTCTCATACGATAAGAGAATCACTGCGAAATATTCATTATTTAACGATAAAACAACAGCAGATAGCGATGCTACTGATTACGAAAAAATGTTAGCTGGCACAACTACTGTCTCAACACTTGGTTATTCATTTTCAAGTGATAAAAGAAATAGTCCTTATAAGCCCTCCGCAGGCTTTAAATATATCTTAATGCAGGATATAGCTGGATTAGGTGGCGATGCTTTCTTTATCAAAAGCACAATTGATTACACATACTATAAAAGAATAAGTAAATCGTTCATTGGATCAGTAAAACTGAATAGTGGTCATTTAAACGGTTATAATGATAAATATGCTCCAATATCATCCTACTTTAATTTAGGAGGAAACAAATTAAGAGGCTTTCAAAGCCAGAGAGTTGGTCCAAAAACAGGAAATTCTTATACAGGTGGTCAATATTTTTATTTGTTATCAACTGAAACAAATATTGATTTACCTATAGAAAACTTTGATATTACAAGTACCTTGTTTGTTGATGTTGGAAGTGTATGGGGCCTCGATAACAGATTTGGAACTATAGATGATAAACATAAATTAAGGGCTTCTATGGGATTAAATTTTATTTGGGATAGTGCAATTGGACCAATTAATTTTATTTTTGCTCAGCCATTAAAAAAACATGAAACTGATGCAACGGATACTTTTTATTTTGATATAGGATATAATTTTTAATTATGAAAATATTTAATTTTTCAATACTAATTTTAATTTTCTTTTCTACAATTTTATTTGCTGACCCATACCCAAATACTTCGATTGGAATTATTGATATCAACAAAGTTTTGACAGAGTCTAAGGCAGCAAAAGATGCGACAAATCAAATAGAAAAAATACAAAAGAAATCTGAAGAAGAGTCTAAAAAAGAAGATGAACTTATAATAAAAGAAAGAGAAAAGCTTATTGAACAGCAGTCTGTTATGGCCCCAGAGGCATTTGAAGTCAAAGTTGCAGATTTTGAAAAAAAAGTACAGTCATATCAAATTGATAGACAGGAAAAATTAAGGAAGTTAGACCAAATGGTTCAATCAGCTAGAGCAATGATTCTAGAAGAAATTAAGCCAATTAT
>CABYIR010000038.1 GCA_902518955.1 uncultured Pelagibacteraceae bacterium | reverse complement strand
TTATTGAAGAAGAAAAAATATTAATAATTAAAAATGGCAATAAGATTGTTTTTTTCATATTTTTGATAAAAAATTCATGGTTTAACGAATGATAAAATCCTTTAAAAACCATTAAATTTCATATACTTCAACTTGTTTTCTAGTAATTTACATTATTTGGTACTATAAATCGATCAACATTAATAAATTATTTAAATATGACTAAATGGTCTGCAAATAGCTGGAGAAAATATAAGGCGCTTCATATACCTGAATATCCAGATCAAGAAAAACTTAGCGAAGTTGAAAAACAGTTGGCTAGTTATCCACCTCTTGTGTTTGCTGGTGAAGCGAGAGAATTAAAGAGAAATTTAGCAAAAGTTTCTGATAGAAAAGCTTTTCTTCTTCAAGGTGGAGATTGTGCTGAAAGTTTTGATGACTTCAATGCAGATTACATAAGGGACTCATTTAGAGTTTTACTGCAAATGTCAGTTACCTTAATTGCTGCTGGAAATTGTCCAGTCGTGAAAGTTGGAAGAATGGCTGGCCAATTTGCAAAACCTAGAAGTGCTCCAAAAGAAAAAATAGATGGTGTTGAGCTCGATAGTTATAAAGGCGATATTATAAATGGTATGGATTTTGACGAAGCGAGTAGAGTTCCAGATCCAAATAGAATGATCCAAGCATATACACAAGCTGCCGCTACACTTAATCTTCTCCGTGCATTTGCTAAAGGAGGTTTTTCAGATCTTTCTAAAGTTCATCAATGGAATATGGGATTTGTTGATGACAGTTCTCAAGGTCAAAAATATAGAGATATTGCAAATCGCATCTCTGACACACTTGATTTCATGGAAGCTATTGGAATTTCATCAAAAAATACGAAGAGATTAAGAAGTGTAGATTTTTATACTAGTCATGAAGCCTTGCTATTACCTTATGAAGAGGCAATGACGCGACTGGATAGTACTTCAGGAGAAATGTATGATACGTCAGCACATATGGTTTGGATTGGAGATCGGACTCGTCAACCAGATGGAGCGCATGTTGAGTTTTGTCGAGGAATTAAAAATCCAATTGGTATTAAATGTGGACCATCGTTAGATCCTGATGAATTAAAAAAACTTATAGACATTATAAATCCTGAAAATGAAGCAGGAAAAATTACGCTAATATGTAGATTTGGTCATGATAAAATTAGAGATGCGCTCCCAAAACTTGTTAAACCATTTATAAACTCTGAAAATAATTTGATATGGTCATGTGATCCAATGCATGGAAATACGATTAAATCAAATTCTGGATTTAAGACACGACCTTTTGAAAGAGTTCTAAATGAAGTTGAATCATTTTTTGATATTCATCATGAATTAGGAACATATCCTGGAGGAGTTCATCTAGAAATGACAGGCCAAAATGTTACGGAGTGCATGGGTGGTGCCCAAGCCATAAAAGATGAAGACTTGTCTGCAAGATATCATACTCATTGTGACCCAAGACTTAATGCAAGTCAGGCTATAGAATTGGCATTTCTGATATCAGATAAGCTGAGACAATCTCAGGAAAGTAATAATCCTAAAATTACGATTGCCAACTAATTACAACTGAATTATCAGTTGTATTATCAATTCAATGTCAGAAAATTTATCTATATTAATCGCACAAACTAACCCAAAGGTTGGAGATATTCAGGCTAATAAAAATCTTATTTTGGAGGCTATTTCTGAATTTAGTGATTGTGATTTAATTGTTTTTTCAGAGTTAATGCTGACTGGATATCCTCCAGAAGATCTTGTGCTAAAGTCAGCATTTCAAAAAGAAGTTAATAAAGCAGCTAATGAGATTACTATCGCAACAAAATCAAAAAATTGTGAGGTTTTATTTGGAATGCCTTGGCGGGAAGATGGACAATTATTTAATGCTGCCATCATCGCATCTGATGGAGAGATAGTATTTAAGCATTTTAAAAATGCTTTACCCAATTATGGGGTATTTGATGAGAAAAGAGTTTTCAAAAGTGGATCAGATTTCAATGTGTACAATCTAAAAGATAAAACATTGGGAGTATTTATTTGTGAAGATGTATGGGTCGAGGAAACTCAGCATCGATTACCAAAAGATAAAATTGATATAGCTATATCTCTTAATGCCTCTCCTTATGAAATTGATAAGCCAAAACAGAGAAAACAATTGGCATCAAATTTCTCTAAATCAATTCAAGCCCCACTTGTTTATGTAAATCAAGTTGGAGGACAGGATGAATTGGTATTTGATGGCAATTCATTTATAATTGATCGAGATAAGGTGTTATATCAAGCAAAACACTTTGATGAGGAATATAAAAAAATAGAAATCTCAGCTTCAAATGAGATCATTATTAATCATAGTAAGTCAAAAGAAACGGATCACTTTGATGAGGTTTATTCTGCATTAATTTTAGGTCTTAGAGATTACATAAGCAAAAATAAATTTCCAGGTGTAGTGGTTGGTATATCTGGTGGGATTGATAGTGCATTTAGTATATGTGTTGCAGTTGACGCCTTAGGGCCCGACAAAGTGAAAGGCATTCTCATGCCTTCAAAATTCACAAGTGATGATAGCAACAACGATGCAACTCAGTTGGGTAAGAATCTTAATGTTGATACAAGAAGTATTACAATTGAAGATATTGTTA
>CABYIR010000037.1 GCA_902518955.1 uncultured Pelagibacteraceae bacterium | reverse complement strand
TCTGCTATTGACTGAATTTTAGCTCCGATATCACCCAAATACGCATTTGGAGATACAGTTTTAATTCCTTTCATCATTGCTTCATAAGTGCAATCAATTAATTTTTGAGCTTTATTATTTATTTTTCCAACGGGAAACATCCTACTTGTATCACCATGCCATCCATCAACGATGACAGTTACATCAATATTAACAATATCTCCACTTTCCAAAACCCTGTTAGATGGAATCCCGTGACAAATGACGTGATTTAATGAAGTACAGATTGATTTTGGAAAGCCTTTATAAAAAAGTGGAGCAATAAAAGCATTATTTGAGTCTATAAAATTAAATGCAATACGATCTAGTTCTTGTGTAGAAATTCCTGGTTTCACATGGTCAGCCAATAAGTCTAGAGTTCTCGCAGCAAGGTTACCAGCTTTTCTCATCCCCTCAAAATCTTCAGATTTATGAATTGTCTTCATTCTTTATTTATCTATAAATTTTATTTTTTTATCAAGTTCAATATTATTTCTTATAAATGAGCAGCTATAACATAGTATTTCAACCCCTGCTTTCTTTGCGTTTATTATATTTTTTTTATAAATAGGGTCTATTTCTTCTGCAATCCTAAATTTTTTACAATCATTTCTTTGTACAAGAAAGAGCATGATTGCCCTTTTATTTTTTTTAACAACTTCTATTAATTCAAGAAGATGTTTGCTACCCCGTTCGGTTATAGCATCTGGAAATTCAGCGATACCTTTTATCTTAGAGAGCGTAACATTTTTTACTTCTACAAATATTTCCTCACCTTTTTTGTTAGTTACTAAAAAATCAACTCTACTATTTGTTCCATACTTAACTTCTCTCCTTAAATCATATTTTTTTCCCAATGTTGAAATTTTTTTTTCTATAATTGCTTCTTCAACAATTCTATTTGCTCTATGTGTATTTATACCAACACTTGCACCTCTATCTCTTATTATTTCAAGTGTATATTTGAGCTTTCTTTTCTCATTATCTGTTTTAGATAGGGAAACAATATTTCCTTCTGATAAAAGACCCATCATTGAGCCAGTATTTGGACAATGGGCTGTAACAACTTCTCCGCTATCTAGTTTGACATCGGCAAAAAATCTTTTATATCTTTTTATCAATCTGCCTGATATAAATTTTACTGGATTATTCACTTATGAAAGCCTCACTTATTATTATTGGCAACGAGATATTATCTGGTCGCACTCAGGATAAGAATCTATCATATCTTGCTACATGGTTGAATGAAATAGGTATTCAATTATCTGAAGTGAGAGTTATTCGTGATGAAGAAGACGAGATTATTGATACCGTTAACTTATTAAGAAAAAAATATGATTATGTTTTTACAACAGGAGGAATTGGCCCAACACACGATGATATTACATCTGAAAGTATAGCTAAGGCTTTCAATGTTGATTTAGAGACAAACCCTAAAGCATTGGCTATTCTAAAAGAGTATTATAAAGATTCTGAGCTAACAGAAGCACGATTGAAAATGACAAAAATTCCAAAGGGAGCAGAATTAGTTGAAAACCCAGTCAGTAAAGCTCCAGGATTTAAAATTGAAAATGTCTTTGTGATGGCTGGAATACCTAAAATCATGCAAGGTATGCTTGAGGGAGCTAAAATTCATCTTTCTGGAGGTAAGCCTGTAAAATCTGAGTCAATCGATGTATTCATGCCTGAAAGTTTTATTGCTGAAGAGCTATCTAATCTTCAAGATAAATTTAAAGATGTTGAAATAGGAAGTTATCCATTTGTTAAGGATAGCAAATATGGAACTAGTCTTGTAATGAGATCATCTGATGAGACAAAACTCTCTGACTGTAAGGCTGAAATGGAACTCATGATTAGTAAATTAGTATAATATTTATATATATTTTTATTCACATAATATTTAAACTATTGTTTTTATTGAATTTTTCATTTTTTTCTATTTTTTTTTGGCCTTTACTTGTCTCCAAAAAAAACTAATCTTTTCACTAATTTTTAAAAATTAAGGGGAGTATTAAATTAATGCTACTAAAAATGAAAAACTTAGTAATGACTACGATCGGGATGTTCCTAGTTGTAGGCACTACGAAAGCTTTTGCAGCACCATTGATGCTTAGTACGAGTGATAACGTTGGTATATCATTTTGGCTAATTTCAATGGCAATGGTCGCTTCGACTGCATTCTTTTTTCTAGAAAGAGATAATGTAGCTGCAAAGTGGAAAACTTCTATGACAATCGCTGGGTTGGTTACTGGTGTAGCTGCTTGGCATTATTTCTATATGAGAGGTGTTTGGATTGCCACTGGTGATTCACCAACTGTATTAAGATACATTGACTGGTTGATTACAGTGCCACTTCAAATTATTGAATTTTATGTAATTCTTGCTGCTGTTACAACTGTTGCAGCTGCTTTATTCTGGAGACTATTAGTTGCTTCATTAGTAATGTTGGTTTTCGGTTATTTAGGTGAAGCTGGAATTATGAACGCAATGCCTGCATTTATAATCGGAATGGCGGGCTGGTTGTACATCCTTTATGAAATCTTTGCTGGAGAAGCTAGTCAAGCGAATGCTGGTAGTGGAAACGCAGCAGGTCAACAAGCTTTTAGAGCACTATGTCTGATAGTGACTATTGGTTGGGCGATCTATCCATTAGGATATGCAATTGGTTATTTTGGAGGAGGAGTTGATGCTGCATCACTTAACCTTATCTATAACCTTGCTGACTTTGTTAACAAAATTGCTTTCGGTATGGCTATTTATGTAGCTGCAAAATCTGATAGCTAAGCAAAGTTAAAATAACTAAATTAAAAGGGGCCTTCGGGCCCCTTTTTTTATAATTATACTCTTATGATTTTTATTTTAAAAATTACGAAATGGTTTTTGATAGTTCTATTTATTTTGATTTTTTTAATTCTTGGAAACTATTTCTCAAAAGTTTTTGCTGGGTATTATCGATTGAATGTCGAACAGGTATATTCATCGGACCATTTCAATTTTCTAAAATCTCATTTTGAAATTGTTAAACCTTTATCGGGTAAAAAATTTCCAACAGTAATCATGTTTCATGCATGTGGTGGACCTTATCCTTACTTAGAAAGCTGGCAAAAATTTTTTAGTGATAACGGAGTTGCCTCGATACAAGTCGATAGTACTGGACCTAGAGGAATGACTAGGCGAACGGCTATCAGAACTGTATGTTCTGGGGTTGATCTTCAAGGACAAGAAAGAGCAGGTGATGTTTATAGTGTTTTGGCAAATCTAGAGCAATTTTCTTGGATAGATTATGATAATCTTTTTTTAGCTGGTTGGTCCCATGGCGCATATACTTTAATGGATTTCATGACAATGAATAATCAACTTGTTCCTTCAAATATTTTAGATTTTGATCAAAAAACCATTCCAAAAATTAAAGGGAAGATAACCTTTTATCCTCATTGTGGGATATTAAACTTATCTCAAAAGTTTGAATGGAGAACGAGAACACCATCCTTGGTTTTTCTTGCCGATCAAGATGGATTTGGTTTGGCGACTCAGCCTGCTGATTGTATTGAACTATTTGAAAGGATGAATAAAAAAGAAAAATATATCGATTATTATCTGATGGAAAATAGTACTCACGTATTTGATAGCGAGCAGTACATAAGAAGAGGAATCGTTTATAATAAAGAGGCGACAGATTTTGCTAAGAATAAAATTATATCATTCATCAAAAGTTCTGGTAGCAAAGATAATTAATCGATATAAACTCTTACTTAATGGCCTCATGTTGGAATTGGTAGACAACCGAGACTTAAAATCTCGTGCTCCTTGTGGGCGTCCCGGTTCGAGTCCGGGTGAGGCCACCAAATAACTGATTCTCAATATATATTTATACATGAATCACCTAGCGCAAGAAAATTATTCCGTATACAATATTCTTAAATGGGAGAGCTTATGAA
>CABYIR010000036.1 GCA_902518955.1 uncultured Pelagibacteraceae bacterium | reverse complement strand
CAAAAATAACCGGAGTTTTACATGACTCAATTTTTCTTGGACTCAGCCTTTGAATAGCTTTTTTAGCAGAAGACTCGCCAACTTCAGATGGTGAGTCTAAGTCATCAATGTGCCTTGATACTGCGTAGTCATAATCCCTTTCCATAAGTTGACCTTCGCCAGCAATTACAGAGCATGAAATTGAATTAGTAGAGGATCTATATCCACCGCTAAACCCCTTATTGTTTGCAATAAAAAATTCACTTTCCGAAAATGATGAGCCTGAGCCCTCTGAATTAGTAATACCTTTAATTTCTAAAGCTGACTCCTCACATTGCTTAGCCATCTCAATCAATTTTGTTGTGGCTGTTGGATTATTCTGAACTAAATTCAAGTTTTGAATTTCTTTTTCATAAAGATTGGGATCACCTAAGCATGCAGTTTCATCCTCAGGAGCAAGCTTTGTCATTTGAATTAATCTTTGAATAAGCTTATCTATATTATTCTCATCATCATCAGAGGAAGATATAAAAGCCTGTTTATTTCCTATTAAAGCTCTTATGCCAAAAGTGCTTCCATTTGATTCTTCAATATCTTCAACTTTTCCCAATCGATAAGAGATTGATTTTGAAAATCCCTTAGCTAGTACAACATCACAATCTGTGGCACCGGATTTAATTGTTTTTTCTATTATATTTTGAGATATAGATTCAAATTTCATAATTAATTTTTAATTAATCATTGTAGTCAATAAAGTACAACAAATAAGAAGTCCAACGTATTGATTACTTTTAAATAGAGATAAACAAATGTCTGGATTTTCTATACTTAAATACTTAACTTGTCTATATAACAATAAAGCTACAAAAAACAAACCAAAGAAATAATAGAGATTTAGGTGCGACAAAGTTCCATAAATAGCAAGCATTAAAAGCATTGAAGAGTAGAAAAAAAATACCCAAGATTTTACATTTTTACCAAAAAGTAGAGCTGTAGATTTAATTCCAATCTTAAGATCATCCTCAATATCTTGAATAGCATATATTGTATCATATCCTAACGTCCAAAAAATTCCCGCAACATACAAAAATAGTATTGAGAAATTTATATTGCCTGTTGCTGAACTAAAGCCAATTAGTATGCCAACGTTAAAAGTTATTCCCAAAATTAACTGTGGCCAGTATGTAATTCTTTTAGAAAGTGGGTAAATAATTAGTAATAGGAAAGAAATAGACCCTATCAGAATTGACAACAGGTTTAATGATAAGAGTATTGCAAGCCCTAGACCTGATAAGAATAAAAAAAGTAAAAAAGCTTCACGTATAGAGATTTCACCAGAAGCAATTGGTCTATTTTTTGTTCTTGAAACACTTTTATCCAAATCTCGATCAAAAATATCGTTAATAATACATCCAGCTCCTCGCATGACAATTGATCCAACAAGGAAGATTATTATTAGAAAGATATTTTTTTTAAAATTTTCATACGACTCGGTAGCGGCAAAAATTCCCCAAGCACAAGGAAAAAAAAGTAGATATATACCGATTGGCTTATCAAGCCTCATCAATAAAAATAAATTTTTTTGATATTTGAACATAATTTTTCTTGTTAGTGTATATAAATACTAAATGTTTATTATCAAATATGAAAATCAAAAATAGAATTTACTTAAACAAAGAAATTGAAAAAAATCAAATTATAGATTTTAACACTAAGCATTCACATTATTTATCATCTGTGTTGCGTTCTAAAGTGGGAGATAATGTATGTGTATTTAATGAAATTGAGGAATACATACTAGAGCTTACTTCTGTTGACCGAAGAAAAGCATCAGGAACTGTTTTAAGTAAAATCCAATCAATTAAAAAAAATTATCCATTAACTTTATTTTTTTCACCAATTAAAAGGGCTCAAACTGAAATTATTATTCAAAAATGTACAGAAATCGGAATCACAAAATTTCAACCAGTTATTATGGATCGAACTCAATTTAAAACATTCAATATTGAGAGATTGAAGTTAATTGCAATAGAAGCGGTTGAGCAATCAAACCAGATTTCTATACCTCAAATAAATGTTCCTATTCATTTTGAGGATTTTATAAAAAAAAATAATGAATACATTATAGCATGCTGCATTAGTGAAGCGGCCTCTAAAATCAGTGAAGTATTATCTGATGAAAATTTGATTATTAAAGGAGTATTAATTGGACCTGAAGGTGATTTTTCAGATAAAGAAATAAAATTGATAGAAGAAAATAAACTGATTACTCCCATTTCATTGGGTAATAGTGTTTTAAAATCTGAGACGGCGTGTATAGTTGCTTCATCTTTAATAAAAGAATTATCAAATTATGCTTAATAAAGGAAACCTCATCAAATATTTTGAAGATGGAATAACTGAAAAAGGCCATGAAAGAATAGGTACTGAGCATGAAAAGTTTGTATTCAATAAAAATGATTATTCTCTAATTCCTTATAAAGGTGAGCAAAGTATATCAGCTTTATTGGAGTCATTTATTCAAGATGATTGGAAACCTAAATATGAAGATGATAATATTATCGCACTTACGAAAGAGAAAGCCAGTATTACGCTCGAACCAGGTGGACAATTTGAACTTTCAGGCGCACCATTAGTCACTATTCATGAGACATGCAGAGAAATAAATAATCATCTACAGTTTGTAAAATCAGTAGAAGAAAAAATGAACATAGGATTTTTAGGTGTTGGGTTTTTGCCAATAGAAAAATTAGATGTCGTACCCCATGTTCCAAAAAAAAGATATTCTGAAATCATGAGGCCATATATGAAAAAGCTAGGCGGTCTTGGTTTAGATATGATGCATCGGTCATGCACTGTTCAGGCAAACTTTGATTATATATCAGAGCTTGATATGAAAAAAAAAATAATGGTTTCAGCAGCACTTCAACCAATAGTGACAGGTTTATTTGCTAATTCACCTTTTCTTGAAGGACAATTGAATGGCTTTCAATCATATCGCGGCTATGTATGGACAAAAACGGATAATGATAGAACAGGAATTTTACGATCAATGGTTGGTGAAAATTTTTCATTTGAGGAATATGTCGATTATGCTTTAAAAGTTCCTGTCTATTCAATTATCAGAAATGGAAATTATATAAATTGTTTAGATTATAATTTTGAAGATTTATTAAATAATAAATCTCATGAAATAAAAGCTGAAGAAATTACATTAGATGATTGGACCGACCACTTGAGTACAATATTCACTGAAGTTCGATTAAAAACATATATTGAAATGAGGGGTGCTGATGCAGGAAGTTATAGATCTCTTTGTGCCCTTCCAGCTTTCTGGGCAGGAATTTTATATTGCTCAGATTGTCTTGAGGAGTCCATATCGATAATAAGAGATTGGAATTTTGAGGAAATAATTTCTTTCAGAAATGCAGTATTTAAGAACGGGCTTAATGCTAAATTAAAAGATA
Organism: uncultured Pelagibacteraceae bacterium; assembly: GCA_902518955.1. Taxonomy (GTDB): domain Bacteria; phylum Pseudomonadota; class Alphaproteobacteria; order Pelagibacterales; family AG-422-B15; genus CABYIR01. Next base: position 764 of record CABYIR010000036.1, on the reverse strand, counting down.
GGAATGGATGGGAAATTGCTGAGCAATTTTTAAAAATTTCATCTGAAGGACTTGAGTCGAGATCAAATTTGAATGCTGTCGGTGAGAACGAAACAATACATATTGATTATTTGTACGAAATGGTTCACAAAAAAGAAACCTCGGCCTTAAGATTAATTAATTTATATAAAGGTAAATGGAACAATGATTTAAAACAAATCTATTCCAGTGAATCATTTTAATTAGATATTTTCGTAGTAAATTGTTTGAGATGGAAATGCAAAGCCGGCATTGTTATTTTCAACAATATTTTTAATTTGATATGCAAGTTCCTCTTTAACTTTCAGCCAGTCACCCCAAACTTTAGTTTTTGCAAAACAATAAACTAAGATATCAATTGAACTATCTGAAAATTTATCTATACGGACAAATGTAGCCTGTTCAGACTCAGATACAAAGTTTCCACTTTCTTTCAAATAATCTTCAATCTCGTCTCTAATTTTTCTTAGTTGATCTAAATTTGTTTTATATTCTAATCCTATAGTCCAATAAATTCTTCTATTTTGCATATTTGAAAAATTAGTAACGGCATTTTCTGCAAAGTTAAAATTAGGAACCATCACAGGAGAGGAGTCAAATTGACGAACAACTGTTGATCTGAAGCCAATATTTTCAACTGTACCCTCAACAATATTCTCAACTTTAATCCAGTCTCCATTTTTAAATCTTTTTTCTAAAAGAATTAAAATTCCTGAAATTAGATTTTTAAATAAATCTTGAGCACC
>CABYIR010000035.1 GCA_902518955.1 uncultured Pelagibacteraceae bacterium | reverse complement strand
TAAGGGGATTATATTATATCCATCTTCAGGTTTATAATTTTTTAGTTGGGTAAAATTTGGCAATTGCCATTTGAGTAATGCTTTTAAGAAAATTTCTGATACATTTTCTTCATTTTTAATTAATTCTTCACCACTAGAAGTAACTTTTAAAAAACCATTATAGGTATTTACAAAACCTAGTTTTCTAATTGGATCAAAATTGAATCTACCTCTAGCAAACGGATCTGAATAATGTTTTTCAAAAATTTTCTTGGCAAATTCATATTCAAGAGTTTCAGAAATTTCGTATTTATTTTGATCACTTTGGCTTAATTTTTTTAATGATGGTAAGTATGCTTTTGACTGAATAATTCGATACATAAATTCTTTTGGCATTGTTGTATTATTCCATTCCTCGCCCTCAAAGTGTTCTTTTATAACTTTTAACTGATCAGGTATTCTATATGGAGATCGAATGGATGTTGTTATTGATATCAGTCTTTTCATTTCACCTTACAATAAAAAAGTATTTCTTTATGGTTTTCAGTCTTACTTTTGCCTGTAGTAAATGCTTTAAAATCTATTTGATTAATTTCAGTTTCACCTTTTTTCATTAAGATATTTTTAATTTGACTAAAAGATATTTTAGCATTTGATCTTCCATGTTTTGAATTGTCAGTATTATTATAAGAGACAATAATATGTTTTGTATCTAGATTATTTATTAACTCTGCAAATACTATTGGTGCATCTTTAGTACAATATTTACTTTTGATGTGAGAACGATCAAGCTTTCTTGCTTTACCATAAACAAGCGGCTTATCCCAATTAACAATATTTTCTAGTAAATGGTAAGCATCTGAATATTGGCGAGAATTATATGGAGGATCAATATAAACAATGTCTGACTTTACTTTTTTAGATAAAGCGTTTGCATCTTGACAATAAGCTATATTTTTTTGATTCAATTTGAAGTCAATAACAGGCATCTTTAAATATATATTATCATTATATGACTTCACCTCCCTATAAGCATCATAATGGCCTACTGTATTTGCAATTTTATCAAATGCATAAATTAGAGAAGTTATTAAAATATTTTTTTCTACCTCAGACTCTGAAATTTTATCTATTGTATCTCTTATATCTCCTATTTTTTTTGCAGTTTTTTTAGAAAAATAAGTATTTCCAAAATTCCTTGAGAAATAATTCTCATTTGCTGGACTGATAGAATTTAACATATCAATTTTTTTTTCAATATTCTTTGGTTTTTTTCTAATTCCAAAAAACGTTTTATGAATTACATAATTACTTGTTAATATGTCATTTGTAATTATTTTTACATTTTTTTGATTAAATTGAGATGCTACTACTCCGGTCCCACTAAATATATCTAAGAATGTATTATAAAAACTAGTTTTAGCGTCGACCAATTTAATTATATGATCTAGTAGTTTTTTTTTATTTCCTAAATATCTTCGATTATGTATGTAGAAATGAGAATTATCCATTATTGTATAGTATCTTATAATACAGAAATTTTTATGTGGATTAATGTATTTCTTTTGAAGATCTAAAAAACATAGCCATGTCAATAAATTCTACTCTTTGTCTTCTTTGAATTCTGACGGGTAATACAGGTGGGATGAGGTTTTTAAATTTTACTTTTATTTTGAAAATATCTCTTTGCTTCTTCATAAGATTTACGGCCATAAATTTTAGCTAAACCATGGAAAAACAAGTCTATTGGGGTTCCGATGACAATCTCTGCGAATCCACTGTTCATGGTAAAAATCATATCAGTTGATATGAATTTGTTAAACAATTATTCTCTATGAATTAGGATAAAAAATTATACCATTAATATATGAGTCAAATACTTGCCCAGCCACGACTTCGTGGCGTCATGCACCACGTGATGTTCTTTGTCTCAATCGTTGCTTGTATTCCTCTTATTTTGAAATCAACAAATTATACAGAAGCGACATCGATGATTATTTATTCAGTTGGATTATTATCAATGTTTGGCTTTAGTGCTCTTTACCATCGTAGAAAGTCAACTATTGAAGTTAAGAAGTTTCTGCGCAAGCTCGATCATACTGGAATTTTTCTCATGATTGCTGGAACTTTTACACCTGTGTGTCTACTGGCCCTACCAGCAGAGAGTGGCTTAACCTTATTAACAATTACATGGATTGTTGCATTTATCGGAATCTTACAATCAATTTTCTTTGGAAATATTCATAGAATACTTCGTGCATCTATTTACCTGATAGCTGGATATATGGCACTTCCATTTATGTCTATTATTTTTTTATCTCTCAGTACAAGTAAGATTGTTTTAGTTGTTACAGGAGGAGTAATCTATTCAATGGGAGCAATTGCTTATGGATTTAAATTTCCAAAATTAAATCCTGAAGTATTTGGATTTCATGAAGTATTTCATACCCTCGTTATTATTGCTGCAATACTTCACTTTATTGTTGTCTACAGTTTAATTTAATCAGAGCATTTAATTATTAAATATTTTTTGGGTAATTTTGATAAATAAAAATATCATTATAAGTCCACCTATTATTGCTAATATAAAATTAATTTTATATAAGAAAAAAACACCATAGGCCAAAATAGACAAGGCAATATTGTAGTATACAAATTTTGACATGAATAAATTTTAATTTAGTCGATGCATTGCATGCTGTTCGAGATCTTCTAAGTTCACAAACTCTAGCGCTTTTTGGTGACAACTTTCTAAAAATACACGAGGAGCAACTCCTGCTTCAAACGCTTCTTGCCACCTCATGGCACAGAGGCACCATCGATCTCCTTCTTTCAGACCTGGAAAGTTAAATTCAGGGCGAGGTGTTGATAAATCATTTCCTCTTTCTTTACTGAATGCTAAAAAAGCATCAGTTACCTCACAGCATACAACATGACTTCCATGATCAAAGTCATCTGTGTTACAATAACCATCGCGTTTCCATCCAGTTAGAGGATCGAAACAACAGGCATCCATTTCTTCTCCAAAAATATTTAATACTTTTTCTGACATTAAGATAATGTTGATAAGCCACCTTCAGATTCTAGAAAATTTGAAATTTCGATTATACCCTTATTATGTTTCATCTCACCAAATATAAAAGGCATACCATCTCTAGCATTTTCAACATCTATTTTCATTTGTTCTAAGTTCACATCGACATATTCTGCAAGATCCATCTTATTTATTACTAGTAAATCTGACTTCTTTATTGCAGGTCCTCCTTTACGAGGAATGTCTCCGCCCATTCCAACATCAATTACGTATATTGATAAATCAACTAGTTCTGGACTAAAAGTAGCAGCAAGGTTATCACCGCCAGACTCTATTAATAGCAAACTGAGATCAGGAAACTTCTCTTTCATTTCTTCAACAGCTAGTAAATTTATTGATGCATCTTCACGAATTGCTGTATGAGGACAGCCGCCAGTTTCAACTCCTTTAATTCGCTCTATAGGAAGAGCTTGGACTTTCATTAAATATTCTGCATCTTCAATTGTATAAATGTCATTTGATATTACAGCCATCGACAACTTTGGTGAAAGATAGCGGCACAACGCTTCTGTTAGACTAGTTTTACCTGCGCCTACAGGTCCTCCAATACCTATTTTTAATGGACCATGAAAATTGCTCATGTTACATAAACCCTCGAGGATAGTTTTTCATGCTTCATACTATATATATCTCCATAAAATGATAAACCGCTGAGATCATCAAGATTATATTTTTGAGCTGTAACATTAAATTCATTCAGCATTCCAAGAAAAGCTAAAAGGCAATCTTGACCATCTTTTTGACTTAGAGGTACATGTTTTACACAAACATTAATTAAATTTGTAATAAATGATTGCATATAAAAATCTGATAATTCTCTAAAAGGTATATTAAATCTCAAACCTGCTTTAGCTACACAAACGGGAAATGAAGTTTTCTTATCAATATTAAAATTCCAACTCTCTTTCATAATCTTTCTAAATGCATCTCCCATTTGAAGAGTCTCAATGTGCCGTTCTTTAGAAGGACAATTGGCTAAAACTAGATCGTTAACATCAGTACCATTATAAGTCGATTTGAGAAAAATATATTCATTCCGACAGGTCCCTACAAAAAGCGTGGACTCAATGAAATCAATGACATCTTTTTTATTTGTTACTAATTTATTGTCAATCATCGCCTCTAGTCCATGAGAATAAACATACGATCCGATAGGAAATGATGAAGAAAACCACGCCTGTAAAATTTGATGTGACTCAAAAGAAGAAAATTTATTGCTGTTAATGTTTATGGCCATGTGTCCTTCCAATTCCATACGCCCCACCCTCAGGATTGAATTGTTCGATAATAAGCTTTGTCTCCCCGCCAAGTCTATGGATCATATCCTGAATAATATCAT
>CABYIR010000034.1 GCA_902518955.1 uncultured Pelagibacteraceae bacterium | reverse complement strand
TTCCCTACTTTGATTATAAAAGCTACGAACTGCAGCATAATAATCCAATGAATTATTTTGGAGATCATCAAAAATTTCTATATTCTGAGATCTAAAATCAACTACACCGACTCCCATCCTATAGGATCTAAACGCATTTTGATTTGATTCACTTCCAATTTGATACATAGGATCAAGTAGAGATGTTGATAAAAGACCAGTAAAATCTCTTGGTGAAGAAGGTCCTAAAAAAGGCAAAACAATATAGGGTCCTGATGGCACACCCCAGACGGCAAGAGTTTGTCCAAAGTCCTCATTTTCTACTACTAGCCCAAAACTAGAAGCAGGATCGAAAATTCCTAAAATTCCAATAGTGCTATTAATTATAAATCTTGATGAGGCAATACCTGCTTTTGACAACTCACCTTGAAGTAGATTATTTACTGCTGTTACAGGCATACTAAGATTATCAAGAGAATAAGTAACTCTATTTCTTACAAACCCTGGAACCACTCCACGATAGACTAATGCAGTTGGGCGAACGATTGTTTTATCAAATATTGAATTAAATGAAAAAGTAACTCTATTTACAGCCTCAAATGGATCACTAATAGAAGATGCGTTTAAGCTTGAATCTAATTCAGTACTTCTTGGATTGCTAGAGCAGCCACCAAGAAGCAGTAAGCAAAAAACAAAAGCAATAATAGTACGACTGTAAATCATAATATATGTAATATATACTATCGTTATAATTTTAAGTAATCAATGAAATCAACAGATATAGCTTTGGTGCTAATTATGAATATTGCCTTTGGAGCAGCATTTATTTCAGCAAAAATTGGCGTAAGCTATTTTCCACCGTTCTTATTCACATCAATGCGATTCTTAATTATTGCAATTTTACTATTGCCCTTTCTTAAATTACATCAAGGTCAGATGTTTAATATTCTATTTATTTCATTATTAGGTGGAGCATTTCATTTTGCTTTTTTTTATTTAGCGCTTGATAATTCTACTCATATTTCTTCTGTTGCGATTTTGTTACAACTGGGCACACCATTTGCAACAATTCTATCAGTTATTTTTTTGGGAGAAATTATTAGATGGAAAAGATTACTTGGTATTTTTTTAGCGTTTGCAGGAGTGGTTATTCTCATATTTGAGCCAACTATTTTTTCAGACTTAGGTGGCGTTTACTATGCATTACTTGCAGCTTTTTCTATTTCAGTAAGTCTGTTATTTATGAAAAAATTAAAAAATATTAAAGTATTTGACCTTCAGGTATGGATTGCTTGGACGAGTTTTTTATTTTTAGCAATTACTTCTTTTATAGTAGAAGATAATCAAATTCTCATTATTCAAAGTGCTTCTATAAATGCGTGGATAGCGGTAATTTTTACAGCAATTGTTGCAACAGGAATAGGGCATGCAGGTTTCTACTATTTATTAACAAAGTACGATGTATCAAGAATAACCCCTTTAACATTATTAGCCCCAGTCCTTGCAATCGTGAATGCATTAATTATTACATATTTAAGTATTTTTGATGGATTTGATGAAACAATAACTTTAAAAATATTACTAGGGGGCAGCCTTACTCTTATTGGGGTTGCGATTGTTATGATCAGAGAAAAAGAAAATAAGGTTGTAAGCTCAGTATGAAAATAGCTAATAAACCTTCACCAAACTATGAGGCGAGAAGATATAGAAAAATAAAATATATAATTATTCACTACACTGGAATGGGGTCAGCTAAAGCATCTATCAGAAGACTAAGAGATAAAAAAAGTAAAGTAAGCTGCCATTATTTCATTGATGAGAAAGGATCATTAAGTAGATTAGTAGACGACAGGAATGTAGCATGGCATGCAGGCATGTCATTTTGGAATAGTGATAAATCATTAAATAAAAATTCAATTGGGATTGAAATTCAGAATAAAGGTGAGCATCTAAGGTATGAAAAATTTAAATCTAAGCAAATACAGATCTTAATTGAATTAATCTTAGATCTTAAAAATAAATATAACATTAAAGATTATCATATCTTGGGTCATTCTGATGTTTCTCCAGATCGTAAAACTGATCCTGGGTATTTATTTCCTTGGAACTTACTTAAAAAAAAGAAAATAGGAATACTTCCATCAAGAAAAATATTAAGAAAAAAAATACTCAAAAATACAGAAATACCTATTGTTCAAGCACTATTAAAAGAATTTGGATATCAAATTCAAGTTACAGAAAATATGGATTTACAGACGATACTTGTATTAAATGCTTTTCAGTCACATTACGCTCAGGATCGTATGAAAAATTTTCTATACGACTCTTCGATTATCCCTATTTTGAGGGATTTAATTTCACAAAAAAATAGGTCCTTGACCAAAAAAAATTAAGCCTATAAAACTTTTTTTGCCAGATAATCGGATGACTGCTTTATGAATTTAAAGAGGAAAGTCCGGGCTCCACAAGAGTATGGTGCCGGGTAATGCCCGGCGGGGGTAACCCTAGGGAGAGTGCCGCAGAAAATATACCGCCTTCGGGTAAGGGTGAAAAGGTAGAGTAAGAGCCTACCGCATTTTTGGTAACAAAAATGGCATGGTAAACCCCACTAGGAGCAAGATCGAATAGAGTTAATATAGCTTTCTCTTGGCTTTAACTGGGTTGATCGCAAGATTTAAGTGGTGACACTTAAACTAGATGAATAGTCATCATTTTTTTATAAAAAATACAGAACCCGGCTTATAGATTATCTGGCATTATCTAATCATTTCATATATTTATTTGATTTTCATAAAGTAAATTATTTAAGTAATTGATTTTCATCTATAAAATTGATTTTTTTACTAGACATATTAGTTTATAACCCATAATATCCCAAGTAATCCCAATTAATCCCATAAGAGGTAATTTTGTTGGTAATATTATTAAGAAATTTTTTATTAAAGATGACATTGTTTTTATCTACATACATTAATCGAATTGACAAAAAGGGAAGAATTTCTGTTCCTTCATTTTTTAGAAGTGTATTAGAACATAACGGTTTAAAAGGCTTAATTTGCTATCCGTCTCCAACTCTTACTTCTATTGAAGGCTGCACATTTAATCGAATAAAAAAATTAAGTGATGCCATAGACTCTTTAGGTCCATTTTCAGAAGAACGTAGCAGTTTTTCATCTTCAATTTTAGCCGACAGTCATCAAGTTGGATTTGATAAAGAGGGAAGAGTAATTTTGCCTTACGAACTCATTAGTTCTGTTGGAATAAAAAATGAAATTGCTTTTGTTGGAATGGGCGAAACTTTCCAAATGTGGGATCCGGAAACTTATAATAATTATAAAAAAGAAAATCAAAAACAAGCACAAGAAAAATTATCAAAGCTCCAATGGAGTAAAAATATATAACTTTGAATAAAGGAGGATAAAATTCATGGTTTTAAATTTAAGTGTACCAGAACTAAAAGAGCTTAAGCCAAAGATAACTGTCTTTGGTGTTGGCGGAGCAGGTGGAAACGCCATTAACAATATGATTAGTGCAGGTTTAGCTGGAGTAGAGTTTGTTGCAGCTAATACTGATGCACAAGCTTTATCAAAATCTTTAAGTGATAGCAAAATGCAACTTGGTGTTCAAATTACAAAAGGACTCGGAGCCGGCTCTCATCCTGATATCGGTAAATCCTCAGCTGATGAAACTAAGCATGAAATTATGGAAAGACTAGAAGGAACAAATATGCTTTTCATTACTGCTGGAATGGGTGGTGGTACTGGCACAGGAGCTGCACCAGTAATAGCAAGAGTCGCAAAAGAATTAGGCATCTTAACTGTAGCTGTAGTAACAAAACCTTTTCAATTTGAAGGCGCTGGTCGTATGCGGATAGCTGAACAAGGACTTAAAGAGTTAGAATGTTTAGTTGATACAACGATAGTTATTCCAAATCAAAATCTATTTAGAGTTGCCGATGAAAAGACAACATTTTCGGATGCGTTTGCAATGGCAGATGAAGTGTTACACGCTGGTGTTCGCAGTATTACCGATTTAATGGTTGTACCTGGCTTAATTAATTTAGATTTTGCCGATGTAAAAACAATTATGAATAATATGGGCAGAGCTATGATGGGTACTGGACAAGCTTCTGGAGAGAACAGAGCAATTGATTGTGCAAGAGCCGCTGTAGCAAATCCATTATTGGATGATTACTCGCTTGAAGGTGCAAAAGGGCTGTTGATTAATATCACAGGTGGTACAGATTTAACCCTTCATGAGGTTGATAAGATAACAAATGAAATAAGGGAACAAGTACACCCTGATGCTGACGTTATTGTTGGTTCAATATTTGATGAAAGCTTGGAGGGAAGTGCGAGAGTCTCAGTTGTAGCTACTGGTCTTGATACAACACCTCGTCCAACTAAATCAGTTATTGATCTTCATGTAAGTACCAATGCTGTAATGTCCAATAGTTCAACATCTCAATCAGAGAATATTCAATCAATAAGATCTGAAAATACTGATAGTGTTGAAGCTTCA
>CABYIR010000033.1 GCA_902518955.1 uncultured Pelagibacteraceae bacterium | reverse complement strand
TTTGAGCTAACAATTGATCCATCGGCTCTTACTTTTGCCTTAAACTTTTTGGACTGATCAAACAGCGTAGTGCCCGGTTCTAGAAGTTTTCGCTCAACAAGCCATCCAAATGGAATACGTGGCTCAGTTTTTTTTGAAGCTGTTGTTTCTAATGCTTCGTTTTCATAGGTAGAAACTTTTGAAATTCGTGATTTTGCATTTTTTATATATTCTTTTTCTCTCTCAATTCCAATATAGTTTCTACATAATCTCTTTGCTACTGCTCCTGTTGTTCCTGTCCCAAAAAAAGGATCTAAAACAACATCACCGACATTGCTTGATGAAATAATAATTCTATGAAGAAGTGACTCAGGTTTTTGAGTAGGGTGAACCTTCTTTCCATTGTCATCTTTTAATCTTTCGTTGCCATTACAGATGGGAAGAAACCAGTCTGATCTCATCTGTGTGTTGTCATTTATTGACTTCATTGCTTCATAATTAAATGTATATTTTTTTGAGTTCTTATCCTTAGACGCCCAAATCAGAGTTTCATGCGCGTTAGTGAATCTTTTGCCTCGAAAGTTTGGCATAGGGTTAGCTTTTTGCCAAATTACATCATTTAAAATCCAGAAACCTAAATTCTGCATTATATAACCAATGCGAAATATATTGTGATAAGAGCCTATCACCCATATTGAACCAGATGGTTTAACTATTCTTTTTAATTCTGAAAGCCATTTTTCACAAAATTTGTCATATGTAGCGAAACTTGAAAATTGGTCCCAGTCATCATTAACAGCAGCCACGGTAGAGTTATCAGGCCTTTGTAATTCACTTTCTAATTGTAGATTGTAAGGGGGGTCAGCAAAGATTAAATCAACAGAGTCTGCAGGAATTTTTTTTAACTCTTCAATTGTTTCACCACAAATAATTTTATTTATAGGTAGAAAAGTTTTTTGTTCGACCGATTTCATACTTAAAATATGATTCAAAACAGATTACTGGTCAATACTTATTTAGAATCAATAAGTTACATGATTTACTTAATTCAATATATTGTGTATTGGCTTGAAAGAAGTGCGATGTATTGGGGTTACCCCTAATCTTTTGATGGCCTCTAAATGTTCTTTTGTTCCATACCCAGAATTTTTTTCCCAGAGATATCCAGGATACTTTTTTGAATATTCGGTCATTAAATTATCCCTATAAACTTTTGCAACTATTGATGCTGCAGCGATCGATAATGACTTGTTGTCACCTTTTATAATTGGCTTTGCATTAATATCTATATCAGGAATATAGTTCCCATCAATCAGAACGATATTTGGTTTTTTTTTCAATCCTTCAACTGCTCTTTTCATAGCCAGCAAAGAAGCCTTAAGAATGTTAATAGTATCTATCTCATCAGAAGTCGCATATTCAATTGAAACAATAGATGTTTCTAAAATATGTTTACTTATTAACTCTCTATTTTTTTTTGAAATTTTTTTTGAGTCTTGAATGCCGTTAGGTATATTTTTATAATCAAGTATAACTGCCGCCGCCACTACTGGGCCCGCTAATGTTCCTCTTCCTACCTCATCAACGCCAGCTATCGGGTGATTAAAATTATTATCAAAATCAATTAATGGTAAGTTAAGACTCACTTTTGTTTAATTTTATCCCTTAAACTTTGTAAATCAGTCCATACATGTTTTTTTTGACCCGGTTGTCTTAAAAGAAATGCTGGGTGGAATGTTGGCATTGTAGGAATAGTCATTTTATTAATTTTTAAGTCAACCCATTTACCTCTTATTTTAGATATACCTTCTTTATTTCTTAAAATAGCAAATGCAGCTGTGCTACCAAGAAGCATTAGTGCAGAAGGCTTTATAATTTCAATATGTTTAAGTATGAACGGAAGGTAGCTATTAATTTCATCCTCAGTAGGCCTTCTATTTGCTGGAGGTCTCCAAGGTATTATATTTGCGATATAAACTTTTTCACGATTAAGATCTATAGCCTCCAGCATCTTATCAAGCAATTTGCCACTTCTTCCCACAAATGGCTTAGCCTGAAGATCCTCATCATGACCCGGCGCTTCACCGATAAGCATAATTTTTGACTCCGGATTTCCATCTGAAAAAACCATATTGGTCGCACCTTCATATAATTGGCATCCCTGAAAAGTTGACATTTTATGTTTTAATTCTTCAAGCGTATTAATTCCTTCAAGGTTTATTTCTTCAGAAACTTTTGCTGAATTCATTTCATCTGATTTTTGCATTTTTTTTGATACATAATCCTTTTTTCTAACTGTTCGGTTCTTTGGTCTTGAGGATATTAGCTCATCAACTCCACTTTCTTTGTACAAATTTAGTAAGTTTAACGTATTTTTAATAGATGTTTTGTTCATAAGCCTGTTTAAATAGTGTTTGAATTATAATATCAATAAACTAAATATATAGAGATAATTTAGGATTTAATGAAATATGGATACCAATATTCAACGTGAGTCGATGGAATATGATGTTGTTATTGTTGGTGCTGGACCAGCTGGCCTGGCAAACGCAATCAAGCTAAAACAACTCAATCCAGAATTAAATGTATGTATAGTTGAAAAAGCATCAGAAGTTGGAGGCCATATACTCAGTGGCAATGTATTTGAAACCAAAGCTCTTGATGAGCTTCTTCCTGATTGGAAGAATATGGATGGTTGTCCGATTAAAACTAAAGTCGTTAAAGAAAAATTCCTTTTTTTATTATCCGATAAAATTAGTTTCAGTTGGCCTGCTTGGCTATTGCCCCCTGTTCAGCACAACAAAGGAAATTATATTATAAGCTTGGCAAATCTCTGCCGGTGGCTAGGTCAAACAGCAGAAAATCTTGGTGTTGAGATCTACCCTGGTTTTGCTGCTTCAGAAATTTTATTTAATGATGATAATTCTGTTAAAGGCGTTGCAACAAATGATATGGGCATTGATATTAATGGTGAAAAAAAAGATACTTATGAACCAGGTATCGAGTTACATGCTAAAGTAACTGTATTTGCTGAGGGTTGTAGAGGTCATTTAGGAAAACAATTGATTAAAAAGTACGAATTGGATAAAGAGTCTGATCCTCAACAATATGGAATCGGTCTTAAAGAAATATGGGAAGTTCCAGATGAAACTCATGACGAAGGACTTATTCTTCATTCTGCAGGTTGGCCTTTAGACAATAATACCTATGGGGGTAGTTTTGTTTATCATGCCGCTAATAATCAAATCTATATAGGATATGTAGTTGGCTTAGATTATAAAAATCCATATTTATCTCCTTTTGAAGAATTTCAAAAATTCAAAACACATCCAAGTATTAAAAAAATGATCGAAGGTGGCAAGCGAATTTCCTATGGTGCCAGAGCTTTAATTGAAGGAGGTGTTCAAAGTCTTCCAAAAATGTTTATGCCAGGAGCTTTATTAATCGGATGTGATGCAGGTACTTTAAACATGCCTAAAATTAAAGGATCACATACAGCAATGAAAAGTGGTATTATTGGTGCAGAAGCAATTCATGAATATTTAAAAGATAATTTAAGTTCTTTAGATAACTTTGAAAATAAATTTACTAATAGTTGGGCATACAAAGAGCTTCATGCCGCTCGAAATGTAAAACCATTTATTACTAAATTTGGCCTTCTCATTGGAACTATTCTTACAGGTATAGATCAAATACTCTTTAGGGGAAAGCTGCCATTTACATTGAATCATGCGCACGCTGATCATGAGACTCTAATGCCTGCAAACAAGTGTAAAAAAATTGAGTACCCTAAACCTGATGGAAAAATTACTTTTGATAGAGCCAGTTCTGTCTTCTTAACAGGTACGTATCATGCAGAAAATCAACCAGTTCATTTAGTATTGGAAGATAAAAATTTACCTATAGATTACACATTAGAAAAATTTGACGAACCCGCTCAACGTTACTGCCCTGCTGGTGTTTATGAAGTTCATAAAGATGATGATGGTAGTAATCCTAAATTTGTTATTAATAGTCAAAACTGTATTCACTGTAAGACTTGTGATATCAAGGAACCATCTCAAAACATAAATTGGATAACACCTGAAGGAAGTGGTGGCCCAAAATATTCAAATATGTAATGATGTATATTAGTGCATAAAAAAGCTATCTATATTTCTATTATATTTTTTTTAATATCTATAAATCACAGCACCGCTTTTTTTTCGGCCGGCAATAGTTCTAATTCTGGAGAGTATTTAATTGCTAATATTTCAATCAATATAAATGATTATGATACTTCTTATGAATATCTGAAAAAAGTTCATAGCATTAGTCCATATAAACAAGAGATTCTTGAAAAATTAATTTTCATTGAAACAATGAAGGGTAATTTATTCTCAGCTAATAAATATGCTGAAAAAATATTACAATTGGAATGTGTTACAAGTCCTTATCAAAGATGTAGAAATAATATCGAATTTCAAGCTCAATTAGTAAAAGGAATTTATAACATCTCAAAAGGAAATATTGGTGAAGCGTCAAATAATTTTAATAACTTCTACCTAAAAAATGTTACTCAGATAAATTTTGCTAGAATTCTAGATGCTTGGAGCTGGGCTAATAAGAAAAATTTTAACAAAAGTATAGAGTTGATTGATTCAATAAATTCTAATGATTATCAATTCATAACAATTTTTCATAAGGCACTAATATATGATTTAG
>CABYIR010000032.1 GCA_902518955.1 uncultured Pelagibacteraceae bacterium | reverse complement strand
AATTCCAATTACAAAAGATGTGGTTAATACAAATAAAGTTATTCTTGGATTAAAAAAAGGCTATAAAGAGGATATTTATTGTATTGTAAGTGTTCTTGACAATCTTCTAAAGGGAGCTGCTGGACAGGCAATGCAAAACTTTAATATTATGAATAATTTTAATGAGTCTCTAGGAATAGATTAATGAAAAAATTTTTTTCAATATTTATCATTTTCAATTTATTTATCGGGTGTTCTTTCATTGAGTCAAAATCATTTTATCAAACTTTTATAAATCCTAATTTTGATATTGAAATAAATGACGATGATAATGGAGAGTCCCCTGATCTTGAGTCAGTGCCCGGGAGTAATTAATAAATGAATAATAAAATAGGTATTGGTATTGCAGGATTAGGAACAGTAGGTGAAGGTTTTTTAAAACAATTAAAAAAATATAAGACTAGTAATAAAAAAACGTCAAATTTCGAACTAATAAATATTGCTGTTAAAAATTTAAGAAAAAAAAGAAATGTTGCAACTAAAAATCTTCCATTAATAAAAGATACACTGAGTTTGGCTTCAAATCCTAAAATTGACATTGTAATAGAATTAATTGGAGGCTCATCAGGTGCAGCCTATAAACTTGTCAAAAAATCACTTATGAATGGAAAAAGTATTATTACCGCTAATAAAGCACTCCTTGCTATTCATGGAAATGAACTTATTAAAATTGCAGAGAAAAATAATTGCTTTATCAGTTTTGAGGCAGCAATAGCTGGAGGAATACCAGTTGTAAAAGCTATAAGAGAAAATTTAAAATTTAATGAAATAACGAAAGTTTATGGAATTCTAAATGGTACTTGTAATTATATCCTTACTAAAATGGAGTCTGAAGGTAAGGATTTTAATTCTGTTCTTAAGGATGCTCAAAATCTGGGCTTTGCAGAACTTGATCCATCATTTGATATAAAGGGAATCGACGCCGCTCATAAAATAACTCTTTTATCAAGCCTTGCTTTTAATGTTCCAGTAAATTTTTCTTCTACATATATCGAAGGAATTCAAAATATTGAAATAGATGATTTCAACTTAGTTAGAGAATTCGGTTATAAAATTAAACTACTAGGCATTGCAAAGAAAAAAGGCAATTTCTACGAGCAAAGGGTGCACCCTTGTTTAATTAAAAGTGAATCCGAAATTGCAAAAGTTGATAATGAATTGAATGCTGTAGTTATAGAAGATAAAGTAATCGGGAAAACTACTTTAATTGGACCTGGTGCTGGTGCAAATCCAACAGGTGCTGCCGTGAGTGCTGATTTAATTGATTATAGTAGAAAGAATTTTAATTTTCCTTTAGGCATGCCAATAAATGTTGTTCAAAAATTAAAAAATTTAAAAATTTCAGCATCAGATTTTTCATATTATTTAAGAATAATTGGTAAAGATGAAGTTGGAGTTATGGGAAGGATTACGACGATTCTTGCCAGAAATAAAATTTCGATAGATGAGCAAAAACAACAGCATTATAAAAAAAGGGGATATGCCTCAATAGTTATAATAACTCATAATATTAAAGAGAAAGTTATACTGAAAGCTATTAAAGAAATTAACAATATGAAGAGAATCAATAATAAAGTTAAGTTTATTAGAATTGAAAAAAGCTTATGAGCAATATCGGTAAAAAATACTCAACGGGAATTTTAAGGTCTGCGGAAATGGCTGCTATATCGTGTTCTAAGTTAATTGGAGCTGGTGATAAAGAAGGCGCTGATCAATTAGCTGTTGATGCAATGAGATCTGCATTAAATGAAATTGATTTTAATGGTCGCATAGTTATAGGAGAAGGTGAGAGAGATGAAGCTCCTATGCTTTACATAGGTGAAAAGGTTGGTACTGGAAATGGTGATGAAGTCGATATTGCTCTTGATCCACTTGAAGGAACAACAATAACTTCTAAAGGCATGCCAAATTCATTAGCTGTAATTGCTGCCGCAAAGAAAGGATGCTTATTACATTCTCCAGACACTTATATGAATAAAATTGCAATCGGAAAAGGGTTTTCTGATGATGTGATTGACCTAGACGCTTCTGTTCAAGATAATATTAAAAGTCTTGCAGATGCCAAGAAAGTAAAGCCAAGTGATATTAGTGCCTGCGTACTAGAGCGTGATCGTCACTTAGAAATTATCGAGTCATTGAGGGCACTTGGTTCAAAAGTTATTTTGATTCCAGATGGTGATGTTGCTGGAGTTATGATGACCTCACAAGAAGATATTGATATTGATATATACTTTGGCACTGGAGGTGCACCAGAAGGCGTTTTAGCAGCAGCTGCTCTTCAATGCATAGGTGGACAAATGCAAACTAGACTGGTCATAAGGAATGATGATGAAAAAAAAAGAGCCGAAAAAGCTGGAATTAAAGATTTAGATAAAAAGTACTATATTGATGATCTAGCATTTGGAGATATTGTGTTTGTTGCAACAGGCGTAACTGAGGGTACGATGGTAAAAGGTGTGAAAAAATACTCAAATTCTTTTTTAACACATTCTATAGTACTCAGGTCTGACTTTAATACAATTCAATATATACAAACTTATCACCCACAATCTATTTAATGTCGTTAAGTCCTGAGGAAGATTTCAGATCATATACAAATAAAAAATGGCAGTTAAAAGAATTTGATGAACGCATCGTTGAGCTAATTGTCCAAAAATATAACCTTAATTATTTATTAGCTAAATTATTTTCCATTAGAAATATAGATATCGACGAAATTCGTGAATACATTAATCCCTCATTAAAAGACCATATGCCAGATCCAAGCATTCTAGAGGATATGAATATTGCAATTGAAAGAGTAGTAGATGGAATTAAAAAAAATGAGAAGATTGCAGTATTTGGGGATTATGATGTTGATGGTTCAACTTCATGTTCTATTTTAGTTAATTATTTCAAAAAAATTAATATTGATATTCTCTTTCATGTTCCTAATCGATTTACTGAGGGATATGGACCAAACATTGAAAGTTTCAAAAATTTTAAGAGTAAAGACGTTTCAATTATTTTTACAGTTGATTGTGGAACAATGTCTTTTGATGAAATGAGTTTTTCTAAGCAGGAAAAGTTAGATGTCATTATTCTAGACCATCATCAAGCCGAAATAAATTTGCCTGAAGCATTTGCAGTAATTAACCCAAATAGAATAGATGATAAATCTGGACTTACTTATTTATCAGCTGCTGGTGTTACTTTTATGTTTCTCATTGCGCTAAACAGAAAATTAAGAGAACTAAATTGGTTTGAAGAAAATAATATTAAGGAGCCTAATTTATTAGTTTTACTGGATCTTGTAGCGTTAAGTACAATTTGTGATGCTGTTCCGTTAAAAGGCTTGAATAGATTATTTGTACTTAAAGGGTTAGAGGTAATGAATAGAAAGCATAATTATGGTTTAAATGCTTTAATAGAAAAATCTTCAATAAAATCTAAAGTTTCATCATATGATTTAGGTTTTAAGCTTGGTCCAAGAATCAATGCTGCTGGCCGATTAGGAAACTCTAGCTACGGAACAGATTTATTAACAGCAAGTGATGATTTAATGGCTAGAGAACTCGCAACTAAGTTAGATCATTTTAATCAAGAACGAAAAACTATTGAAAGTTATGTTCTCGAAAAAGCAGATCAACAAGTAACTGATGATAAGCTTAAAAAAAAAATAATTATTGTGGCAGGTGAAGACTGGCATGAGGGCGTCATCGGCATTATTGCAAGTAGACTTAAAGATAAGTATAGCAAGCCATGTATAGTTATTTCTATAAAAGAAAATCAAGCGAAAGGATCGGGACGATCAATCAATGGAATAGATTTAGGCAGTCATATAATAGCAGCTAAACAATCGAATATTATTGAAAATGGAGGGGGTCATTCAATGGCCGCGGGACTTTCATTAATGCCTGAAAAAGTTTTAGAACTAGAAGAGTTTTTAGACCAGAGACTTAAAAATACTAATCCTATATTTTTCACTAATGAAAAATGTTTAAATGTTGACTCTGAAATAAGCGCGAGCGGAATAAATCTTGATGTCTATGATAATATAGAAAAGCTTGGTCCGTTTGGATCAAATAATCCTGAACCTACTTTTGTTATAAAGAATGCACTTTTAGCAGATGTAAAGATTATAGGTGATAATCATCTAAAGTGCTTAATAAAGAATAATAATGGTTTTATAGAGGCTATGGCATTTAGAAGTTTAAAGAGTATCCTTGGTGATGAATTACAAAAAAATAAAGGAAATGAGGTTTCATTATTGGGGAAAATAAAGGTCAATGAATGGGGAGGCAGAAGAACGCCTCAGTTTTTTATAGAAGATATTGCTGAACAGATCCAATAATCTTGTATTGATTAAAATAGATTATTGGATATATAAATATCTCATAAGGTCCCTTCGTCTAGCGGTTAGGATATCTGGTTTTCATCCAGAAGATCACGGGTTCGAATCCCGTAGGGACCGCCAATTCTGCTTTAGATAGAACTTTTTAACGACTTAAAATCTTATGAAAATTAAAAGTGTCATTGGACAGAGGATTTAAAAGTGAATACTTTGAAAACGAAAAGACGGGTACATCTATAGGAGTTTAGAGTACCTTTTAGACCTGATTTCTGTGACAAATTGACCATCTTAATTTCTCATTACTGACCTTTAAAAGTTGCTAAAAGTTATTATTTAAAAGGTATGGAAAATCAATTGTTTAAACATTATAAGCCTAAAAATCTTAGTGACTTAGTTGCTTTAAATTTCACTAAATTATTGAGACTATTTGCCGACTTATTTTTTAAAAAAAGATATGGTCACAGAGCAGTAATTCTAGAAACTGTCGCAGCTGTTCCTGGCATGGTTGCAGGAATGCTGAATCATTTAAAAAGCCTTCGAAAAATGCAAAATGATAATGGCTGGATAAAAACTCTTTTAGATGAAGCAGAAAATGAGAGAATGCACCTCATGACTTTTATCGAGATTGCAAAACCATCATTATTTGAAAGATTTTTAGTCATACTAACACAAGGTATCTTTTTTAATCTTTATTTTGTAATGTATTTATTGTCTCCGAGAACTTGTCATAGAATTGTTGGGTATTTTGAGGAACAAGCTATTGTCAGCTATA
>CABYIR010000031.1 GCA_902518955.1 uncultured Pelagibacteraceae bacterium | reverse complement strand
TCTGCACATTGTTGGACTTTATTATTAATAGTGACATCATCACTTATAATATCAATATCAGCCTTAATTGCAGGCAAGGCATTTGTGGGACAAATAAATAAATCATAACTATCTAGTATTGGGCCAAGCTCTGAATACATTTTTCCGGTAATCTCAGCACTCTCTACTACATCATATCCCACATAAGCACCAATTTTATCATGATATAGCTTTTTATTATTTTGTATTGCGTTGAAATGCATCTCGGGAACCTCTGAAAACATTTGAGCATAATTCGTAAGTTGTTTTTTTTCAGAATCCGAAAGTTTAGAAATTAATCCATAAAATGAATTTGCATAATGACTAAAACAAACAGAGTTAACCTCATCTTGTTTCCAATTTAGTTTTACTTCAGTTATAGAAGCACCAAGTGTCTCAAATTTTTTAAGTGCTTCTAATGTATTTTTTTCAACTTCACTATCAATTTCAAAAAAACCAAGATCAAGTGAATAAGCAATTTTCCAATTTTTTATATTTTCATATTTTGTAGGAAGAATTTTTTTAGGTCTTATAGATACAATGTCTTTTTCATTGGGACCACACATCACATTTTGCATAATAGCACAGTCAGAAACTGTTCTTGAAAGAGGTCCTACTACACAATATGGGTCATGATTGTAAGGATAGCCCATTGGGTTTCTTCCATAAGGAGGTTTGTATCCAACAACTCCACAAGACCCTGCAGGAATTCGAATTGATCCTCCAATATCACTTCCGGTTGCCAGTGTCGCGCAGCCAGCAGCTAAAGCAGCAGCACTTCCTCCACTAGAACCGCCCGGTGTCATCTCTAAATTCCATGGATTTCTTGTAACTCCATTTACTTTAGAATGACAAAAAGATGTTAGTGAAAATTCAGGGTTTGTAGTTCGTGCATGAAGTATGGCGCCAGAATCAACTAATGACTCAACGTCTACATCTGTACTTTCTGCTATTACGTCTTTAAATATTAGACTTCCGTTCTTATTAGGCTGACCTGTTATGTTGACCTCATCTTTGATTGCTAATGGAATTCCCTCTAAAGGTAATAAAGCATCACCTTTTGAATACTTAGCTTCTGATTTTTTAGCTTCTTCTAATGCGTCTTCAAAACGAAAAAAATTAAAAGCGTTTATTTTTGGATTTACGTCTTCAATTCTTTTTATTGTTTCTGTTAAAAGTTCAACAGGAGATAACGATTTATTCTTAAATTTTTCTAGTGCTTCTGAAGCAGATAAATAACAAATATCGAGGTCTAAATTACTCATATGATTATTTTATTTTAATTTATTAATTAATAAAATATATTGAATTCACATTATGGTTGAGCAAAATATTAGAGATATTATACAAAACCAAGACCCAAGAGTGGGCATGGATCAGCTATTCTTTACAAATAAAGTAGTATTTGATCTAAGTTATGATGCAGTTTTTAAAAAACAATGGGTATTCCTAACTCATATGTCTTATTTTAACGATAATGTAATTTTCACGTACCAAATTAATGATGGATTTATAGAGATTAAAAAAAATGAAGATAATAGTTTAACTATTTCTTCTTCAATAGCTGCCTATCACAGTCATTTAAAAGTTTATGAAAGTTTGGTCTTTGTAAATTTTTCTGAGACTCCACTCTCTTTTGACGAATTTATAAAACCCTTGGAGCCATATATAAAAATGCATGGTCTTGATGATGGTAAGATTGCTTTTCAAAAAGATTTTGTATTTAACGCTTCTCATTTAGCAACTATTCATAATTTTAAAGAATGTGCTCACTGTTGGGGTGGCGAGTTTACTCATAAAGACTACTTAAGCGTTCATGGTGAAGAATATTGTAATTCATATGGTGCAGGAGTTGGATCAGGAATAGAATCTCTTGAATTTAATCAACGCATTAAAGATTGGACTTTAGAAACTCAAAAAAAAGGTTTGTTTGTTGGAGAATATAGTGAGGAGACAAATAAATATTTTAGAATTGCTGAACGTACTCCTCTACCTGAAGGGGTCATGTCAGAGACAATGGATGGTAGTTATTCTTGCTCTTCTTTGATGGGAGATTTTAAAACAATTGGTCCAGATCATGGTTATACCGCCATTGGCTTCAGTCCATTTAATAGCTTTGTTGCCAATAATGAATTTGTAATTCTTTTTTTATTTACGCCTGTAAGTCAAAGTAAAACAATTGTGACTCAATATTGGGTAACTCATAAAGATGCAGATGTTGATATTGATAAGATGATTTTTCTATGGGATCAAACATCAACTGAAGACTCACAACTGTGTGAATTGAACCAGAAAGGCATTGAAAGTCGAGCTTATCAACCAGGAAAGTATGGAGAGCTTGAGACAAGCCTTGTTGAATATCAAAAGTTTTATTTAAGTCATCTTCAAAATCATGTTAATAAGCTGGCTTAAGTCAGAAACATAAAATGGAAATAGCAACACAAGCTGAATTTGACGAAATATTAAGTCAGCACAATAATATTCAATATGTAGATGCAATCTTTACTGATTTATGCGGCTATGTTCGAGGAAAACGTTTTCCTGTTTTAGAGGCAGATAAGATTTTTTCAGATGGAGTCCTACTTCCATTTTCAGCATTCTATCTTGATGTATTAGGAGGTGTTACAAATACTCTAAATTTAGGATGGACTGACGGGGATCCAGATGGAATTTTAGTCCCTGTCAAAGGCAGTATTAAGCCTGTACCTTGGGACGAGCGATTCTTACAAGTTCTAATTACAATGAGAAAGGAGCAAGAAAATTGGGGTGTTATAAAGGACCCATCAGATGTTGATCCTAGAAATATATTAAAAAAAGCAATGACGCACTTTAAGAATTTGAAATTAAAGCCAGTTGTTGCTTTTGAATTAGAATTTTACCTCCTGGACAAAAATAGAGATGAACATGGAAAACCTGTTCCAGCTGGTGGCGCCAACAAGACACATGTTTATGGTATTCCAGACCTTGATCTTTTTGCCCGATTATTTGATGACATCAATAAGAATTGTAAAATGCAAAATATTCCTGCAACAACAGCTTCAAGTGAATTTGCTGCTGGACAATATGAAATCAATCTAAAACATACCGATGATCTATTAAAGGCAGCTGATGACGCAGCTTTGTTGAGGAGAATTATCAAAGAAACCAGTGAAAGACATGGTTATGAAGCCACATTTATGGCAAAGCCATTTTTAGAAGAAACTGGAAATGGAATGCATCTTCATCTGTCAGTTTATGATGAAAATGAAAAAAATATATTTGCTACATCTAGTCGTTATGGAAATAGAAAATTACAAAATGCAATTGCAGGGTTTCAATCTACATTTTATGATAGTTTTCCAATCTTTATTCCGAATAAAAATGGCTATAGACGCATCGAAACAAGAAATTTTGTTCCTGTTAATACCAGCTGGTCGTGGAATAGAAGAGATGTTTCATTAAGAATTCCAGCTGGATCAGATGATGCAAAAAGAATAGAACACCGTGTTGCCTCAGCAGATGCTAATCCCTACCTTGTGTTAGCATGTATACTGGCTGGATTACATAATGGTCTTACAAAAGAACTAGAGCCATCAAATAAAGTTGATTTTGATAATACTGAAGGCGCTGATAAAGTAGCTGATAGTGATATGCCGAAAAATATGGAACAGGCTTTGGCACGTTTTCAATCATCCAAACTATTAAAAAGATATCTTGGAAAAGAGTACCTTGAACTTTATGCAGCGGCGAAAAAAGGTGAGTCAGAACACGTCGAGTCTAGTTTTGTTCCAAGAGAAGAATACGATCTCTACTTATAAGTATGACAGATTTATTATTTAATAATGATGCCTATTTAAAACAGTGTGAAGCTGTCATTACCCATATTGACCAGAATTCAATCCAATTAGATCGAACAATCTTTTATGCAGAGTCTGGAGGACAACCAGGTGATCAAGGGGAAATTATATTGGGTGATCAAATATATAAAGTCATAGATACGCAAAAAGGTAAAGCTCCAAATGAAATTATACATCTTGTTGATAGCGAAATTGATCAGAGCATCGTCGGGAAAGAATGTGAATTAAAGATAGACTGGGGATTGAGAAAAGATCATATGAGAATGCACACATCATGTCATATTCTCTGTAGTTTAATTGATGCCTTGATAACAGGTGCTTCAGTTGGAGCGCAAAAAAGTCGAATTGATTTTGATGTTGATCCAAGCTTGCTTGATAAAGAAGCAATGAACCAACAAATTGAAGAAATTATTAAAAATAATATTCCTGTATTTACTAAACAAATAACGGGAGATGAGTTTAGAGATAATCCTCATCTAGCCAAAGGAGCTGCAGTAAGCCCACCTGTGATTGATAATAAAGTTCAAATTGTTCAAATTGGTGAAGATAAAATTTTAGATATACAGGCGTGTGGCGGCACTCATGTGAAATCAACTGGAGAGATTGAAGGATTAGAGATTGGAAAAATTGAAAATAAAGGTAAAAGAAATAGAAGAGTTAACATACGTTTTAAACAGTCTAAGTATGCCTATGATGGGAGAAATTCAGAATCAATTAAGTTCTATTGATAGAGATGATTCTATTAGAGTTGTAATCATTAAATCTGAAAGTGATAAAATATTTTCTTCAGGTCACAATCTTAAAGAAGTAAAAGGATTCCTTGATAAGAACGATACAGATTCACAGATTGAACTATTTTCAACATGTTCATCTATGATGAAACAAGTTCAGGCTCTAAGTAAACCAGTTATTGCGCAAGTCAGAGGTATTGCAACTGCCGCTGGCGCTCAATTGGTTGCTTCATGTGACTTAGCATATGGATCATTGGACTCAAAATATGCCACGCCTGGAGTAAATATAGGACTGTTTTGTCATACGCCACAAGTTGCTGTTTCAAGAACAATTGGAAGAAAACCAATGATGGAAATGCTTCTCAGCGGTGAGCCAATTTCATCTGAACGTGCTGTTCAGGTAGGGTTGATTAACGCTGCCGTTGATAGTTCTGAATTAGAGAATACTGTTGCAAAATCATGTAGTGATATTTGTAATAAATCTGCTGCCGTTATTGCTATGGGTAAGAAAAGTTTTTACCGACAAAGTGAAATGCCTTTAACAGATGCCTATGATTTTACCAGTGCTGAAATGGTAAGAAATCTGACTCTAAATGATGGCAATGAAGGTATCTCATCTTTTCTTGAAAAAAGAGATCCAAACTGGTCCAACGACTAACGTCTTATCACGTATTTTTCAGGTACAATTTCTTTCTTAAGAACTTTCTCTCGTCTTAGAATTATTAATGATGAAACAATAATAAAAAATGCTCCAATGTATGTATTCCAAGCTGGTATTTCATTCCAAATAAAATATCCAAAAATAATTCCGTAAATCAAACTTAGATATTTT
>CABYIR010000030.1 GCA_902518955.1 uncultured Pelagibacteraceae bacterium | reverse complement strand
TAATCATTGGTCAAGCGTGTGAGTTTGACTATTCAGGTACACAGGCTTGTAAAGCACTTATGGAAGAGGGCTACAGGGTAATACTCATTAACTCAAATCCGGCAACTATTATGACAGATCCTGAAACTGCGGACGTTGTATATATTGAACCAATTACCCCAGATGTAGTTAAAAAAATAATTATTAGAGAAAAGCCTGACGTAATGCTTCCGACGATGGGGGGACAGACGGCCTTGAATATTGCGTTAAGTCTTTCAGAGAATGGAACTCTTAAGAAATATAATGTCGAGCTGATTGGAGCAAATTTAAAAGCAATAAAAAAAGCAGAAGAAAGAGAAAGTTTTTATAAAGCTATGAAAAAAATAGGACTTGATTGTCCTAAAGCTGAAATAGCAAGAAGTGTAAAAGAGTCATATAGGTCACTTAAAAAATTAGGTCTACCTGTTATTATTCGACCATCACTTACTTTAGGTGGAACAGGGGGTGGTATAGCAAACACTAAAAAAGAATTTGATGAAATAATAAAGTCTGGCCTTCATAACTCTCCCATAAATGAAATATTGATCGAAGAGTCAATTGCTGGATGGAAAGAATATGAAATGGAAGTCGTTAGAGATAAAAACGATAACTGTATTATTGTATGTTCAATTGAAAACTTAGATCCTATGGGAATCCATACTGGAGACTCTATTACAGTTGCCCCCGCCTTAACACTTACTGATAAAGAATATCAAGTAATGAGAAACGCTTCTATAGCATGTTTACGAGAAATTGGAGTTGAAACAGGAGGATCAAATGTTCAATTTGCAGTAAATCCAAAAAATGGAAGATTGGTTATAATTGAAATGAATCCAAGAGTTTCAAGATCCTCTGCTTTGGCTTCGAAAGCCACTGGGTTTCCAATTGCGAAGATTGCAGCAAAATTAGCTGTGGGTTATACGCTTGATGAACTTGATAATGAAATAACTAGAGTTACTCCTGCTTCGTTTGAACCAACAATAGATTACGTAGTAACTAAGATTCCTCGTTTTACTTTTGAAAAGTTTCAGGTTACCAAACCATTGCTTTCAAGCTCAATGAAATCAGTTGGTGAAGTAATGGCAATTGGCCGCTCTTTTAATGAGTCTATTCAAAAAGCTTTAAGATCACTAGAAGTTGGTTTTGAAGGCTTTGATAATGTAAAAGAAACTAGCGGTCAAAAACCTCTCACAAAAAAAAATATTCTTTCTGAATTAAAAAAACCAATTGTTGATAGAGTCTTGCTTGTTGCACAAGCTCTTCGATATGGTAAGTCAATTAAAGAAATATTTAATGCATCAAAGATAGATCCTTGGTTTATTGGCCAGATAAAAGAAATTGTTAAAAAAGAAAATGAAATTAAGAGAAAGGGTCTACCAAAATCTGCTCATGAGTTTCAGCATATTAAATCAATGGGATTTTCAGATAAAAAATTAGCTCAATTAGTTAGTAAAAAATATGAAGATGTCCTCCAAATTAGAAATAAACTAAAGGTATTTCCTGACTTCAAAAGAATAGATACATGCGCGGCCGAATTCAAATCTTTAACGCCATATATGTATTCAACTTATAAAAAAAATGACATTACAAATAAATTTTGTGAATCAAAACCTTCAAATAAGAAAAAAGTAATAATATTAGGCAGTGGCCCAAACCGAATAGGTCAAGGGGTTGAATTTGACTATTGTTGTGTTCACGCATCATTTGCAATCAAAAAAATGAACTATGAGACAATAATGATTAACTGTAATCCTGAAACAGTTTCAACTGATCCTGATACAAGTGATAGACTTTATTTTGAGCCATTAACAAGTGAGGATGTTTTTGAAATTATAAGAAGTGAAAAATTAAATGGAAAACTTATAGGTGTGATTGTTCAGTTTGGAGGTCAAACGCCATTAAAGCTATCAAGTTTTCTGGAAAAAATGAAAATACCAATTTTAGGCACATCTGTCGACTCAATTGATCTGGCAGAAGATAGAGAAAGGTTCAAGAAAATTGCAGAAGATCTTAACTTGCTTCAGCCTGCAAATGGAATTGCATTCTCAGAGAAAGAAGCTTTTCAAATTATTAATAAGATTGGATTCCCTGCCGTAATCAGACCTTCTTACGTTCTTGGTGGAAGAGCAATGGAAATTGTTCATAATAAAGAAGAGTTAAAAAAATACTTTAAGCAAGCTGTTATCATTTCAGGCGATAGTCCAGTACTAATAGACAGTTATTTAAAAGACTCAATCGAAGTGGATGTAGATGCAATTTCAGATGGTAAAAATATTTTAATAGCTGGGATTATGGAGCATATTGAAGAAGCAGGTATCCACTCAGGAGACTCAACTTGCACTCTTCCACCATATTCTCTTTCTGAAAAAATAATTGAGAACATAAAAAAACAAACGGTTAAACTAGCCAAAGCTCTAAATGTAAAAGGGTTACTAAATATACAATTTGCTATTCAAAATAATAATATTTTTCTGTTAGAAGTTAACCCAAGAAGCAGTAGAACCGTTCCTTTTGTGGCAAAAGCAACTGGAAATCAAATTGTCAAGATTGCATCTAAAGTGGTCATGGGCCAAAAATTAAAACCAAATGAATTAAAGAAAAAAAAGAGTAATTTTATTGCAATCAAAGAACCTGTTTTTCCTTTTAAGCGCTTTCCAAATGTTGATACAATTCTTGGTCCTGAAATGAAATCTACAGGCGAAGTGATGGCAATTGATAACAGCTTTGAAATTGCTTTTATAAAATGTCAGCTTGCTGCCTCTAATCCCTTACCACAAAAAGGAACTTTATTTGTTTCTGTAAAAGACTCTGATAAAGCAAAAATACTTCCTGTTATTCGTTCTTTTAGTAAACAAGGGTTTAAAATCTTAGCTACATCAGGTACGGCTCAATTTCTCATGGATGGAGGAGTAAAAACTAAAATAATCAATAAAGTATCTCAAGGATCGCCACATTGTGTTGATGCACTACTAAAAGATAAGATTGATATTGTTATAAATACAACAGAAACAAGAAAATCAATTAATGACTCTTTTGGGATTAGAAGAACAGCATTAATTAAAAATATACCTTACTCATTAACAGTTTCAGGAGCTAGGGCCTGCATTAATTCAATCAAAAGGCTAAAAGTAGAGGATATTAATGTAAATCCAATTACTGATTTTCATTAATCGAGTGGGACTTTTCCTAATGATTTAGTATTTTTAATAGCAAACGCAGTTTTAACACTAGAAATATTTTCATAGGTTGTAACTTGGTTTGTCAAAAAATTATTAAAATCTTCCATATTTTTAGAAATACACTTCAAAATGAAATCTACCTCCCCATTTAACATGTAACACTCTCTTACTTGCTCCCAGCCCCACACAAGTTTCTCAAATTGCCTAAGACTTTCTTCATTTTGATTTTTAAGACTCACGAAAATCCATACAGTAAGATCAAAACCAAGCTTTGATGCGTTTATATTTGCCCTATACTCATCAATAAAACCGCCTTGCTCTAAATCTCTAACTCGTCTTAATGTGGGCGGTGGAGACATATTAATTTTTTTTGCTAAATCTAAATTAGAGATCCGACCTTCATCTTGTAAAATTCTTAATATTTTTAGATCAGTACTGTCTATTTGTTTCTTTACCACTACTCTACAGGCCAATCAGTTTTAAAAGTGACATAGTTAATCTGTATACACCGTCTCTCTTTTTTTATTTTCTTCTTTTCAAGTCCATGCCAAGAGTCTTTTTCTGCTGTAAATATATAACCATAATTATTTCGATAAGGTATTGTTTTGGCAATACTAAGGTCTGGGTGATAAAAATCTGTGCCAAGATTCTCATCCTCTCCATACTTATTTACAAATATGATACTTGACATTAGTTTTTCTTTAATATCACAATGAGGCTCTAACCAAAAACCATCTTTATCTGCAATTACTTCAACGCGAACATAAGAATTAGTGAGATTCACATTAAGCATGCCTTCAATTAATTTCTGACATTCCTTTGATTGCATCTCGGAAATCAAATTTTTTAAGTTAGGAAATTCTGTATAGTTATTTTGATCGATGAAAACTCTTAATTTGGAAAGAAGATCTTTTCCATTTTTATCGCCAGCTCTAGTTCCATCAAAAATAACATCTCCTGACGGTATTGGAGTTTTATAAATCTCATCAATCGTATCATCAGACAATGGTTCATTGATTATCCAATAATTGAACGGACTTTGATATTTAGATGATTTGGTTCTTAGAGAGTTAATAAGTGACATGATTATTTAAACTTATTTTTTATTTTTTCTGCAATAATATCAGTTTCATTTGTGTAGTCATGTTTAAATTCTTCTAGTTTATCATCAAGCTTTCTGGCCAATCCTTCTAAAATTACATAATCGTTAAAATTTTCAATTCTATTATTTGATTTACTGCTTTGTAGACGGAAAATATATACCGGCTTCATTGCTGAAATTGCTTCTGATATCATTGAAACTGAGTCAGACGTACAAATTATATACTTTGAAAAACCTAATAAAGCAATATATGGGTTTACTTTTTTATCAGACCAAATAATTTCATTTTCAGTAAACGCTGAATTAATTCTATTGATTGTATTTCTCTCAGTTCTACGTGAAAAAAGGAAGAAAAATTTTATTTCTTGATTTTCTTTAATTTTTTTTATTTTTTTTATTAATTGATCAACCTCATTGTTATCAAAAATATAATTATTACTTTTTCCTCCGATAAGAATTGTACAAATTGGAGTATCATCCTTATTTATTAAATGAGAAAATTTATCCATTTCCTCCCTAATGAGAGACTCTGATATATGATTTATAGCCAGGCTTGTAGCAAATGTATTTGCAAGTTTCAAATTGTCATGCTTTGGAGAAATGATTAAGTCAAACTCATCATGTTTAGATTTTGGATTTTGAATATGAATGGTCACTACTTTTTCTTTAAATTTTCTTTTTAAGAAAAGAGATAAATAAACACTTTTTCTGCCACAAGAGATAATAAATTTTGGTGGGATATTTTCACTGAACTCTGAGAAGTTAGTAAATGTACTTTTCATAATAGGTATAATACCCACAGGCAGAATATTCCAAGGAAAGTTGACCTTAACTTCTTTAAGTGTGAATTCTAAATTCATTGCCTGAGACAATCCTTTAACTTGACTAATCATTCCTGCAGATCCATCGGTAATACACCAAGCAGAATTTTCTCTATTGAAATTATTCATTTAATTATTAACTATAATATGATTAAAAATACTTTAATTTTTAGTATTAAAATATACATTTATTTAGATTGTATGCATTCGAAAGTCTTAATCATTGGTTCTGGACCAGCTGGCTATACAGCAGCAATTTATGCTGCTAGAGCTATGCTAAGCCCTACGTTAGTTCAAGGCTTACAACCTGGAGGTCAATTAACAATCACAACAGATGTAGAAAACTATCCTGGATATGGAGATGTTATTCAAGGTCCTTGGTTAATGGAACAAATGGAGATGCAAGCAAAAAATGTAGGTACTAACATAATCAACGATATGATCAAATCTGTCGACTTTGAAAATAGACCCTTTACTGCTGTTAGTGAAAATGGTGAGACCTATACGGCAGACTCAATTATTATCTCAACTGG
>CABYIR010000029.1 GCA_902518955.1 uncultured Pelagibacteraceae bacterium | reverse complement strand
CAATAGAAAGTTTATCAGAAAATAAAGTTTATACTGATCTATTTAACTTAACTGATGAGCATCAAATGGGCCATATTCAGCTTGCAAGGATGGCTGATGTTTTATTAGTTGCACCAGCAACAGCAAATATTATTTCAAAAATTACTCATGGAATAGCAGATGATTTAGCCTCAACAGTTTTAAAAGCAACTAACAAACCTGTAATTGTTGCCCCTGCAATGAATGTTCAAATGTGGCTTAATGAGTCAACGCAACGAAATATTAAAATTCTTAAAAATGATGGTATCAATTTTATTGGTCCTGAAAGTGGATCTATGGCCTGCGGAGAGTATGGGGAAGGTAGATTAAGTGAGACTAATATAATTGTAGATGAAACATTAGATTTCATTAAAACATATTATTCAAAACCTCTTAAAAATTTATCTGCAATAGTTACAGCAGGTCCAACTCAGGAAATGATCGACCCAATTCGTTTTATTTCCAATGAGTCATCTGGAAAACAAGGTTATGCAATTGCTAGTCGTTTGTCACAGTTAGGTGCGAAAACAACGTTAATCACTGGCCCAACTCATTTAGAGCCTCCTATAGGTTGCAATTTTGTAAAAGTTAGATCAGCGTATGAAATGCTTGTTGCATGTGAAAATAATTTACCATCCGATATTGCTGTCTGTGCAGCAGCCGTGGGAGATTATAGAGTTGAGAAATTAAATAGTGAAAAAATAAAAAAAACTGGAAATGTGTTAAATTTAGAACTGAGAGAGAATGTGGATATTCTTAAATCAATTGGAACAAGAAATTCTAAAAGACCAAAGTTAGTCATTGGATTTGCAGCTGAGACAAGTAGTTTAATTGATAATGCAACTATTAAACTAAATTCTAAAGGTTCTGATTGGATTGTTGCTAATGATGTTTCAGGTGGAAAAGTTATTGGAAAAGATCACAATGAAATATGTTTTTTATCTAATCATGGTATTGAAAATTGGCCCAAAATGACTAAATCTGAAGTAGCAAGCAAACTATCTCAGAGAATTGTAGATTACTTCTCTCATTAAATTACTAAAATGAAACCAAATACTGTCTTAATCAAAAAGCTAAAAAATAATGACTTTGAG
Organism: uncultured Pelagibacteraceae bacterium; assembly: GCA_902518955.1. Taxonomy (GTDB): domain Bacteria; phylum Pseudomonadota; class Alphaproteobacteria; order Pelagibacterales; family AG-422-B15; genus CABYIR01. The sequence goes on along the minus strand of CABYIR010000029.1, from coordinate 4,708 downwards.
TTTCCTAAGTACCAGACTGAAGGGTCGGTTGGTATGGACTTATCTGCTTTTATAGAAAATGATATTTTAATCAAACCAAAAGAAAGAGAACTGATTCCCACTGGAATAGCAGTAAGTTTACCTCAAAATATTGAAGGCCAAGTGAGACCTAGATCTGGTCTATCATTAAAATATGGAATTACAGTATTAAATTCACCTGGAACTATTGATTCAGATTATCGCGGAGAAATAAAAGTAATACTGATTAATCATGGAAATGAAGATTTTTTAATCAAAAATAATGATAGAATAGCACAATTAGTTTTTAATGAAGTTGTAAAAGTTTCTTTTAAGGAAGTAAGAGATTTAGATCAAACTTCAAGAGATCAAAAAGGTTTTGGCTCTACAGGAAAGTAATATCTTTAATCAATGTTTCTTATCTTAGGCGATCAACTATTTCCTCAAAAATATATACAAGAATATAAAAAAGATCTTTTTTATATGGCAGAAGATTTTGGGCTTTGCACTCAGGAAAAATATCACAAGCATAAACTGATGCTTTTTTTAAGTGCGATGAGATCTTATCGTGATGAGCTTATAAATAATAAATTTAATGTTATTTATAATGAAATTAATCAAAATAAAAATCTATCATATTCAGCAAAGCTAGAGAAAGTAATAAAAAATCAAAAGGTCAAAAGAATGATTACTTTTAAAGTTTCAGATCATTTTTTTGATCGTATCCTAAAAAATACATGTAAAAAATTAAATATTGAACTTTCTTTTATACCAAACCCTATGTTTCTTACAAAACAAGGATTAAAGGAAAAGTTTTTTGAAAAAAATAAAAAACCTTTCATGGGTAATTTCTATAAACTACAAAGATCTGATCTAAATATACTTATGAAAGGAAAAGACCCTGAAGGTGGTCAGTGGTCATATGATGAATTAAATAGAAAAAAACTGCCTGAGTCGATATCGGTCCCAAAGATTAAGAAAATTTCAGAGACACACAATACACAACAAATAAAAAAAGTAATCTCCAACCTCTTTGATAGTCATCCGGGATCAATAGAAAACTTTAATATACCAACAACAAGAAAGCAGGCCTTATCTTGGCTTGATGATTTCCTGAAAAATAAATTTTTTCTTTTTGGAGATTATGAAGATGCAATATCAAAAAAAGGACACATATTATTTCATAGTTTGTTGAGTCCACTATTAAATATAGGGTTATTAACGCCAGAAGAAGTTGTAAATAAGGCAATTAAATTTGCAAAAACCAAAAAAATCCAAATTAATAATGTCGAAGGTTTTGTGAGACAAATCATTGGATGGAGAGAATTCATTAAGAATGTCTATGATTATCACGGTATCGAAATGAAAAAATCAAACTTTTGGAATCATAAGTTAAAATTGAAAAAGAGTTGGTATGATGGAAGCACTGGGATTGAACCACTAGATTATGCAATCAAAGAAGTAAATAAATTTGGATACGCACATCACATAATTCGACTAATGTTAATTTCAAATATAATGAACCTCTCAGGTATTGACCCCAAGGAAATATTTAAGTGGTTTATGGAAATGTTTATTGACTCAAGTGATTGGGTCATGACTCCAAATGTTTTTGGTATGGGCACATTTAGTGATGGAGGAATTTTTGCTACTAAGCCTTATATTTGTGGATCAAATTATCTACTAAAAATGAGTGACTATAAACGAGTCGAGTGGTGTGAAGTAATCGATGGACTATATTGGCAATTTATAGAAAAAAACAAAAAATATATAAAAAGCAATCATAGATTATCAATGATGGCATATTCATTAGAAAAAATTGACCCCGAAAGAAAAAAAAGAATATTCACCCAGGCTAATAAATTTATTAGAGATAATACTTACTAATTAATCTAAATCTTCAATTAAAGACGATTTTGTTTCAAGAGAAATAACTGTAGTATGAAGGTATTCTTGATGGTCAGTTCCCAATTCAATTTTTGAATCTATATTTTTGAATTTATTAATCTGAACATCGGTCATATGAAAATGAAGGAAATGTACAGAAGAAGTTTTTCCATACGCATCAGTTCTCTCTGTATCACCTTCAGGAGTTGCAAAAATTTTATCACCATTGATAGAAATGTAAATTAAGTTTTCAACACCACCTAGCTGGCTAAGAACATTTTTTCTAGTAATTGGACTATCAATTTCAAACATAAATGTAGCTACAATTTCTTTACCTTGAGGAACAAGTGGATTATATGCTTCCATTTCATCTTTTAATTGTTCATCGCCACCCTTTTCGATATATAACATCTCTTGAATTTGGGCTTTCATCGTATAATAATTTTCAAAATAAAATGTAGCGTGAGGACCCAAATTAACACGCCTATCTTTTTTGATAGCCACAAGATTTTTTCTTAAAGTTTTTCGCTCAGCAGTATATTGATCAATAGATAAAATATCTAACGGTTCTATTTTTTTATTTTTATATGACATATTCTCTCCAAAAATTTGATTATAAATTATAAGATTTTGATAAGATTTCTATGGGATGCATTGAAATTATCTCTTCCTCGTCTTTTTCATTTAGTAGTCCATCTAAATGTTTACTTGCTAATGGACAATCAGATACTACGAACTTCGTTTTCTTATTTTTTATTTGTCTTGCTGTTGTTCTTCCATATTTAACTGCAGCATTTCGAGTTTCTTTCATTACACCAAAGGTTCCTCCATGTCCTGCACATCTTTCAACTGCATCAACTTTGGTATCTGGTAGATTTTTTAGCATTTCCAATGCTTTATTTCCCATATTTTGAGCTCTTGCATGACATGCATTGTGAACCGTTATTCCTCCATCAATGTAACTCAGGCCTGTTGTAAGCCCTTCTTTTTTTGATATATCAGATACATACTGATCAATATCATAAGTATTATTTGAAAGTTTTTTTATTTGCTTATTATGAGGATTTAATAAAGGCCATTCAAATTTTAACATTAGTCCACAACTTGCCGTTAAGGTTACAATATCGTAACCCATATCAATTAATTTACATAATTCATTTGAAACAAGTTCTGACTGTTTTATGACTTTTTCATGTTGAGATTGTTCTAAGTAAGGCATTCCACAACATCCAGGATAAACAGGCATAACTTCAACACCATTATGTAATAAAACTTTTTCAGCAGCTATTCCTACAGCAGTATTATTATAATTTACATAACATGTAGAATAGATTGCAACCTTTCTTCCAAATGCAGGCGCATCTTTATTGATGACTTTAGAGATTTCTTTTGATTGCTGAATGTAAGTTTTCTTTTCAAACTTTGGTAGCTCAGCACTCTTATCAATTCCAGTTAAAGCCTCCAGAGGTTTTCTTATAAGAGTATTTTTTTTATTTGATCCCCAATTGGCAATTGATGGAGCTGCACCGGCTATTTTTGCATTACGATCAATTTTTGCAAGTTCTTGTGGTATTTTACTAAGTTGACCTTTTTTCTTTTGAAGAGTTCTATATCTCAACATAAGGTGTGGAAAATCGATATTAAATTCATGTGGTGGGACATAAGGACACTTAGTCATAAAACACATATCACATAACGTACATTTATCGACAACTTTAGGAAAGTCTTTAGAGTTGACACTTTCTAAAGATTCATCTTTTGACTCATCAATTAAATCAAATAAAGTTGGAAATGACTCACATAAATTGAAGCATCTTCTGCAGCTATGGCATACTTCAAACTGTCTACGCATTTCAGCATCTAAAGAATCCTCATTTAAATAATCAGGACTCATCCAATCAACAATATCACGTGTTGGAGCTGAGAGACTTCCCTCTTTTTTTTCTGTCATAAGTTGATGATTGAGAGACTGAAATATTTCAGTCTCTCAGTTGAAAAACTATTCGATCGAGTCTAAAGTTTTCTGAAATTTACCTGCATGAGATTTTTCAGCTTTAGCTAAAGTTTCAAACCAGTCAGCAATTTCGTCAAAGCCCTCTTCTCTTGCTGTTTTTGCCATACCAGGATACATATCGGTGTATTCATGTGTTTCTCCAGCAATAGCTGCTTTCAGATTATCTTCAGTTGAACCAATTGGCTCACCAGTTGCAGGGTCGCCCACTTCTTCCATAAATTCTAAGTGACCATGAGCATGTCCAGTTTCACCTTCGGCAGTAGATCTAAATACAGCCGCAACATCGTTATGACCTTCAACATCTGCTTTTTGAGCAAAGTATAGATATCTTCTATTCGCTTGGCTTTCTCCAGCAAAAGCAGCCTTTAAATTATCAAGTGTTTTACTTTCTTTTAATGAAGTCATTATTAATCTCCTAAATTAATTATAATCAACATATATAAACTTAAATATAAATGTCAATAGATTAGAATAATTCTAAACTGAGATTGATAACTATTATCAATAACTTAGTTATCTGTTAAGTGAGCGATCAGCTCTACATCTTTGATTTTTTTGCCTTTAGGAGCCTTAGGCAGTCCCTGAATTTTTATTTTATCTTTAGAAATATCAATTAATAATTTTTCATTATCAGAGTAAAAATGATGGTGGGGACTGGTATTTGTATCAAAATAAACTTTTTCTGTGTCTACTGTAACTTTCTTTAGTAGTTTTTTTTCACAAAAATCATGCAGGGTATTATAAACGGTTGCTAAAGATATTTTTTGTTCAGAAGCTGTGAGTTCACGATATAAAGACTCAGCTGTCACA
>CABYIR010000028.1 GCA_902518955.1 uncultured Pelagibacteraceae bacterium | reverse complement strand
TCTCTATCAAGATGGATTGTTGATAACTATAAATGCGATGTTAAGTATTTTGTTGATACTGCTCCAATTATGGAAAAACCACTCGCTATGAAAGCAGGAATTGGTTGGCAAGGTAAGCATACGAATATTGTTTCAAAAGAATTTGGATCTTGGTTGTTTTTGTCTTCAATTTTTTTAGATATCGATCTAAAGAGTGATAATGAAATGATTGATCACTGTGGATCTTGTCAAAGATGTATTGATATTTGTCCTACTAATGCCATTGAGAGTCCATATCAAATTAATGCAAGCAAATGCATTTCATATCTTACAATAGAACATAAATCTCATATTCCTGAATTATTCAGAAAAAAAATTGGAAATAGAGTTTATGGATGTGATGACTGCTTAGCTGTATGTCCTTGGAATAAATATGCAAAAAAAACAAACAATAAAGATTTTTTTCCTCGTAAAGAATTTAATAAACCAAAACTAAAAAGTTTTTTAAAATTAGATGATGATGGTTTTAGAAAATTATTTTCGACCACAAGTATAAAGCGTATTGGAAGAAATAGATTTTTAAGAAATGTACTTATTGCAGCCGGTAACTCGGGAGACGATAATTTTGTTGATGATATCATCCCCCTTTTAATTGATGAATCTAATCTTGTAAGAGCTATGGCTGTTTGGTCTTTGTTTCAATTATGTGACAAGAGTAAATTTAAAAAATTAAAGAATAGTTATTATCATTCAGAAAGGGACAAAGATGTGATTAAAGAATGGGAGCTTACTTAAGATCGTCTATCTTGTTTTCAATATAGTCTTGTCTTGATTTTATAGACTCAAGACCATTTTTTATTACTTTTGATATTTGAAAAAGAAAAAATAAAATTACTACAAGTAATAACAATAAGATAAATTCAATTTCCATATTACAATAAAATAATACTGAAGTGAAAAATAAAAATAGTAAAAAACAATAATTAAATTTATAGCTAATTAATATGAGGAAATTATTTATATATGGTTTTGGCTACACTGCTAAGTACCTTGTAGATCAATTTAATGATAATTTTTCTAAAGTTGTTGGATATACAAGAAACAAAGAAGTTATTGCAAATGGCAATAAATTTGTTGATCTAATTGATCATTCAAATATATCTGAATGTTTATTAAATAATGATTTTACACATCTCTTAATTACAGTCCCTCCAGATGATAATGGAGACTCTTTTTATCTTAATTACCGAGATTTATTAAAAAATAAAAGTAAATTTAATTGGATAGGTTATTTATCGGCGACTAATGTTTATGGTGATCATGAAGGAGAGTTTGTTGATGAAAAATCAAAAACTTCTCCATTGACTCAAAAAGGAAAAAATAGATTGCTTGCAGAAAATCAATGGCTTTCTTACTGTAAAGATTTGAATTTTCCAATTCATATATTTAGAATAGCTGGAATTTATGGACCCAATAGAAATATAATAAAAAGAATTTATGAAAATAAAATTTTAGATATGGGTTCATCTAGTCAATTTTTTTCACGTATTCATATAGATGATCTTACGAACATACTTAAAGCTTCAATGTTTAAACCTAATCCATTTAGTATTTATAATGTAGCTGATGATTTACCATCAAGTTTAAATGATCTAATTGAATATGTATGCTCTGAGTTAAATATTTCTGTACCACTAAAAATAAATAATCAAAATGAGAATAAAAAAAACCTTTTCTCTGAAAACAAAAAAATAGACAATAGTCTAATAAAAAAAGAATTAGGCATCGATCTTAAATACGCTAATTATTTTGAAGGATATAAGAAAATAATAAAGAGCATTAATTAAAATTATATTTTTCCATGACAATGCTTGTATTTTCTGCCAGATCCACACGGACACGGTGAATTTCTAGGAATTTTTTTTGTAATAGGAGCATTATTTTTGCTCAATTCGTTCTTAGTCTCATTGTTTTCATTAGTATTTGGATTTGGTTGAAGAACCATTCTTGAAAAGACTTTGGCGACATCAACTTTCAAACTAGATAAAAGCTCTTCAAATAAACCAAATGCCTCATTTTTATACTCATTAAGAGGATCTCTTTGACCGTAACCCCGAAGTCCAATTGTTTGTCTTAATTGTTCAAGGTTGTTAATGTGATCCTTCCATTTATCATCTATTATTTTTAATAGAACCATTTTTTCAAGGCTGTTAATCGCATCAAGTGGTATATTGTTTACTCGCTTTTCTGAGTTTTTATTAATCACGCTATAAATTTTTTCTTTAATTTTTTCCTGATCGTCATTACTTTCGTCTATAAGTTTTTTAATGTCTAAGTTTGCTGTGAAATGACTTCTAATTTCACTCTCAAGCGACTCAATATCCCATTGGTCAATAAAAGTTTTTGGTGGCGCATAATCATCAACCAATGTATCTGCAACATCATATTGCATTTCATTAGTGATAGTAGTTATATCATTAGAGTTCATGAGCTCGAATCTTTGTTCAAAAATTATCTTTCGCTGATCATTTAACACATCATCAAATTTCAGTAATGTTTTTCTAATATCAAAATTTCTTCCTTCGACTTTTTTTTGAGCTCTCTCTAAAGCTTTAGAAATCCAGGCATGTTGAATAGATTCACCCTCTTTAAGACCTAATGACTTAAGGAGAGTATCCATTTTTTCTGAACCAAAAATACGCATAAGGTCATCTTCAAGACTGAGAAAAAATTTTGTTTCTCCTGGGTCACCTTGTCTCCCAGATCTTCCTCTTAATTGATTATCAATTCTTCTACTTTCATGGCGTTCACTCCCAATAACATAGAGCCCTCCAGAATTGATAACTTGATCTTTTTTTTCAATAAATTCATTCTCAAGAGTACCTGAAATTGAATTTTCTTTTTGTAATGACCGGTTATATTCAAGATTTCCTCCAAGTTGAATATCGGTTCCTCTACCTGCCATATTCGTTGCAATAGTAACCGAGGAAGGTGATCCAGCATTTGCAATAATATCCGCTTCCTGCTCATGAAACTTTGCATTTAATACAACATGCTTAATATTGGCTTTCTTTAATTTCTTTGAAATTGTTTCTGATTTTTCAATACTTGTTGTTCCAATTAAAACGGGCTGAGATTTATCATTACACTCTTTGGTTTGTTCAATAATAGCATTATATTTTTCGTCTGCGGTTCTATAAATTTCATCTTCATTATCTATCCTTGAAATTTTAGTATTAGTTGGAACCTCAAACACAGCTAAACCATAAATATCGCCAAATTCTTCTGCTTCGGTAAGAGCAGTACCAGTCATTCCAGAAATTTTATTATAAAGTCTAAAGTAGTTTTGGTATGTTATTGATGCAATTGTTTGACTTTCATTTTGAACACTTACTTTCTCTTTAGCTTCAATTGCTTGATGAAGTCCATCCCCATATCTTCTTCCTTCCATGGTTCGGCCTGTAAATTCATCAACAATAACTACTTGTTCATCCTTTATGATATAATCTCTGTCATTTTCAAAAAGTTTATGAGCTCTTAAAGCTTGATTAATATGATGTACTATTGTTACGTTTTCAGCATCATATAAAGCTCCATTTTTTATAAGATTTTGTTTTTTCAAAATCTCTTCTGCTTTATCATTTCCTAGATCAGTTAAATTTGCAGTTTTTGACTTTTCATCAATTTCATAATCAGCCTGATTTAGGAAAGGAATAATCTTATCAATAGTACTATACAAAGCTGTCTTATCTTGAGTTTCACCAGAAATGACAAGTGGAGTTCTAGACTCATCAATGAGTATACTATCGACCTCATCAACAATGCAGAAGTTATGAGGTCTTTGTACTAGGTTATTTGATTGTACTCTTAAATTATCTCTTAGATAGTCAAAGCCAAATTCATTATTCGTTCCATATGTAATATCAGAATTGTACATTTCTTGTCTGTGTTCTATTCCTGATGACTCACTCGTTAGGCAGCCAACAGTTAGACCTAAATAATGAAAGATTTTCCCCATCCACTCGGAATCTCTTCTCGCTAGATAATCATTAACAGTAACAATATGAACACCTTTTCCAGACAATGAGTTTAAAAATGCTGGTAATGTTGATACTAATGTTTTCCCTTCTCCAGTTTTCATTTCAGCAATGCCACCGTTATGAAGAATCATGCCACCAATTAACTGAACATCAAAATGTCTTTGACCTAAGGTTCTCTTTGCCGCTTCTCTTACAAGAGCAAATGATTCAACTAGAAGAGAGTCAAGTTCTTCACCATTAGAGTGCCGCTCTCTTAGTTTGGAAGCATACAGTTTTAATTCATCAGATGATTTATTCTCAAATTCTTGTTCAATATTATTGATTTTCTCTACTTGGTGAGAAAACTCACGTAATTTTTTTGTATTGTCTTGTCCAAGAATAGTGCTTAAAAAAGAGCCTAGATTAAACATATTAAATATATTTTTGATATTATTTATTGATTAATTAAGTTTTTATACGTTGATATACTAATGTCAATTAGACTAAAAATTAAATAGAATATTTAAATTATGCCTAGAAATTTCTCTTTAAAAAAATCACCTCTTGCCCCTATTAGTGAGCCTAAGTTAATGCCGGTGCAAGGTCTAAATCTTTATACATTTTCAGCGGGTCTTTATAGTAAAAATAGAGATGATATTGCAATTTTTGTATTTCCTAAAAATTCATCTGTTGCTGAAGTATTCACAAAATCATCAATAAGATCTTTTACTTTAGATTGGAATGAGAAAATTTTAAAAAATAAAAAGATTCATGCACTTTTTGTTAACTCTGGGAATGCAAATACTTTTACAGGCAATCATGGAAAACAATCAATAAGATCCATTGTTAATCAAATTAAGAAAACATATTTGATAAATGACAATAACATTTTTGTTGCCTCAACAGGTGTTATTGGTGAGAAATTTCCTATTAGTCAGGTTTTAAAAACAATTACTAAATCTCAGATGACTAAGGAATGGATGAAATCTGCAAGAGCAATTATGACTACAGATACTTTTCCAAAAGGAGTGTCCGCAACTTCAATGATTGAAGGAAAGAGGATTACAATTACTGGTATTTCTAAAGGTTCAGGCATGATTGAACCCAATATGGCTACAATGCTAGGTTTTATATTTATCGATGCAGATTTTGGATCGGAAATTTTGAACAAACTATTAAAAGAAAATATATCTTACAGTTTTAATTCAATATCTGTAGATGGTGAAGAATCAACAAATGATACAGTCATTCTTGCTTCTACTAGAGTAATAAAATTTAAAAAACCAATTAAAAATGTCAATGATAAAAGAATTATTGATTTTAAGAAAAAATTAAAAAAAGTATTTATGAAATTATCAGAGCTCATTGTAAGAGATGGAGAAGGTGCTACTAAATTAATTGAAATTAATGTTTTAAATGCCAGAAATGAAAAAGACGCAAACACATATGCAAAGTCAATTGCAAATTCACCTCTAGTGAAGACTGCTATACACGGCTCAGATCCTAATTGGGGAAGAATTATAATGGCTTTAGGAAAAACTTACATAAATATCAATACTAAAAAGCTCGAGATTTATTTTGGTAAATACTTAGTAACAAAAAATGGTACAGCTCACTCCAAAGTGGACGATAAAATAATTTCTAAATACTTGGGAAAAGACAATATTAAAATTACGGTTGATTTAGGTTTGGGAATTAAGTCTTCTAGAATACTTACCTGTGATTTAAGTAAACAGTACATAGATATTAATGCATCATATAAGACATGAAGAATGTATTTTGTTCTTGTGGTATTTTACTAAATCAACAAAATCAGACGCTTATTCTTAGCAGAAAACATAAAGAGTTTTTAAAGTCATACTATGAGTTTCCAGGTGGAAAAGTTGAAAATAGTGAAAACTTTTATTCTGCTTTATCTAGAGAGCTATATGAGGAGCTTGCTATTAATGTAAATGAAAATAATCTAAAGCCATTCCAGTTTATTCAACACAGGTACTCCAGATTCAATTTAATTATGTACTCATTTATTGTAAGAAAATGGTACGGTAATATATCAAGCTCAGAAAACGTGAACCATAAATGGATAAATATAAAAAAATTATCAGAGGCAAAACTTTTACCCGGCAATAAAAGTCTTATAAAATCAATAGAAAATCTCTAGCTTTCTTTCCAAGAACATGAAATTAAAATCTCAAAATTGATATTTCCATTTAAAGTTTGAATAAACTCTTTTTTAAGTTCTAAATAAAATTTTTTATTTAGAGGACGATTTGATCGCGTGAGTAAAGCGTTAGTAAAAGCCATTTTTCTCATATGGATTATAAACTGCTCTAGAGAATCATACTGATATTGAAAATTTTCTTTTTGTATCACAGTATTATTATAGCCTAATTGATTAAATAAATTTCCTATGTCTCTAATGTCAATAATAGGATGAAATCTTTGTGATATCCCATTAAAAAAACAAATTTCAATTTTATTCATAAGGTTTTTGAAATTAAATAAATTTTTTTCTGAGAAAAAAGAACACAATAATAATCCCTCTTTTTTCAAAATTGGTTTTATATTTTTTAAGTCTATTTCAATTTTATCTCTAAAATTTAGTTCAGATAATATGATTATCAGATCAAATGAATTACTTTCTTCTAAGAATAGATTTTTAAATGTTAGTGCTTTCACATTTTTTGATGATAATTGGCTTATAATATTCTCATTATTTGAAACAATGCATAGATCATTAAATTTAGCGCGTTGTTCATTGATAATTGATAGATAAATTTCAAAAATTAATTCATCAATGTGATTTTTTGAGGAAACAATTGATAATGACCTAGATAGTTTTTTCTTTATTATTTTATGATTAAACATTTTATTGCTTATATATATTTTTTTTTTATTATATAAGAAGCTATGTCAAACAACATAA
>CABYIR010000027.1 GCA_902518955.1 uncultured Pelagibacteraceae bacterium | reverse complement strand
AAAAGAAATCGATAATCTACTTTTGAAAAATGAAATTTATGGACAGGGAATTGATGCTGAGAGACTTATATATAGATTAATGTTTTTTATTGATTGTTTTAAAAAGTTTAATGCGCCAGTTAAGAATTTAGACTCAGAAGGTTTGCCAAGATCAACGGCACCTGGAAATGGACCTGATTTAGTAATCAATTATAAAAATTTTGATTTATTATTAGAGACAACAACCTTAATTGGAAAGAGTCAAAAGAAAGCTGAAGATGAGTCAGTGCCCAGGCACTTAAATGATCATATTAACAAGACAAAAAAGAAATGTTATTGTCTTTTTATTGCTCCCTATATTGATAATGACTTAATTAAAGTTTATCAATTTTACTCAAATCCTCATCCAGATGCTGGATATGAAGGAAAAAAATTGTCAATTATTCCAATAAACTTAAATGTAATTAAAGAATTTATTAAAAATTGTTTAAATAATTTAAATAATCTAAGTTTTAAAGAAAGTGAATTTGAAGATTTATTAAAAACTATGGATCAACATTGTAACAAGCAATCAGATTGGCTTTTGAATATTGAAAAAAAATTTAAAACCTTTAATTACAAATTTAATGAAAATAAATAATATATATTCTGGTGACTGCATTGAAGTTTTAAATAAAACTATTAAGAAAAATTCTATAAATTTAATATTTGCTGATCCTCCTTATAATCTTTCCGGCAATGCTCTTAAATGGCAAGGTAATAAAACTGGTGGAGATTGGTTTATGGTCAATGAGAAATGGGATAAGATGTCAGATCCAGATTATTTTGCTTTTACAGAAGAGTGGATAAAGGGCTGTCATAATGCCTTAAAAGACAATGGTTCAATTTATGTGTGTGGGACTTTTCATAATATTGGAGAAATACTGGTAATTTTAAAAAAATTGGGTTTTCTTGTGAAAAATATAATCACTTGGCAAAAAACTAATGCTATGCCCAATATGACAAAACGCGTTTATACACATTCAACCGAATTTATAGTCTGGGCCGTGAAGGGTAAAAAATGGATATTTAATTACTCTAATCTTAAAAAAATTAATCCTGAGAAGCAAAAAGATGGAACTGATAAGCAGATGAGAGATGTATGGAATTTTCCATTAGTACAGGGAAAAGAAAGACTTAGAGATGTAACTGGTAAAGCCGCACATCCTACCCAGAAGCCAGAAGCGATGCTTGAGAGAATAATCACTGCTTCATCTAATAAGGGAGATATCGTTCTTGATCCTTTTCTGGGATCTGGCACAACAACGTACATAGCAAAAAAACTTGGTAGAAAGTGGATAGGCATTGAAAAAGATAAAAAATACGTAAATTTTGCTAAAAAGAGAATGTCTAGAAAAAGTTAGATACCTAATTATACCTATTTTTAAGTAAAGACTCTGATTATAAAATTAATGGTATAATGAAGTGATTCTTTTAGAAATTATCTTATGAAATACGTATTTTACGACTTTGAAACCACTGGGTTAAGCTCAGCATTTGACTCGATTGTTCAAGCAGCTGCGATTTGCACTGATGAAAATTTTAATATTATTGATCAGTTTGATCTTCGTGGACAGATGAAAAAAGAATATCCTGTGCCGCATCCAAAGGCATTAATTGTCAATGGATGTACGATTGATCAATTACGCAATCATGAGAATACAAATTTTGGTTTGATCAGTGAAATACAACAAACATTATTGTCCTGGGGTGAACTGACGTTTATTGGCTATAACAGTATTGCGTTCGATGAACACTTTCTGCGTCAAGCGTTGTATCAATCAGCGTTACCTCCATACTTAACAAATACAAATGGAAACAAACGAGGGGATGCTATGAAGTTATTACATTCGGCTGCAGCAGTATTTCCAAATGCTTTTGTTCGTCCCTTAAATGATGATACGGGAAAGATTACTTTTCAGTTAGAAAAGTTTGCAAGCTCAAATGGCATCTTACACAGCAAAGCTCATGATGCCTTATCAGATGTCGAGGCTACACTTGGTGTGTGTAAATTGATTAAAGAACGATGTGGCAGTGTCTGGGATAGTTCATTACGTACTGTTTCAAAACAAGATGTCTTTGAATATATTAATCAAGATAAGGTATTTTGTGTGAGCCGGTTTTTTAGAGGTAAAGAGTACACGCATGGGTTAGCTTACATTACAAAAAATCCAAGCTATGAAAATCAAATTTACTGTTTTGATCTTAAATTTGATCCAGATATGGTCTGTTCATTAGATCGTGCTGAATTAAAGAAAATGTTTAAGGGTAAAAATAAATGTTTTCATTTGGTCAAAGCAAACGAGCAACCAATCTTATTGGATGAGGAATTCCTGTATAAAACTGAAGAATACAAGGATGAAAAACCTGAAGAGATTCAGGAGAGAATGAAAAAAATTCGTGGTAATAAAAACTTTATCGAACGATTTGAAAATCTAATCCTTGATATGAGTGAAGAGAAATCATATTCGGACGATCAAAGTGAAAAGCCAGTTGAAGAGCAAATCTATAATGGGTTCCCAGATAATAAAGATAACTATTTAATGAAGGACTTTCATGCAGCAGCCTGGGATAAAAAATATGATATCGCTGAAAAGATCAGTGATATGCGAATTAAAGAGTTTGCAAAGCGAGTGATATATAATGAAAATCCTGAAATTTTGCCAAAAAATGAGCTTTCGCGACGTGATCGTGAGGTCGCTGAGCGTGTGTTGTCTATGGATAAATGCAAGTGGAATACAATTGCTGAAGCACAAAAAGAAATTGATGATTTGCGTGAAAAAGAAGATCAATATGATCTCGATCGTCTTCAAGAAATTGATGATTACATCCAAGAGCTTGAAGATTATCACAAAAGTAAATTGAATGGATAAGTGTAATGTTTGAGTCTATGTCTTTAATTATGTTGTTGGTTGGAATTGTGATTGGGTTCGCGGTTGCCTTCTTTATTTTTAATCGAAAGACTTCTTCTGATACTCAGCTGCCAAACGACTTGGATGATGTCAAAGCACTAGTTCAAAACCTAACTAATCAAATTGCAGCGCGTGATGGAAAAGATGATGAACGCTATGATGTGATCAATAAGATTACAACTGCGTTTACAGGCGGCACGAAAAAGCAAGGTATGATGGGAGAGATCTTATTAAACAATATACTAAATCAAGCAGGGTTGCGTGAAGGTAAAGATTTTGAATTGCAAAAGAAATTTGATGATGAGGTTGATGGTGAGTTAAAGAGAAAGTATCCCGATGTCATTGTTCACTTGCCTGATGAAAGAGATCTTATTATTGATAGTAAAGTGTCACTAACAGCATGGAAAGATTATTGTGAAGCTGAAACTGAAGATGAAAAAAACGAAGCGCACAAAAGACATATTATATCTATTCGTTCTCATATTAAAAAATTAAGTGAAGCCAAATATCAAAAGATTTATGAAATTAAATCACTTGATGCCGTGATTATGTTTATGCCTTATGAAAGTGCTTTTGACTCAATGATGGATAAACTAGAAGATATTATCGTTGAGGCGAATAAGTACAAAGTCATACTTGCGAGTCCCTCGACATTGGTTTCTGTATTAAAGATCGTTGACAATATGTGGTCGATTAATGAGAGAAATAAGAATGCAGATCAGATTGCAAACACGGCTCTTGAAATCTACAGCCAGGTTGAAAAGGTTTATACTGCATTTGAGTCAGCTGGTCTTGAGCTTCGAAAATCAATGAACTCAGTGGAGACGGCAAAGTCTCGATTAAGAGATGGCAAAGGAAGTTTGGTGTCCCGAGTTGAAAAAATGATCAAATTAGGCGGTCTAACACCAGATAAAAGGCTCCCCGAAAATACTGAAAATTTAGACACCAAAATAAAAAAAATTAAGTAAATTCAGTTAGTTAAACGTGTATAACTAGGTCTTATGACTTGACTTTTTACTCGTAATACATACATTTAAAGCATCTAAGGAGGGTGAATCAATATGGCTACAATAAATGTAACAGACGCAACTTTTGAAGAAGAAGTATTAAAATCAGATAAACCAGTTGTTCTAGATTTCTGGGCACCTTGGTGTGGACCATGTAAGCAAATTGGACCATCTCTTGAAGAGATCTCTGATGAAATGAAAGATAAGATTACTGTAGCTAAAATCAATATTGATGAAAATCCAGTGAGCCCAACGAAATACGGTGTAAGAGGAATACCGACTATGCTTGTATTTAAAAATGGTGAAGCTGCTGCTCAAAAGGTTGGCGCTGTTTCAAAGCCAGCTATTGTTGAGTGGATTGAAGATTCTCTAGCTTAATTATTTTTTAAGACTTGTCCCGCTAAATACAGTGAACCGCAGATTAGGATCCGTGCATCTGGATTTTTGGATGCTATGTCCTTTACTGCACTTTCGATATTTTCACTGGCATAAGTATTTTGACATTGGTCATAGATCATGTCCTTAAGCGTTAATGAATCTAAAGTATTTTCTTCACCTGGTATACTGATTGTATGAATGCTTTCTATATCAGAGAATTGCTGAATATATTCTGCAGGATTTTTTGTATTCAGCATTCCGATAACAATGCAAAGCTTTTTCTCAGTTAAAGAGCGAAGAGCTTCATTGATGTTGGCTGCGGCATCTGGGTTGTGAGAGCCATCAAGATACAATTCATTTTGCTCAGAGATAAGATTATTTAAGGTATTATTCTCTAATTTTTCAAAACGACCTGGAAAATATACTTTTTGGTGTAAGTTGTTCTCAAGAAAAGAATGAACATTAATATCTTCAAGATGAAAACAGGTTGCTATGGCAAGACCTAAATTCTTAATTTGAAATTCACCCTGACAGCTTAAGTTTTCAAATCTAATTTTATGCTTTTCATCCTCGTAAACTAAATGATCTCCATCTTTGTTCATTGTATAATCTTGATCATACATAAATGTTAGTGCTTCGATTGATTCAGCATATTCAAGTAAGACTCTTCTTGCTTCATTAAATGGTTGGTAGCCAATAACAACTGGAACATTTTTCTTAATAATGCCTGCTTTTTCAGCTGCTATTTTCTCAATGGTGTCACCCAAAAAATCATGATGGTCATGAGAAATTGAAGAGATGACAGATATTAAAGGTGTCATCACATTACTTGAATCAAGCCGTCCGCCAAGACCCGTTTCAAGAAGTGTATAATCAGATGAATGCTTAGCTGCTAGTTTAAAAAATCCAGCAGAGGTAATTTCAAAAAAAGTAATAGGGTCCAAATTATTTACATCTTTCACATCTGATAGGGTTTGATGAAGCGCTTCATTTGAAATAATTTGATCTTGTATTTCAAAACGTTCATTAAATTTTACTAAGTGAGGAGATATGTAAGCATTTATTGATTTCTGATTATATTTTAAAATTTCTCTTACAAAATTAAGAGTTGAAAACTTCCCATTAGTTCCAGCGAAGTGGATGATATTGTCAATTTTATCTTGAGGGTTTCCAAGTTTATTGAGTAGGGCAAAAGATCGATCAAGAGATAGATCTATCTTTTTAGGGTGTAGCTCTAATAGAGAATCTAAAAGCGCATTAACGCTGTCGTCATTGATGGTCAATTATGCTGCTCGCTTAAGAAGAATCGACATGATCTGAGCCAAGCTATCTCTTATATCTCTTCGATGTACAATTTGATCTACAAATCCATGTTCTAATAAATATTCTGCTTTTTGAACATCTTCAGGCATTGTTTCGCCTGTTGTATTTTTGGTTACAGATGCACCTGCAAACATTATGGATGCATTTGGTTCAGCAATTGTAACATCTCCAACCATACCAAATGAAGCTGAAACACCACCACTAGTTGGGTCAGTTAAAACAACGATGTACGGAAGCTTTGCATCTTTTACCATATCAACGGCAATTAATGTTTTTGGAATTGCTTGAAGACTAAATTGGTTAGTCTGCATTCTCATACCACCAGAGCATGTGAACACAACAAGTGGCGTGTTAAATGTTACGCTATGTTCCGCCGCTTTTACCATGGCTTCAGCACCAGCTGGCCCAACTGATCCACCCATGAATCCAAATGACATTGCGGCAATAGTAGTTGGAATTCCCTTGATTTTCCCCGATCCTATGAGGAATGCGTCATCCATACCTGTCTTTTCTTGAGCTTGATTAAAGCGTTCTCTGTAGGTTTTTGAGTCTTTAAAATTCAACGGATCAGAAAAGTTTGAAGGGTATTTTATTTCTTCGAATTGTCCGTCATCAAATAAGTTTTTTAGTCTCAGCTTTGGATGTATTTGTAAGTGATTATCACAATTAGGGCAGACATAAGATGTTTTTTCAAGCTCATCAGCATAAAGCATCGTCATGCATACTTTACATTTCTGCCATGCATTATCAGGAACGTCTAAGCTTTTTTTCTTGCCTGGAAGAATTTTTTTAATTTTATTTAAAATCCAGTTCATGCCATTAATTTTTCTTTTAATTGTTTGACCATATTACCAATATTTGTGGCAGGATTCTGACTTTCATTAACTGAGCGTGAAATTTCTTTACAAAGAGCAGACCCTACAACGATTGCATCAACATCTTTTATAGACTGAATGGTATCAAGTGTAATCCCAAATCCAATTATAAAATTTTTTTCAGGAGCAATAGATTTCATCAAGTTAAATTTGTTAAGTATTTCTTCTGATGAAACTTTTAGTTTTGACCCGGTTGTTGATAGTTGTGAGATATAGTAACAGATATCGTGACTATCATTTAAAATAAGCTTTAGGCGTTCTTCAGAGGTTGTGGGTGATAATAGTTGTATAAAAGTAATATTATTTTTTTTACATTCATCTGCAAAACTCATATTTGTTGGCCATGGATAATCAACACATATGATCCCAGATACATTACTAGTAATACATTTTTCAATAAAATTTTTCTCTCCATAAGACATAATCTTATTTTGATATGTCATGATTATGACATCTTGTGAGTATTCATCTTTAAAAGATTTTATAATTGAAAATACATCATCAGTTTGAATTCCATTTGACAATGCTCGATATGTACTATCCTGAATTGCCGCACCATCACCTATATTTGCAGAATGTCCAAGTCCACACTCGATAATATCTGCACCAGATTCTGCTATTGATTTAAATATTTCTAAAGAGACATCTTTTGATGGATCGCCGCCTACAGTATAAGTTAATAGAGCAGGGAGACCCTCTTTTTTTAATTCAGAAAACTTTTGCTTTAAAGTATCAGAACTCACAGTTTGTACCCTAAGCGATGAGCGATTATCTGTGCATCTTTTGCAGAATCTCCACAAGAATCAACACATATAATAGTGTCTTTACTTAACTTTGGTGCAATTTTAATTGCTTCTGCAAATGCATGAGCAGGTTCTAATGATGGGCTAACAAATCCTTCAAGCCTTGAAACAAGTTTGAATGCTTCTATGGCCTCTTCATCAGTCGCAGATGTATAACGAGCCCTTCCAGTTTCTTTTAAGAAACAATGAAGAGGTGAAACACCTGGATAATCAAGTCCCGCACTAATCGATTCAGTTTCTTCTATTTCTCCATCACTGTCTTGGATTACGTATTGAGTGGAGCCATGAAGCACTCCAAGTTTACTACTGTTCGTTAATGGTGCAGCATGTTTCTTTGAGCCTTCCGGTCCTCCTGCTTCTACGCCTATGAGTTCAACATTATCATGATCCATCCATTCATTCCAGAACCCCGCTGCTGAACTTCCTCCTCCAACACAATTAATGAGCTTCATATCTTTAGGTATCTCACCAAACTCATCAATAACTTGTTTTTTCATTTCTCTAGATATTTGTGCAGTTGACCAAGCACAAATTTTTACAAAAATTGTAGGACCAACGGTGCTACCAACACACATGTGTGCGGTTTCATTTTCAGCAGTCCACCAGCGCATGCACTCTGA
>CABYIR010000026.1 GCA_902518955.1 uncultured Pelagibacteraceae bacterium | reverse complement strand
AGGCTCTGTTTCACTTAATTTACGTATTGAAATAGCAACAACAGAAAAAAATATACAAAATAAAATTGGATAAATCATATAATAATTAAATTCAGATGAGGTTGGATTGACAATTACCAATACACCCATGAATCCGATTGCAATTGCTGTCCATCGTCGACTACCAACTATCTCTCCGAGTATAAAGATTGATAATAAAGTACTGAAAATAGGTGATGCGAATGTAAGTGATACGGTTGTTGCAAGTGGCAAGTAATGCAAACTTGTGTAAACACAAAATAAAGCGGTAGTCCCAGCAAAAGCTCTAACAAAATGTAGCCCAGGTTTCTTAGTCGTTAGAAGATGTGCCCAACGATCTCTTGGTATTGTAAAAATTAGTGGTATTAATCCGCCAAGCATTCTCCAGAAAACAACATATCCCACACTGTAATCATCAGTTGTCCATTTGACAGCTAGATCCATGAGTGCAAATCCTGTCACACTCACGACCATAAAAAATGCACCAATTTTTATATTATTATCCATATTCAATTCGATCTAAGATTGAGGTTACAAAGACTAAGAATTAGATTAACA
Source organism: uncultured Pelagibacteraceae bacterium (assembly GCA_902518955.1). Classification (GTDB taxonomy): domain Bacteria; phylum Pseudomonadota; class Alphaproteobacteria; order Pelagibacterales; family AG-422-B15; genus CABYIR01. The sequence continues at coordinate 8,009 of CABYIR010000026.1, read as the reverse complement.
TAAAAAGCATGAACGTTTGGAAATATTTACTCGCAGCTTCTCTGGGAAACATGATAGCCGGTCCTTTAGGAGCTATAGCATTTACTGCAGGTGCTTTCTTTCTTGGTAAAAAAAATAATTTTAGAAATCCTGGAGCGGCATTTAATAAACAACAAGGAATTTATGCATTAGGACTTGTTGTTCTATGCGCTAAGCTTGCTAAAGCAGATGGTCGCGTGACAAAAGACGAAATAGCTAAGTTTAAAAAAATTTTTAGAATTCCTAATGAAAATATGAGAGAGGTTGGCGCCATTTGGAACGAGGCCGCGCAAAGCTCAGCAGGTTTTGAGCCGTATGCTGAACAGTTGAGTGCTACATTTAGAAGATCACCTCAGATGTTAGAACAAATTATTCTGGGACTATTTGAAATTGGATATGCTGATCATGATTTATCAAATCCTGAATTACGATATATAAAAAAAGTTAGCCAAATTTTTGGAATAGATCAGCAAACATTTAATAGACTTAGAAATTCAAGACCAGAATTTAATAAAGAAGATCCATTCAAAGTCCTTGGCGCAAAAAAATCGCAATCAACTTCTGAAATAAAGAAAATTTATAGAAATCTCGCGCGGAAAAATCATCCCGATAGTCTTAGATCGTCAGGCATTACTGATCCTAGTTTGATAAAAAAAGCCAAAGAAAATTTCCAAAATATTAATGATGCCTATCAACAAATACTAAAAATGAGAGGTGAGAGTTAGGTTTTTACGGATTAAAGTGTTTTTTTTAGTTATTTTCCAAAACTCAATTAAAGGTATAATTATTTTATGGAATTTTTAATTTTATTAGCGCTTATAGGTGTTGCTTATTTGGTTTATTTAATTCGTCAAGATTTGAAAGATCATTCAGTAAGAATAGAATCTCAGATGCAAAGAATTACTGAAGTTGTTGTTAATCTTGAAGATAAAGACTCAGAAAAATAGATTATTTTTTTTTCCAAACGTTTCGTTTTCGGTTTCTAATTAATGGAGGATACACACCTGTTTGAAAAAACTGTTTCACAAATCTCCATTGAAGCCAGAATATTTTTTTAAGTACCTGAATCATAATTATTTTTATGCTCTAATAACGCTTATTAATAGAGACCTATACACTAGTTTTTAATATAAAATATACTATATTCCTGATATGACCAAAGATATATCAAATTGTAAATCATGGCTTGAAGCATGGAACATTTATTATGAACCAGAGAAAGAAATGGAGCCGGAAGATCCAAATGCAATTTGTGTCAGCTCAGTAGATGAAAGTGGCATGCCTAACGGTAGGTTTGTTTTATTAAAAGAAGTTACTGAAATAGGATTTTTATTTTATACAAACCTTGATTCCCAAAAAGGACTAGAGCTATTTACAAATAAAAAGGGAGCCTTAACGTGGTGGTCACGCAAACAAGGAAAAAGTGTTCGTGTGCAAGGAGAAGTTGAGCAAGTATCAGATATCATTGCAGATCAGTATTGGAAAAGTAGAAGTGTTGATGCACAAGTGAGCGCTTCGATTTCTAGACAGAGCCAACCTTTAGCATCAAGAGAGCAAATGGAACAAGAATGGGATGATTTCAAAAAGTCATATGAAGGAAAAGATATTCCAAGACCAGCCAATTGGACAGGTATATACATTAAGCCATTAAAAATTGAATTCTGGCAGCATCACGGAGAGTATACAACTCGATTACATGATCGAATTGTCTTTTCAAAAAAATGGAGATGATTGGTCAATTGAAAGACTTTATCCGTAAAGATTTTGTTAATGATTAGGTTGATTATTTTAACATTTTTTTTAATGAGTCCTCTTGCTTCTGCGTTTGATAAAGGATCAGAATCTGGATTGCCAATACCAAGATGGGTTTCATTAAAGGGTGATGCAAACTTAAGGTATGGCCCCACTACTGATGCTAATATTATTTATCGTTATCAACACAAAGGTTATCCGATGGAAATTTTAAGAGAAACTGATGGCTGGCGATATGTTAAAGATCCACAAGATGGCGTTGAAGGATGGATGAGGTCTTTTTTATTTTCAGGGAAACGATTCGCAATTACGAAGACAGAGCCTTTTTCATATGGATACGACAACACAAAGAAGAATCAGATTTTGGTAAAATTAAATCGTGGCGTACATACCAGTATAAAGAGTTGTGACTCAAAGTGGTGTCTTTTAGAAATGACGCATGAAGAGAATGAATTAGCTTTTTGGGTAGAGAAAAAGAATTTATTTGGGGTTTATTCTAACGAAATTATCAAATGAGCGAATTGAAAAAAGATCAATTTTCTGATAATATTTAGGCTTAAGCGTACATAACTCACCATATATAGGAAGCGGGATCGGCGCCATTTTATTGATAATTTAATAAAAAGGGTAACAATGATTTTTTCTAAATTCTTAAATGCTACAAATTGGCATAAGCGTCCTTACTCAGAAATACTAGATGAAGTTCGTGAAATAACTGAATATCTCGATCAGAATAGTGATTTTAAACAAGTATGGTTGAGTGAGCATCATTTACAAACAACAAATAATTGGACAATGGAATGTGTTCCAAACCCAATATTGCTCGGTGCAGATCTTGCATCTCGCACAAAAAGTATCCGTATAGGATTAGCCGCAGCTATTGCAACATTTTGGAATCCATTAAGATTAGCTGAAGATGTTGCTCTTCTAGATAACTTAGCTGGTGGCAGACTTGATGTGGGACTTGGACGTGGTGTTTTTGGAAAAGAAGCTATTCATATGAATATTGAAGCTGATTTAAAAGATCAGCCAAAAAACTTTAGATTGTTTGTTGAAACATTAGAGATTTTAAAAAAGGCTTGGACTCAAGATTATTTTTCTCACAAAGGAGAATTTTATGAATATCCTGCTCCTGATTTTAAGTATTCAAATCCATTACTAAATGAAACATCTGATGTAGTTGATCCTGAAACTAATGTTCTAAAAAAAATTAGTATTGTACCAAAACCATATCAAAAAGAACTTCCTCTTTGGCAGGTTGTTGATAGTCCAAGCTCAATTGAGTTTGCTGCAAAGAATGGTCTTAATTGTTTGATGTGGTTGCCCACGATTGCATCCTTAAAATCTCGCTTTGAGATTTACGCAAATGCAAAATCAGAAGTCGAGCAGAGAGATGTTCCAATGGGTGAGGGTATTGCCCTTGTTCGTGATTGCTTTATTGCTGATACTATGGAAGAAGCAAAAGAATTAGCTGGTGAACATTTTTTACGATACCTAGTTTCCGTTTGTGGAGGTGGTAGAGGTGTTAGTATTTTTGCAAATCCTGGTGAGGAGTTTCCAAAAACAGATAATCCTATTGATCTTCTAACGTATGATTGGATACACCCAAGAAACCAACTTGTGGGAACAGCTGAATTTGTGACTGAAAAGATTCATGAGTTAAAGTCTGAGTTAAATCTTCAGCACCTAGCAATCTGGTCAAGCCCCCCAGGGATGCCTCATGATGCATCTATGAAATCGTTAAAACTATTTAATGAAAAGGTTGCGCCACATTTTAGTGATGACAAGTTGATAAAGAAAGTTTCTTAGTGTCCTCAAAAAAAATGACTGGTGGCGAAGCTGTCGTCGAAACTTTAATTGCTAATGATATTAAATTAGTAACAGGATTGATTGGATCATCGACTCTAGAAATACTAGACGGATTTTATAATAACGCTGATAAAGTGCGATATATTGGATGTCGGCACGAGAGCAATGGCATGATCATGATGGATGCATATGCCAGATATACTGCGAAAAATGGTATCTTTTTGAGTGGTCAAGCTGGACCTGGAGTCAGTAATACAGTAACTGCAATGGCTCAAGCCAAAGCTGCTTTTTCACCAGTTGTTAATCTTGCTGGTGCAATAGCATCAGACCACAAGGGTAAAGATGCTTTCCAAGAGATTGATCAGGTAAGCTTAATGCAAGCAGTATCTAAAAAAGTTTTTGAAGTTAAAGATATCGAAACAATTCCAAATGTCTTAAACGAAGCAATGCAAACAGCATTAACTCCTCGGTCTGGCCCTGTGCATGTTGATATGCCAAGAGATGTACTTGGTCAATCTGCTGACTTTGATGAAGTGTCGCAGTTTCAATCAATTGATGCTCCCACTGCAACGGAGGATAATTTACAGCAAGCTGTAAAACTTTTAAGTGAAGCACAAAAGCCAGTTATTTTAGTCGGTGCTGGAATTAAAAATTATGGAATGAATGCTTCAGAGAGTGTTTTGAAATTAGCTGAGTTATTAAATTCACCTTGTACATCATCGCCAGGACACGGAGATGCAATTCCATACGGTCATCCATTAAATGCTGGATCAGCTGGACCACGTGGTTCAGGACTGGGCACACAACTTTTGAAGGAAGCTGATGTTATTTTAGTCTTGGGAAGTCGCTTAGGATTTAATACAACATTCTATTCATATGATAATCTGAACAAAGATGCTTCAATTATACAATGTGAAATTGATCAAAATTCTATCGGTCGGTATTTTCCTGTTGAAGTAGGTATTCATGCAGATGCTAAAACAGTTGCAGATCGACTATGTAATCTTCTAGAGAAACATAAAGCTAAACAAGAAGTGGAAGCATGGGCAGATCAATTTAAAAGTAATAAAAAAAATTACCTTGAACAAAGAGATGCAGATGCTGATATGGACAGTGTTCCAATTTTGCCATCAGGATTGTTTAAAGGACTAAGAAATGCATTACCAGATGATAGCGTTGTGACATTAGATGCTGGTACGATGTGTCTTCAATTAACTGATGCGTTACATTATCATCAGCCAAAGAGTTTATTTACTCCACTTGATTTTGGATTAGTAGGATTTTCTTACCCAGCTGGATTGGGAATTAAATTGGCAGCACCGGAACGACCAGTAGTGTCATTTCATGGAGATGGTGGTATGTCGATGGTACTTCCTGAACTTTCAACTGCAGTTGAAAATAATATCAATACAGTGTGTGTTGTTATGAATAATGGAACATGGGGCGCTGAAGCTGCGTACCAAAAAGATTTCTTTGAAGGCCGATTTATAGGTGCTCATATTACAACTCCTGAGTTTGATAAGGCGGCTGAGTTGTATGGATGTAAGGGTATAAAGGTTGAAAAAGCAAGAGAAATTGGGGATGCGATCCAAGCTGGAATAGAGGCCGAATGCCCAACAGTAATCGATGTTCAATGCTCACCTGATGCATTATATTCCTTTAGACAGGACTCATTTAAACACAAAGTTAAACAGTAGGATAATAATATGACGCTTGAAATTAGGAAGATGTGTAAGTTTGTTGATACAACGTATATCGAAGACTTTAAAAAATGCGAAGAGCCAGTAGAGCTTATTTCGGTTGCAGCAGTCATTACAAATCCATGGGTTGATCAAGGTTATGTTGAAGATTTAAAACCAGCCATCTTAGATATTGCTCCAAAGCTTGGTGATTTTTTGGTTGCTGAATTATTAAATGAGATTGGATCACCAGATAAAGTTCTTGCTTATGGTAAGGCCAGTATGACTGGTATGCGAGGAAGTATTCAGCACGCAAGTGCGCTCATACACACATTACATTTTGGTAATAAGTTTAGAGATGCAGTCGGTGGAACATCTTACCTATCGTTTACTAATGTTAGAGGACTTGCAGCTTCAAAAATGTCTATTCCTATGATGCACAAAACTGATCCAGGTTTAAGACAATTTTATTTAACACATGAGTTTACAATTCATGATGCACCAGGACCCGCTGAACTTGTTATTGCCATTGGTGCAAGTACAACTCCTCAAGCCCATCATCGTATCGGTAATCGTTATGAAGATGAAAAGGAAATGGGTCTGAAGTAATTCATGTCATTTCGTGAAGGCCTTGATGATCAAGGAACGTATTATCAAATAAATAAAGTAGAGGGAACGACGCCAATCTTATTTATTCATGGTGTTGGACTTGATCACAGTATCTGGGAACCACAAATAAAATTTTTTAATAATCAAACGACAATTACCTATGATCTAATTGGTCATGGATTATCAACATGTATTTTAGATGACGTAAGCTTTGAAGATTTTTCAAATCAAATTGAAGGATTGTTACAAATTTTAAAAATTCAAAAGGTTATAATTATTGGATTTAGTCTTGGGGGACTCATTGCGGCTCATTTTTCATCGACAAGAAAAAACAATGTTTTGAAAACAGTTTTGTTTGGAACTATTTTTAATCGTACTGAAGAGCAGAAAAAAAATGCAGCTGAACGATTTATTGATATCAAAGAAACTTATTTAAACGCACCAAAGCAATTGGATCGCTGGTTTAATCAAGATTACTTATCGTCTAATACTGAAATAGTTAAAAAAATCACTGATATTTTATCTAGCAATAACAATGAGGACTTTCTAAAGTCATACAAATTATTCGCGCATTTTGAGGATAAATTGATTGATTTTAGTCAAATAGAAGCTGAAACTCTTGTTTGTACAGCTAATGGAGATGTAGGGTCTACGCCTGAAATGTCTAATCAACTGGGCGATGTTATCGAAAAGAGCAAGGTCGTTATTTTTGATCAAGGTAAACATATGGTTGGAATTGAATGTGCTGAAGAAGTGAATAAAGTGTTTAGTAATTTTATTGAAGGAATGTAATGAGCTTAACAGAATACGATATGTATATTGATGGAAGTTTTGTTGGAGCTGAACATAATCAGCGTTTTGAAAGTTTAAATCCTGAAAATAATCAACCATGGGCTACATTTCCTGATGCATCAGAGAGTGATGTTGAACGTTCTGTTCAATCAGCAAAGAATGCCTTCAATGATCATTGGTCAAAAACTTCAGTTGCTGAACGTGCTAAATATTTAAGAGCCATTGGCGACAAGATGTTTGAAAATGCAGAGCTGCTTGGCAAAACGGAATCTATTGATAGTGGCAAGTTACTAAAAGAAACAAAGTTTCAGTCTGAATATATGAAGGAATATTTTTATTATTATGCTGACTTAGCAGAAAGCATGAATAATGAAACTCCTATACCTAATATTGATAAGCCTAATATGGAAGTTGTCGAAGTTCGGGAGCCAATCGGCGTTATTGCATGTATCATTCCATGGAATTCTCAAATGTTTTTAATGGCAACAAAAGTTGCTCCTGCTTTAGCTGCAGGAAATACAGTTGTTATGAAATCATCTGAACTAGCTCCAGCACCTTTAATTGAATTTGCAAAGTTAGTGCACGATACCGGTCTTCCAAAAGGAGTCATCAATATTATTAGTGGTGGCGCAGAAGTTGGAAGATTATTAACATCCCATAAAGATGTAGGTAAAATTTTATTCACTGGTGGAACTTCAACTGCTTCACACGTGATCAGAAACTCAGCAGAAAACTATGCATCACTGACGCTAGAATTAGGAGGAAAATCTCCAGTTGTTGTTTTTGATGATGCAGATTTTGAGAATGCATTAAACAATATTACTACTGCAATATTTTCTGGTAATGGGTGTAGCTGTATTGCGGGATCAGTTTTAGTTTTACAAGATACTATTTATGATACGTTCCTTGATCAATTAACTGAACGTGCAAAGAAAATAAAATTAGGTTCACCACTAGATGAAGACTCACAAATGGGCCCGTTGAACAATGACAAGCAAGTTGAGTTCATTAAAAAAAATATTAAACAATCTGTTGAACAAGGCGCAAAAATTATTTGTGGGGGAACTAAAGCTCCAGAATTTTCTGAGGGATGCTATTTCTTACCAACAATCATCGAGTGTCCTGATCGGTCGATAAGCACTGCAAATACAGAGCTTTTTGGGCCAATTTTATCAGTCATTAAATTCAAAACCGAGGAGGAAGCTCTTCAGATCGCGAATGACAATGATTATGGCCTGTCATCAGGAGTATTTTCAGAAGATCCAGAAAAATGTGACCGAGTAAGTAAGACTCTCGATGCTGGTATCTGCTTTAAGAACTGTTATAGATTCATATCGTATGCTGCAAGTT
>CABYIR010000025.1 GCA_902518955.1 uncultured Pelagibacteraceae bacterium | reverse complement strand
TATCTCCATGGGAGCAATTATTTTGTTTTTTTTGAAATTTTACCTTCACTAGATACTTGAATTTCTTCAAGTTTCATAACTGCTTCATCTAATTTTTTCTGACAGTGAGCTCTAATTTGGGAACCTCTTGTATAATATTGAATTGACTTGTCCAAATCAATATTTCCACTCTCTAGATTATCAACGATTTCTTCTAATTCTGACATAGCATCTTCAAATGATAATTTTTTAATGTCGTTTGGTATTTCAGTCATTGTTTTGTAACACTTTTAAATGAGTAATCATTGATTGTTCAAGGGCATGAATATTATAGCCACCTTCTAACATAGATACAATCTTACCCCCACAATACCTATTTGCAAGTGACTTTAATTTCATTGTTATTACTTCGAAATCTTTTTCAATTAAATTCAGATTTGCCAATGGATCTGCAGTATGAGCATCAAACCCTGCAGATAATATTATAAAGTCTGGTTTTTGCTCATCTAATCCTTGCATTATTTTTTGATCGAAAATTTCTTGATAAATCTCAGACCCAGTTCCAGCTTTTAGTGGTACATTAATTATATTTCCACAACCAGTTTCATTAGTATCTCCTGTTCCAGGATATAATGGGTACTGATGAGTAGAATAATAGTGAACTTTTGAATTATTATAAAAAATATCTTGAGTACCATTCCCGTGATGAACATCAAAATCAATAATTGCAATATTTTCAAAATTATAGGCATTGATTAGATAGTGAGCTAAAATTGCTACATTATTAAATACGCAAAACCCCATGGATCTATCATAGCAGGCATGATGACCTGGTGGTCTGACAATACAAAATGAATTTTTAGCGTGTCCTTTCATGATCATATCTGCAGCATCTATTCCCGAGCCAGCAGCTTTTAATGTTGCTAATTTTGATTCTTTTGAGACAGGAGTTTCTTGATCAAGATATACAATTTCTTCATTATTGGGAAATCGTAGGAGTGTCTCTGCAACAAAGTTTTTTGCATGAGCCTCATTAATCAGCTTTATATCAATTTCATCAGGTTCAAAAATAGATATATTTTTAAAATCTTCTTTTTTGATTAATTCAAGTATATTCTCAACGCGAGATGAGCATTCAGGATTATTAAGACTTGAAACGTGTCCTTTAAAACTATTATCATAAAATACAGATGTAACTGTCATAAAAATGTTAAATAAAATCAAAAAATCTAGTAACGATACTATTCAATTGGCAAGTAGAAGTCTACAAAATGGTGAGGTTATTGTTATGCCTACAGATACTGTTTATGGTCTCGCGGCTCTAGCAGAGGATGAGTATGCCGTTAAAAAAATATTTAAGATTAAAAATAGACCTAAAACAATGCCATTGATTATTTTTGTTCGGTCTTTAGAAGAAGCAAAAAAAATAGCTGAATTTAATGAGCTAGACATCATTTTAGCTAAAAATTTTTGGCCAGGTCCATTAACTTTGATTTTAAATAAAAAAAAGAAAAAAATTTACAATGGCGATAAAAGACTGTCAAAAATAGGAATAAGAATTCCAAGAAATAAAGCTATGTTAAGCCTTCTTAATAATATTAAAAAACCTTTAGCTACAACAAGTGCTAATTTACACAAAGAAAAAAATGAAAGAAGCATTAAAAACCTTAAAATACTGTTGAATAAAGATCTAAAGACTGCAATCTTTAGTAATGAAAAAATGACCTTCAAAGAGTCTACTCTTGTTGCAACATATGCTAATGAAGTTAAAATATTAAGGCATGGACAATTAAATAAATCGCAAATAAGAAAGGTTATAAAATCTCATGGCTATTCGCACAAAATTAAATGAATTATTAAAAGTGGATCATCCAATTATGCTCGCTGGAATGGCTGGAGTTGCATATAGTGAAGTATGCGCAGCTGTAAGTAATGCAGGAGGATATGGTACTTTAGGCGCTGCAAATATGTCTGTTGAAGAAATTAAAAGTGAAGCTAAGAAAGTAAGAGAATTAACTGATAAACCTTTTGGTATTGATTTATTATCACCTGTTCCTGATCAACTTGAAAAAGGCGTCGATGCAATAATCGAAAGTGGTGCATCTTCTTTCATTGCAGGCCTTGGAGTTCCATTTCCAATAATCGAAAAACTTCATAATGCTGGCTTGTTGGTCATAAGTATGTGTGGAACTGTTAATCATGCAAAAAAAGCAGAGCAAGCAGGTTGCGATATTGTAGTCGCTCAAGGAACCGAAGGAGGAGGACACACTGGTAAAATTGGAACAATGGCACTAGTGCCTCAAGTAGTTGATGCTGTTAAAATTCCTGTAGTTGCAGCTGGATCAATTATCGATGGTCGAGGCTTGGCAGCGGCTCTAGCTTTTGGTGCAGTTGGGGTTTGGGTTGGAACAAGGTTTATCATGTCAACAGAAGCTCATGCACATCAAGATGCAAAAGATCATATGTTAGATGCAAGCATTGAAGATACAATTATTACTCGTTCTTACACTGGCAAACCTTGTAGATGTATTCAAAATGATAGAATAAAAAGATTTGAAGATAATCCAGATCAAATTCAAAAATTTCCTCTTCAATACATGCAAACAATTCAAGATGATGTATTTGGAACTATTGGTGGAAAAATAAAAGAAATAAATGTTAATGAAGACTGCTTGCCCAGCGGTCAGGGTATTGGAGGTATAAATGATATATTGTCATCTAAACAAATTGTAGACAATATGATAAGCCAGGCATCCAGTATATTAACTAGCGGTAACAATTTTATTTCTAATTAAGCATCAACAAATGCATTGAAAGAAAAGCACCTTCTTTCACCTTCACCTCTAAAGGGATGAACTTCATGCATTAAGAAAGCTGGAAAAATATAAAAATCTCCTACTTTAGGCTTAAAAGTTTCTCGATGTTTTACCAGTGGTGGGCTATTTCTTGGCAAAGAAACTCTTCCATCAAAGAATGAAATCAAACCCGCCAAGTCCTTTTCTTTATTATTTTTTATTGATAATGGAATTTTCAGATACCCTACTCCACTAATATTTCCTCGATGTAGATGAGGTGGATTGAAGTCGCCTGCATATTGACTAACTATCCATACTTTATCAATTCTTATTTTTTTAACTTTGATATTCAAAGTTTGCTTATAATAATCTTTGATTGATTTTTTAATAACATTTTCAATTCCAGATTTGAGAACTTTCTGGGGTACTCTAAATTGCTGTTTCATACTTCCAATCAATTGACTATCGAAATCATATTTTTTTGATAGCCCACTATTACTGACCACTTTCTCTGAAAATCGGTTTAATTTAGTTACAGTAGTCTTTGTAAGTTTCGTTATTCCAATTGTGGGGCCAAATGGTTTAATTACTTTCATAAATTTCCTCTATGGTGCGCCCGGAAGGACTTGAACCCTCAACCCTCAGATCCGAAGTCTGATGCTCTATCCAATTGAGCTACGGACGCAAATATATTATTATGTGAGTTAACATGCTTTTATTAAAGATACTAGAAAAATTAGGTAGAATGAAGGTTGTGATGGACAGAGGTCCTTCACATAAAGACTATCATTTAGCAAAACCTTGGACTAAAAGGTATTATTTGATTTTTAGACAACGCCCTAAGTGGTTTCCTTTTAATATTTTGATTCATCATATTTTAGATAATGATCATGGAGTAGGACTTCATAATCATCCTTTTCCATTTATTACAATAATCATTAAGGGAGGCTATTGGGAAACAAATAGTCAAGGAGAAAAAAATTGGAGAAAAAAAGGCTATATTGGATTCAGAAGTGCAAATACTCTTCATAGAGTTGATCTCGAACCTGGCATAAAACCTGTTACTATTTTTTTTGCAGGGCCATATGGTTTAAGAAAAGGAGAAAGAAGTAAGTATGGAGAATTAGGAAATTAATTTTCGTAAATCTGACCTAAATTTTGTATCTTTCTTTAATTCATATTCTCTCTTCATCGCTTCAGACTTAGAATTTAATTCTTCTTTATAAAGAAGTTTCCATTCATATCCTCTAGTTGACTTAGCCCCCTTAGAACTGTTATGAGCTTTTAATCGCTTTTCAACATCATTTGTCCACCCAACATAGGTTTTATGAATTGATGCATTTGTTCCAATTACATAAACAAAAAATCTCATTCATAAAAGTTTATATTGAAATCATAGAATAATAAAATATAGTATTTCTTAATAGAAATCGGAGACATCATATGAGAGTTACTCTTACAGTTTTAGCCATCAGTTTCATGATTACTGCTTGCACAACAATCCAGGGCATTAATGAGACTATTAAAGGTGATGGCGTTCCTTATATTCCGGGAATTTAACAATTCATGTCTACCTCTCAATCTGAGGTAGACATAAATCTTTGTAATATTCTGCAACGATTCTTAATTTCATAACGGCTTACTATTTCAATAATATATTTCTATGGCGAGAGTTCAAATATCTGGCACAGGACTGTTTACACCAAAGGAATCAATTTCTAATGAAGAGCTTGTAAGCTCATTCAATAAATTTGTTGACGAATATAATGAGTCAAATAAAGAAAGTATTCAAAAGGGTGAAATAAGTGCTCTTGAAAAATCTAATGCAGATTTTATTGAAAAAGCATCTGGTGTAAAATCAAGATACGTCCAAGATAAATCTGGAATACTCGATACTTCTTTTATGAGACCAAAACTTAGAGAGAGAAGTGAAAATGAACTTTCTAATTTAGCAGAGATAGGTTCAATAGCGGGCCAAGATGCGATTTCAAATGCAAAAATAGATCCTAATAACATTGACGCAGTGATTGTTGCATGTTCAAACTTAGAGAGACCATACCCAGCAATTGCTATTGAAATCCAAAATGAGTTGGGAATAAAAGGATTTGCCTATGATATGAATGTTGCCTGTTCATCAGCTACATTTGGAATTCAAAATATATACGACATGATCAAAAGTGGATCAATTCGCTCAGCTATAATGATAAATCCTGAGATGTGCAGCGGTCATTTAAATTTTAAAGATAGAGATTGTCATTTTATTTTTGGAGATGTTGCGACTGCTGTCGTTTTAGAAGAACTTAAAGAAGAACAAGTGTCTGATAATTGTTATGAAGTTCTTGGAACCAAACTTCTGACTGAATTTTCAAATAATATCAGAAATAATTATGGATTTCTTAATAATTCATCTCCTGAAGGTATAGGTAAAGCTGATAAGCTGTTTCATCAAAATGGAAGAAAAGTATTTAAGGAAGTAGTGCCTAAAGTTGCAAGCCTTATAAAGGATCATTTAGAATCACATAGTATTGATATTAATAATATTAAAGGCATGTATTTGCACCAGGCAAATGAAAGTATGAATAAATTAATTTCTAAATATCTTTTAGGATTTGAAGCTGATCAGAGTCTTGCCCCCATCGTACTTGATGAATATGCCAACACAAGTTCAGCTGGTTCAATTATTGCATTTCACAAAAATAATGAAAATCTATCAAAAAATGACTTAGCAATAATATGTTCTTTTGGCGCAGGGTACTCAATTGGAAATGTAATTGTAAAAAAAATTGCCTAATAATTCGGCTCTTTTGAAAATAATCTTCTAACCATTGGCTCAAAATGTTCTAGTGAGTAAGATTCATAATCTGGATCAAAAGATTTCTGATCCCATTTTTCACAAAAATCCACTGTATCTTGATAATATGGATGATCCTTAAATTGATCTCTTACGTTACGATCTCTTCCAACGTGGTGGGCATAATAATACTCTTGAAACATTCCATGATGTAAAATGATCCAATAGACTTTTTCAGAAACGTAAGGCCTTAATATGGCTGCAACTAATTGACTATGATTGTTTGGAGCTAAGCTATCACCAATATCGTGTATTAAAGTTGCTACAATCATTTCTTCATCTGCTCCATCTTTCTCAGCCCGAGTCGCAGATTGTAATGAGTGCTCTAATCGTGAAACCTTATATCCGTCCAATGACTCTCCTAAGTTTTTTAGCTCTTGCAAAATACGGTCAGGTAAACCACTAACAAACTCATGCTCATATTTAGTCAGTAAGTCATAATCGGCTTTTGTGCCGTTTTTCATCTCAGTAAAGCTTACTTTTTTTAAATTTTTATCCATGAGCTAACAACTTATATTTACTTTCTGCAGAGTCATGGTCAATATAAAGTCCTTGTAACCAGCGACTACCTTCTGATGTATTATAACTTGTTCTACCATGTAATGTTCTATAATTATTCATTATCAAAAGTGATCCTGGATCAAGATGAAATTTTAGTACATATTTATCTGAGTTAATCATTTCATGCATCAATCTCTTAGATTCGTAGAATCTCTCTAGCTGGTCCGGTTTTTGATAAAATACAAAATCAAGGCGATTGCTGTATTTTATTTGCTTCAGCTCTCCCCTCTCACTTATTTTGATTATTTTTCCTGTTTTCTCCAATATTGCATCTTTATCTTTAAATTTAAAATTTATTAGAGTTTTAGATAATGTTTCAAACACTTCTGGATTCTTATTTTTTAGATCTAACGCGACTTTAAATCCGTCAACAACTGTTGAGTCTCCTCCCTCGCAACTATTTTCAATACAAAAAAGGAATTGAATTGAAGGAACTGGCTTTCTATAAGGGTTATCTGTGTGCGATTCTAGTTCAATTGATGTATATGCTAAATCATTAGGTTGTTTCTGGGAAACTACATTAAATAACTTTCCAAAATTAGTTTCTCTAATATATCCAATTTTATTGGCAAAATTAACGATTTCTCCATCTTTAGGGTCTAAGCCTGAAACTAATACAAATCCATATTGGTGATAATAATGAAGGATTTTTAATAATTGATCATCTTCATTTTCATCATAATTAAATTCAAAATTTTTTAATTCTATATTTGAATTATCCCATAAGATTTTTTCTGGCAACCCTTTTGATCTTTGTAATTCTTTTGATAATGATTTTAGGCAATACTCAGCAGCGTGATCATCAGAAAACTTAATTCTAACTTTCTCTTCATTGATACGGGTAAGATCACTGATTTTTAAATCAACGGGTAGTTTTTCAGGATCATAGAGTCTCTGTAAAGAATTTTGATCAACCATATTCTCTTCATTTGATCTCTCTCTTATCCAGAGTGGGTGTAAATTATAGACTGAGCCTTCAATTTCTATTCTTACTTCATTTTGATCATAATCTATTTTCATAACAAAGATATAATCCTATTTTTTTAATTCTTCAATATTTTGATATTGACTTAGACATTCAGGATTTACCAAAGCCTGAAGATTCTTGATTTTAATATTATTAATTGTATCTCGTACAGATAACTCAGATATTTTGCCGCTTCTTGTTCTTGGGATATCTGTTACTAAAATAATCTTTGATGGAACGTGCCGTATGGATGTAGCCTCTTTTATTTTCTTTTCTATTCTACTTTTTAATGACTGATCTAATTTAAAATTACTATTTAGAGTTACAAATAATATAATTCGTACATCATCATTCCAAATCTGACCTACAACTACTGACTCATTTATTTCTTCAAAAGACTCAACAACTCTATATATTTCAGCTGTTCCAATTCTAATTCCACCTGGATTAAGAGTTGCATCTGATCTTCCATAAATAACTATACCACTATTAATGGTGTATTGTGCAAAATCACCTTGAGACCATATATTTTCAAAGGTTGAAAAATAAGATGTAATATATTTTTTCTTGTTTGGGTCATTCCAAAAACCAATTGGCATACTTGGAATACTAGACTTACATACTAACTCTCCTTTATCTTTTGTCGTGTTACCGTGTTCATCAAATATATCAGCATCTACACCAAGACATTTTACTTGTATTTCTCCTGGATAAACTGGAAGATTTGGATTTCCTGCAACAAAACATGACACTATATCAGTGCCACCACTTATTGATGCTAGGTGAACATCTTCTTTAATAGACTCATAGACATATTTAAAACAATCACTTGATAATGGAGAGCCTGTAGAAAGAATACATTTTAAACTTTCTAGACAAAAGTTGTCCTTTATAGAAATTTGAAAATTTCTTAGTGCATCAATATATTTTGCACTTACACCAAAAATATCTAATTTTTCTTCCTCTAAAATTTTAAAAAGTGAGTCTTTCTCAGGAAAAAAAGGAGATCCATCGTATAATAGTATTGATGCATTTGAAGATAATGCTGTTATTAACCAATTCCACATCATCCAGCCACAGGTAGTAAAGTAAAATATTTTATCATTTTTCTTTAAATCACAATGTAACTGCTGTTCTTTCATATGCTGTATTAATGGTCCACCAGTATTATGAATAATACACTTTGGCTTTCCTGTAGTTCCGCTAGAATATAAAATATACATTGGGTCGTTAAAAAAATTCTTTTCAAAAAAAATCTCTTTATTTAAATCTTTGTTAGAAAAAATTGTTTCTAGATCAATATCAAAATTATTTGTTTTTTCATTTATTTCTGGGTAGTTCATTAAAAATTTATGTTTTATTGATTTTAAGTGTCTGGTTACTTCAATATTTTTTTCTGAAATATCAATAAATTTTCCTCCATAGTGATAAGAATTAGTAAACATCATTGCTATAGGCTCTATCTGTGAGAACCGATCTAAGATTGCATCGACACCAAAATCAGGTGAGCAACTACTCCAAATTGCTCCTATTGAATTTACGGCTAAAAAACTAATAATTGTATAAGGTGTATTTGCCGCCACAGCTACGATACGATCATTTTTTCTAATGCCAATAGATTTTAAATAATTGCTTAGTTTGCCAACTTTTACCTGAATCTCTGTCTTGCTTAATACTTGTCTTACACCTATTTCATTTCTAAAAAT
>CABYIR010000024.1 GCA_902518955.1 uncultured Pelagibacteraceae bacterium | reverse complement strand
TACCCATTATATTTAAAGCAGCAAGTATTAATGCTGTTTTGATTTGTGCTGACGCTTTTGTAATTTTGTGATGAAGTGGTAATGGATCTTCCACACCGTTAATTGTCATTGGAAAATAATCTTTATTCGTTAATACAGTTTCAGCCCCAATTGTATTAAGAAAATTTGTAACTCTTGTCATAGGTCTTTTACTTAAAGATTTATCTCCAATAAAAGTACAGAAAATTGGATTGGTGCTGACAGCTCCAAGCATTAGTCTTGCAGTTGTCCCCGAATTTCCACAATCGAGGGCCTCAGATGGTTGAATGTATCCATTTGTTCCATTACCAATCACGATCCAATCCTTTTTAACTTTCTTTATTTGAATGCTTAGGGCTTTAAGTATTTTTATTGTGCTTAAAGTATCCTCTGACTCTAGAAGGTTACTAATTTTTGCCTCTCCAAGAGCCATGGATGACAAAATAAGTGATCTATGTGATATTGACTTATCACCTGATATTTGAAGGGAGCCTTTTAGCTTATATTTTATTTGTTTTATCAATTTTATATCTTGAGGTATGTTTTAATTATACTATACAATATCCACTATATTCATAACCAACTTTTATATAGAAAGTTATCAAATGTCTAAACCAGAATGGGGTAAAAAAATAGTATGCCCAGAATGCGAAACAAAATTTTACGACTTAAATAGAAAATATCCACTTCCATGTCCAAATTGCGGCCATTCAATTGAAAATGAAATTATTCCTGTTACCAGTTCTGCGGCAAAAAAAGTTTATGAAGATGATTTAGAATCTACTGTTGATGATAATTTAATTGGAAATGACGCTTCAGAATCTATGCTTGAAGATGATGCAGATGCAGAAATCTCAATGGATGATGAAGAAGATACTATTAGTTTAGACGATGCAGATGTAAATGACATTGATCCAGAGTTAGATGGTCTTGATATAAATAATGAAGACGAAGTATCATTAGAAGAAAAATAATTTCATTTTAAGTTGGGGCTATAGCTCAGATGGGAGAGCGCATCGCTGGCAGTGATGAGGTCGTCGGTTCGATCCCGACTAGCTCCACCATCAAACTTTGAAACTTTGTCCTAAATAGAATTTTCTCGCATCTTGATCGCTTATTATATGATCACTAGTTCCTTCTGAAATAATTTCACCAGCATGCATTATGTACGAATACTCGCACGTATCTAAAACTTCACGTGATTGGTGATCAGTTATAAGAACACCAATATTTCTATCGGTAAGATGCTTAATTAATTCTTTAATATCATTAATCCCTATTGGATCCACACCTGCGAATGGTTCATCCATTAAAATAATTTTTGGATTTGATGCTAAGCATCTAGCAATCTCAGTTCTTCTTCTCTCTCCTCCACTCAAATTATATGGCATAGCACGACGTAGATGAGTTAGGGAAAATTCAGTAAGAAGTTCTTCTAAAATATTTTTGATTTGTTCTGAAGAGTTTTTTTGTGTTTCAAGTATTGAAAAAATATTATCTTCCACAGATAGTCCTCTAAATATACTTGGTTGTTGAGGTAAATAACCAAGCCCGAGACGAGCGCGCTTATACATTGGAAGTGAAGTAATATTATTGTCATCTAAATGTATTTCCCCTCCATCTGGGTTAATCAATCCCATAGCCATATAAAATGTTGTTGTTTTACCTGCACCATTTTGTCCAAGAAGACCAATTGCCTTACCACGTTCGACATTAATTGAAACATCACGAACAATAGGTTTTTTTGAAAGAGACTTTCTAATATTTTTTATTTTTAAACCAGTATTTGATGCAGCAAGCTCTGGTTTATTTTTATTTTCACTCATTGTTATTAATTTTGACAGTTACTTTATTATTTTTACTACTTTTCATTATACTTGTAGAATCTACTAAATCTACTTTTAATTCGTTTCCCTTCATGATATTTTCATCTTGAGTTAAAGTAATATCTCCATTTGCATAGATTTTTTTATCGATTACAAAATATGTGATGTTTTCCGATATGATTTCTTGATTCTCTCTTACTAATTTAGTATTACCAAAAGTTTTAATTTGATCAATTCGATTTTCAGTTTCTGTGTATAGAATTAATATTTTATCAGACCAAAGTTTTATTTCATCATCAAAGGCATAGACATTACCAATAAAAGTAGTTGTTAGAGGTTCATTAGTAATGACCAACTTATCTGACTCAATCAATATTTCATTTGAGTATGAAATTTTTAAAAATGAAATTAGAGATATGAAAATAAAAAGAAAAAATTTATTCATATGATTTATTTTTTTAAAATCTTGCTCTTAACATTTCCATAATATGTTATGTTAGAGAACTCGTCGTTTATTATGGACTCATCGGCTGATATAAATATATTTGAGTCTTGATATTTTACATTCTTCTTTAGGGTAATAATTTTGTCATTTGTACTCACACTAGCTATTTCAGCAAAAATTTTTTCATCAGCCTCTGTATATATTTCAATATTACTCTCAAGAAATATCTCGCCACTTGATTGATAAAATGTACCTTTATCTGCATTTAGGTAGATCCAAATATCTTTATTTGTTTTCAATTTAGCTTCAATAACAAAAAGATCTAAAAATTCTTCTCTTTGCAGCCCTTTTTCAGCTTTTATTTCATAAGGACTTCCATCGATGCTTTTGGTAGTAAAAATAGGGTTCTTAATTTCTACGGTATTTTGAGTTTCGTCTCCATTAGATTTAAATCCAAAAAAAAGTAAAAATATAATAAATAAATGTAAAAGAATTTTTTTATTCTTAAAAATCATAATTAATTTTGTATCAATCTTAAGCAGTCGTGGATATGAATTATACCAATAGGTTTTTTATTGGATCCATTTTTTGATATAAATAAACAAGTAATTTTATTTTTAGTCATAATAGATAAAGCATCCAATAACGGCATTTCATCTAAGATTATTTTTGGATTTTTTGTCATTATATCTTTTGCGTGTTTATCAAGGAATTTAGCATTTAAACCCCTCCTCAAATCACCATCTGTGATTACCCCGACAATTTTCTTACCTTTATCGATTACTCCTACGTGCCCAAACGATTTTTTGGTCATTTCTATGATTACATTTTTCATTTTTACATTCTCATTCACAAGTGGAAGTTTACTTTTAGTGTGCATTATATCTTTTACTTTCATGAGACTCAGACCGAGTGCTCCACCTGGATGTATCTTTTTATAATCTTCAATTTTAAATTTCTTTAATTTCATTAAAGCTACACAAATTGCATCACCAAGTACAAGTGTCATGGTTGTTGAGGTAGTTGGTGCTTTACCTACAGCACAAGCTTCCTTAGCTATGGGGAGCAAGAGAGGGTAATGAACAGACTGCATCAATTCACTTTTGTTGTTAGAAGAAATTCCAATCGTTTTAATCTTATTTTTTTTTGAAAATGAAATAGCATCCTTTAGCTCTGAACTATTACCTGAATTAGAAATTATAATTAATATATCTTTACTGGATAGAATGCCTAAATCACCATGAGACATTTCGTTAGAATGACAGAATTGAGCTGCAGTTCCAGTAGAGCTCATAGTACTTGCTATTTTATTTGCTATATGGCCAGATTTTCCAATACCAGTAATTATAACTCGACCTTTAGTTTTAGATAACTCTTTTATTGCAGCAACAAAATTAATATCAAAAGTTCTTTTGACTAATTTTATTCCACTTATTTCTATGTTTAAAACATCGAGTGCAGATTTAATAATTGATGAAGATGATTTCATATTTTTATGATGAATGTGAGAAAATATCGTTCTCCCATCCTCTAAGATCCAAATCTACTCTTGTTGGTAAAAATGATAGACAGGCATCAACTAATAGTTGCCTATCTTCTCGAATTAGCATTTTATCTAATTTATCTTTAATTTGATGAAGATATATTACATCATTAGCCGCATAAGCAATTTGCTCTTTGGATAAATTTGAGTTTCCCCAGTCACTACTCTGTTGCTTCTTTGAGATTTCAACACCGAGTAATTCTTTACATAAATCTTTTAAACCATGGTTGTTGGTGTAGGTTCTTGCAATCTTACTTGCTATTTTAGTACAATATACATTATTAACATCTATTTTTAGAGCATGTTTTAGAGCGGCCATATCAAATCGCGCATAATGAAAAATCTTTTGAATATTTTCATCATTTAATAATTTGATTAGATTTGGAGACTCAGTATTTAAGTTTTCAAACTGAACCATATGACAATCTGTTTTGCCATCAAATATTTGTATTAGACATAAACGATCGCGTGCTGGATCTAATCCCATTGCCTCAGTATCTATTGCAACATTCCCATGAAAAACAATTCCATCATCTAAATCATTTTTATATAAATGTGTTTGCATTATAATGAAAATATCCTATTTAAATTTAAAACAAAAATGTATATTTATTCATACTAACTAATTATGAAAAATAAAGTAATTACAGTCTTTGGGACAGGTTTTATAGGTAAAAACTTAATTTATCAATTACTGGAAACGGGTAATATTGTTCGTGCTGTGTCAAGAAACCCTTATTTACAAGGTAAATTAGGACCTATGGGAAATTCTAGCAACCTTGATATTTGTTATGGAAATATTGTTAAACCACTAACTATTGAGAAGTTTATTGCAAATTCTGATATAATTATAAATCTTGTAGGCGTTCTCCATGAGTCTGGAGGAGAAAATTATTTTGATAGTCATGTAACTGGAATTAGAAATATCGCTGAACTTTCTAAAAAGTATGGGGTTGATGATCTCTTGCATGTTTCATCAATTGGAGCTGATATAAACAGCGATTCAAAATATCAATCAACTAAGGGCCAGGGAGAAAAAGTTTTATTAGAAAATTTTCCAAAAGCTAAAATAGTTCGACCATCAATTGTATTTGGACCTGATGATGGGTTTTTTTCAGTGCAATCAAAAATTGTTAAGTTATCTCCAATTGTACCAATGTTTGGGGGAGGAAATAATAAGTTTCAGCCTGTGTATGTAAAAGATTTAACAGATGGAATAATTAAACTTTTAAATTCTAAAGATGATCAGGGTAAAATTTATGAATTTGGTGGGCCAGATATTATGACAATGAAAGAAGTTTATGAGTTAATATTAAAAACCTTAGAGATAAGGAGACTTTTAATCCCTGCACCAACAGTTGCAGCAAAATTTATTGCAACATTTGCTCAGTTATTACCTGATCCGATAATCACCAGAGATTTAGTAAAAATATTAAAATTTGATAATGTAGTGAACGAGAAATTTAATACATTGGCATCATTAAAAATAAGTGCTCAATCATCCAAAGTTATAGTGCCAACTTATTTGAAGTAAGAAATTAGTTTTTTAATTTCTTTTCTAATTTTCTAACAAAGTAAGATATGATTAAGATTAAAACTAAATATTCTAAAACTAAGAATGTATAAATTTCGAGCGGACGATATTGACTTACGACTAGCTCATTTGCTTTTCTTGTTAATTCATTAAGTCCAATTATAGAAACAAGCGATGACATTTTAATCATGTAGATAAATTGATTTCCAAGAGCAGGTAAGATTATTTTTATAGCTTGTGGCAGAGTGATTAGTATAAACTTTTGATACTTATTTAATCCTAGAGATGACCCCGCTTCTTTTTGACCTTTGGGTACCGCTTCAATTCCTGATCGAAATATTTCTGCTATGAATGGGCTATCACAGATACTAAGAGCTATAACCCCTGCAGTGAATGCGCTATAATTGAGATCAAAAAGGACTGGAAATCCATAATAAACCCATAAAATCATAACTAATACGGGTATTGATCTAATTATTTCCGTATAGCCAATATTAAAATACTTTAGAAAAATATTCTGACTTGAGCTTAAAACAGAAATTAAAAGACCAATTATAATTGAAAAAAATATAGCAATTAATGATAAGTAAATAGTGAATTGTAATCCTGAAATTAAAAATTCTATATTTGAAAGCCCTGTCTTATTTGCTGGATTAATAATGTACCATCCCCATTGATAATCATTGCTACATCCAAATAATAATAAGCATGGTAAAATTATTTTAAGAAAAAATGTACAATTTTTATATACGTTGAAATTCATTTAATACGATATACATTAAATCAATAGCTCATAACTACAATATAAAAGGATTTAAAATGAAACTAATTAAAATAATTGTTATGTCATTTTTTACTACGTTTTTAACTGCTACTTATTCGTTTAGCTCTACATTGGATGATATTGTTCAAAGTGGTGTTTTGAAAGTTGGCACAACGGGAGATTTTCCTGGTTGGAGTTTTAAAAACCCTGCAACAGATGAATATGAAGGTTTTGATATTGATGTTGCAAATAAACTTGGTGAAAGTATGGGTGTAGAAGTTGAATTTGTTGCAACTGATTGGAAAAATTTAGTTTCTGGAGTTGTGTCTAATAAATACCATATGACTTCTAGTGCATCCATTACAGCTCAAAGAGCAATCACTGCAGGATATTCAGACTCTTATTATGGAACAGGTACTGTTGCTATGGTTCTTAGTAAAAATTCAGAGTCAATTGATAGTTGGGAAAAAATTAATAGTTCAGATATTAAAGTAGCTGTAACACTTGGAACAGTTTTTGAAGGAGAAGCAAAAAAATCATTCCCAGAATCTAAAATTATTTCTGTTGAGGCGCCTGCAAGAGAATACCAAGAGGTTTTATCTGGAAGAGCTGATGCATCACTTACAAGTAAAGTTGACGCACTGAAATTAATCAAATTGTATCCTGAGTTATCAATCGTAAATATAAATGAACCAAAAAATGCAAAGTTATTTGCGATACTTCTACCTCGTGGAGATCAAGAATGGATAAACTATATTAATCATTGGATTGCTGATCAAAAAAATAAGGGCTTTTTTAATCAGACAGCTGAAAAATTTGGATTATAAGAATTAATAATCTTGTTTATTTTTTTCTTACAGTAGAAAAAAATTATTAATGCAAATGTATAGTTTATAATCAAGAGGTATGTAAACATTTCAATGTATGAAATGCTAAATATCAATACTGCGGGAGCTAGTATAACTAAAGGTATAAAAATCATTCTCAATAGATTGATTATCATTGCATGAGTGGGCTTTTGTAACCCTTGAAGTAATGCTGATGAAATATAAAATACTGGATAACAAGGTCCAGCGATCGCAGCTATCTTTAGATATGCAGTTCCATAATAAATAATGTCAATATTACTAGAAAAGAAACTCATTACGTATGGTGAGGATGTAAAAATTATCAAACCACCAATTATCATTAGGCCAACTCCGTATTTTAAAGTTAAGAAGTAAATTTCTTTAATGCGCTCTAGATTATTTGCTCCTAAATTCTGACCTACTAGAGATAAAGTAGCAGTATTTAGACCTAAAATAGGAAGTAAAAACAGCTGTTCAAATCGAACACCGGTTCCATATCCCCCAGCAGAATACTCGCCATAGCTTGAAACAAGATATATTAATATAAAAACACCAAGTCCTACCATGCCCATTGATAGTCCTGATGGAACAGCCTGTCTTAAAATATCTAAAATTAATTCCTTCTTAGGCTTAAAGCACTCAAGAGAGATATACTTTCTAATCTCAGTTTTACTAAGTTTATAAATTATATAAATTAATCCAACTAATTCTGAAACAATTGTTGCAAGAGCAATTCCAGAAATACCCATAGCTGGTACAACATAGAAGCCATAAATGAAAAGAGGATTTAGAAATATGTTTAAAAAAAAGCTAAAGATTAAAACATTTCTATAAGATTTAGTATCACCCCTTGAAACTAGAGACGCATTCATAGTTACTAGCAAAAAAATTATAATTGACCCTGAAAACATTATTTTCATATAGTCTAATGCGTAACTAATTATTTGTTCATTTGATTGTAGAATTACTAAAATCTTTTTCATTGAAATTATTCCAATGAAAGTTACAGTTAACGTAATTAAAAAAGCTACTAAAATAGATTGAGCAAACAAGACAGATGCTTTTTCATTATCTTTTTTACCAAGAGTATTTGAAATAAGTGCGGTTGTTCCAGCAGAAATTCCAATACTTGCAGCTACAATTATTAGATATATTGGGAAAGACTTCACAATTGCAGTAAGAGCTTCTGGAGAAATAAGGCCTGCAAATTTAGAGTCAACAAGGTTATACATTGTTTGAAAAAATGTACCAATACTCGCAGGTACAGCTATCTTTTTGATGAGTGAAGTTATATTGTCTTTTGTTAAATCCATTTTAACTCAATGCAAGCCAAACTCCAACAAGCATCATCAAGGTCCCTGCCACGCGATTAATTAACTGAACATTACCAGTTTTTGTAAGAATTTGATTCAAAGCCTTGCCGCCAGTTGCATAAATCATAAGAGATATAAATTCGATTATTAAAATAATAAGAACCATAGCAAACATTTGTGGCATTAGGGGTTTATCGTAGTTCATAAATGATGGAACCATTGCCAAAAAGAAGGCCCAACCTTTAGGATTTGCAATTGCAGTAATAAATCCTTGAGTTGCAAGTTCAAGTCCATTTTGACTAAAGGAATGTGAGCCATCAATATTTAATGACATTTTTCCTAAATTCCTCAACATTTGTATACCAACGTAAAAAAGATAGCTTCCACCTAGATATTTAAAAATTTCAAACGCATTAGGATAGTTAGCTATTATTGATCCACCTCCAACTACAGCTGTTATAGAAATTAAAAGGACTCCTGTAAGTTCTCCTACCATCATTTTCATCGTATTCTTGACACCTATTGCCATTCCCATTGTGAGAGACAGAGTCATGCAGAGACCGGGAGTAATTGAAATTATAAAAAAAACTGGGATAAAGAAATATAATAATGTGAAATCAAGCATTCTATCACCAGTTTATTTGTGAGGTATATTAGTTGTTTAAGATAATATTACTATATTTAAAGTTTTAACGATTATTCTATTTTAATAAAAGATTTCATATATATTTTTAATCATGAATTTTTTTCTATTTTATTTAAATAGGCCCACATTAGTTATTATTGGGGGATGCGTTCTTCTTTTAGTTTCATTTGGTATTCGTCATTCTTCAGGGCTATACATGATACCTGTTTCAGAACACTTACTAACAGGAAGAGAAGTTTTTGGATTTGCAGTTGCAATACAATTTCTAATGATTGGTTTTGGCTCACCTTTATTTGGCGCAATTGCAGACAAATATGGTTCTTCTAAAGCCGCATTATACGGTGTGATACTGTTAATTATTGGGCTTTATATGATGTCTAAGGTTCAAAGTAGTTTGGAAATTATAATTTCACAGGCAATTTTTGGACTTGGTTCTGCCGGATGTGGAACAGCTGTTGTTTTAGGAGCAGTTGGAAAAGCGGTGGAAGAAAAGAATAGAACGTTATCATTAGGTATTGTTATGGCCGCAGGTTCATTAGGCCAGTTTTTGATAGTTCCATTAGCTGGTTTTCTAATAAACCTAAGTGGATGGATGCAATCAATAATCTATTTATGCTTTATTTCATCGATAATGATAATTTTTTGTTTTACTCTTACGCTACCAAAAAAAAATGGAGAAGATAGTGAGCGAAATAATAGAAGTTTGAAATCAGTTTTAGATGAAGCATTTGCAAACAAAAGCTACAACCTTCTGACATTAGGTTTCTTTGTTTGCGGATTTCATGTTTCTTTTGTTGCAACTCATTTACCAGCATATCTAGAAGATATTTCATTGCCAATTTGGATTGGCTCATGGTCATTAGCTTTAATTGGATTGTTTAATGTTTTTGGGACACTGATGTTTGGAAAAATGGGCGATAGTAAATCCAAAAAAAATCTACTTGCAATCTTATATTCTTTAAGGGCAGTACTTTTTTTAATATTTATTTTTTTACCCAAAAATGAAATTACTATATTAATCTTTGCTGCGCTGTTAGGTATTTTATGGCTTTCAACAGTACCATTAACAAGTGGTATTATTTCAGTAATATTTGGATCAAGGTATATGTCCATGCTTTATGGATTTACATTTTTATCACACCAAATTGGTTCATTTTTAGGTTCATGGTTTGGCGGTAGACTTTATGACTATTATGGGTCTTACGATATAATGTGGTGGATATGCGTCGCATTGGGTTTTATATCAGCTGCAATGCATATGCCTATAATTGAGAAACCTCTTTCTCAACAATACTCTTAAAATATGTTCTTTTTAGATTATTTTAAAAAAAAAGACTTTAAAAAAGTTCTATCACTTGACGGCGGAGGCGTAAGAGGTCTTGCTTCAGTTATTTTTTTAAAACAGCTTGAAAAAGAGACTGGCAAAACAGTCTTTGAATTGTTTGATTTTTTTATTGGTGTCAGTGCTGGTGGCTTAAATGCGCTACATTTTACAATAAATAAAACCAGTGCTGAAAAGTTGGAAGATTTTTGGACAAAAGATAATTTAGCTATGAGCATGCAAAAATCATTTTGGGGTCAAGCAATTTTCTTAAATAGTAAGCCAAAATATAATAATGAGTCGAGGACAGCTTTATTAAAAGACTATTTCGAAAATAAATTAATTGCTCATTCTGATAAACCTGTTTCTGTATTGGCGTATGATGTAGAGAAAAGAAAGCCAAGACTTATTTCAAGTTATGATAATTCGAATATAAGTGTAATTAGTGCAATCAACGCAACTTCAGCTGCACCTCTTTATTATCCGACCGTAAAAATTGAAGATGGCTCGTGGTTGATTGATGGTGGAGTTGTTGCTAATAATCCATCTTTAATAGGATACAACGAAGCAAGAAAGCATTTCAAGACTTCAAATATAAAAGTGTTTAGCGTCGGTACAGGTCTAAATTTAAAAAGACTAGATGGAAAATCTTCAGCAGAATGGGGCCCAATTGGATGGCTAAGAAATGATATTCTTGGAATTCTTGCAG
>CABYIR010000023.1 GCA_902518955.1 uncultured Pelagibacteraceae bacterium | reverse complement strand
TTCCCAACTATTCGTCCTGTTACTGAAATGAATTGATAGTATATATAAGTAATACCTAATTCATTTATTTTTTCTCGAACTGCCTTTACTAGCTTATCGCGACCAGGTTGATTAACGTGTACTTCTAAATCAGTCATTTTTCCTCCTAAGGAATAAGATATTTTTTGAACAAAATCCTAAATTGTAGAGAAATGGTAGCTGAAAATTATATACACGTCCAGACTCAACAACTAGGATAGAAAAATAAATTTTTTATTTTTTTTCAATTGAAAAGAGCCTTATTTTGAGAAAAAATTGGTTTATCTCATTGAAATAAATAATATAAATACATCATGGATCAAAATTTAAACTTCAAGATCGATAACTTACAATACTGCAATTGGTCTGAGGAAATTTTTAAAATAAATAGAGATGCTGGGCTAGATGCTGTTCATGTTACTATAGCATATCATGAGGACTTTGATGAACTTCAGAAAAACATTTCTAATTGGAACCAATATTTTGATCAGTTTTCAAACTTAATTTTTCATGGAAAAACTTTTAAAGATATCGAGAAAGCAAAAGAAGAGAATAAAACTGCTATTTTCTTTGGCTTTCAAAACTGCTCTCCAATTGAAGATGATATATATTTAGTTGAAGAGGTCCATAAGCTTGGAGCTGTATTTATGCAACTCACTTACAATAACCAGTCACTTTTAGCCACTGGATGTTATGAAAAAAATGACAATGGGGTTACTCGCATGGGTAAAGAAGTGATTAGAGAAATGAACAGAGTTGGAGTAATAGTTGATATGTCACATTCTGCTGAGAAATCTACATTTGATGCAATAAATCTATCTGAAAAACCGATTGCCATTACTCATGCAAATCCAGCTTTTTGGCATGCTGTTCGTCGAAATAAATCAAGCGAACTATTAAAAGAGCTTGGTGCATCAGGCGGGATGCTTGGATTATCTTTATATCCTCATCATCTTCTTGAAGGTACTAATTGTACTCTTGATAGTTTTTGTTCAATGGTTGCTCAAACAGCTGAGATTATGGGTGTAACACAAGTTGGAATCGGATCTGACTTATGCCTAAATCAGCCCGATTCAGTTGTAGAATGGATGAGAAATGGTACATGGACTAAAACAAAAGACTATGGAGAAGGGAGCGCATCAAATGCTGCATTTCCTGATCAGCCCTCATGGTTTCAAGATGCAAGGGGTTTTGTTAATCTTGAGAAAGGCTTAAAATTAGTAGGGTTTGATGATAAAGAAATTAAATTAATTTTAGGAAACAACTGGTTTAATTTTTATAGAGATTACATTAACTAAATATGTTTAACGTAGATCACCGAGATCCGAAAAAAATCATGACTTTATCTCGACTGGGATCTTTTCACCAATCAAAGTTATCATTTCTTAGAAGTTTTATACGTGAATTTAAAAATTGGAAATTTAAAAGAAATTTATTTGATTTAAATGATGGGGGATATGGCTTGGTTGTTTATTCTGTAAACAAAAATGAGCGAACCTATTCACTGATTTGCTTTGCTAATGAATTAAAGTCTGATGAGCGATCTGATCGAGTGATTGCCACAAAATGGGATGCAGCTTTTGTGCTTCATGATGGAGTGCCCACTAAATCTGATTTAGATCGACTAAGACAAAATGTACCAAAGCAGGAAGTAGGCAGAGTTTCTTATAAGGAGTTAACTTTATCGAGAGCTAATAAGTCAGTTAGAATATTTGATCATGTTGTTCAGCGACTAGCCAAAGGGATGCAGCCTGATATTAAATTGATCAATGACGTAGGATATTTATATAGAACTACAGCAGTATATGGTTCTGGAAAATTTGGACTTGCAGATCGATATAGAATTAAAGATCGACCAGAGATTTGTGGTCCATTTAGACTAGAAATGATGCTGGTGTATTTAGTAAGGCAATTTACATTTGATCAAGTTAATCATATTGCAAAGTGTAAAAACCCTCAAGAGGCTGTTGAGTTAAGTCATGACATTGCACGTAATCTTGGTATCGGAAATTCCACTGGCTTAGGCATGGCTCCTTTTATTGTGAACCATCCAACACTTTTACATAATTGGATTTTTTCAAGAGAAGAAGCCCTTAAACAAATACGCCAAATCGAAAATGTAAGCTTAAAGGATTTTGAATTTTTTAAATCATGTTTAAATCGATCGAAAAAAAATATAAATTCATGGATTACTGAAAGTACATATCAAAACAAAAAGATTGAACAATTAAAACAAGATCTAGAAAAGTTAGAAAACGATCTTTTTTCCAAATTAGATACTAAACAAAGACACCTTTGGAATACGATATACAATTGGGTAGAGTTAAACTTGAGTGATGAGGGTGTCGAGTACATTGTATCAATGATGATGGAGCCTTATGACTCCATTATAGAACCCCTGGTAGCAAAGATGAGTTCAGAAGAAGATCAGTATTTTGATATTCCAGGAGAGAAAAAAGTGTCTGAGTTATTATCAATTGTTGAAAATCACTATTCTAAGTTTTTAGATATAAATTTTGATACAAAAAAATCAGTGACTAATTTCTGGTTTATTTCAAAAAATAAAGAAGAGCCTAGAATTGCAAATCGATATGAAGAGGGTGGCTCTGATCTAGAACAGCCTCTCGCAATCGCTCGTGATATTGCCAAACTGCATAAAAAATTAAAAAGTAGCAATCAATCAAATACTGTTGCAAAGTTTCTACTATTAAACCAAGATGTCAGACATGTTGTACGTCGATGTTTCATAGTTGAAAATTTTCCCTATTCTGAAATACAAGATAATACAATCGATGAAAACTTAGTCCCAATTGATATGCTACGATTGAAATTATCTTTTTTTGGTGCTCAGAAATTTGATCCTAGATCTGATAAGTGGTTAAGAATCAGTATGTACCAAGGAGCACCTCTAATTCATGAACTAAATTCATCTAATGATACGTGGATGTACAATCTCATATGAGAACTTCCAGCGAAATAGAAACAGTCTCTAAAAGAGCTTCACGCGCAGCAGGCTTTTCTTGGGGTGTTTCTGAAGAAATTGGAAAATGTATTAAGTCATTAGAGCTTTATCAAATTTCTGGACTTGAAAACTTAAATGATTATTTAAAAAAAATTAAAAACATTAGACCAAAAGGACCTCTAGAGATTGAACATAAAAATAGCCTTAAAGAGGGCAATTTTTGCCCCATATATACAGGGGTAGCTCTGATGGATGCATCAAGTAGAATCATGAAACTAAAAACTCTATCAATTCAATCAGTAGATTTTCCAATTTTACTTATCCCCTTTCTTAATAAAATTTCATATAAAATTGGTAAAATGATTGAAGTTAAATTTGATGACATTGAAATTTTGTTAAATTTAAATAACTATATATCCTCAAATACAGATTTAAGACAAAAAATACTAAAATATACTAAACAGTTATCAATTAATGTAATTGAAAATAGAGATACTTTTGATGCAAGTGTGTGGGACAGCTTGTACGAACTATCCACCGAGACTTTCGTTGAAGAAAGTGACAGCTATCATCATTATTAAATAATTAGATTTATTGAAATTAATACTGAAGCGATAATATTTTATTATAAAGATCTTCTTTGATGGTGATTGGAGAGTTAAAATTTATCTTAGCGTTATTTATCCTTTTAGCTCCGGGAACTCGCGCATTCTCTTGAGATACTACTGCTTTAATTAAGTTAATAATTTTATCATCAAAATTATCTGAAAATCTTTCTGGATTAATAGCTATGAAAAATTGACCAGTGCCCGGTGGTCCTCCCGTATCATCAGCAAATGAACTAGCGTCAATGCCTAAATTTGAACCCGTTAGACATGCTGCCATAATTTCAACGAATAAACCTACTCCAAATCCTTTATATCCCCCACTTGGGGCCATTGTGCCTTTTAGTGCAATTGATGGGTCAGTTGTATCTTGACCATCTGGACCAAAAGCCCACCCAGTTGGTATAGACTCTCCAGATTTAGCCCTTACAGCGATTTCACTTTTAGCGACTACACTTGCAGATTGATCAATTAAAATTTTAACACTGCCCTGACTTTTAATTGCTAATGAA
Source organism: uncultured Pelagibacteraceae bacterium (assembly GCA_902518955.1). Lineage (GTDB taxonomy): Bacteria > Pseudomonadota > Alphaproteobacteria > Pelagibacterales > AG-422-B15 > CABYIR01. Next base: position 10,550 of record CABYIR010000023.1, on the reverse strand, counting down.
AAAGGATTTGTTCCAATAACAGGCTTAATACCCCCAAGAGGTGCGATAGATGCTGGGGCATTTGTAAAACCTATTCCAATTAAATTTTCCTCAGCTATTGTTTTAGTATGATAGCCGAGAACACCGCAATTGTATGAATTGGATATAGCCAACGATGCAATCCCATTTTCTTTTGCAGAGGGAATTAAATCGTCGAACCCAATTGAAATAGCCCTATGAGCAAAGCCATTATCTGCATCGACTGATAAAGCTACATTTGAACTGTGATTTTTTTTTGGAGATGCATCACCTCTAACTTTTTTACAATTTAAATGTAAGCAGTATATTGGCAGGTAATGAAAGCCATGACTTTTAATGCCATCAATTTCTGCTTGAATAATGCCATCGGCTAAAGGTTTTGCATTCTCTTCTGTTGCTCCAGAAGCAATCAATGTTTTTATAGCTAGATCTAATGCTTGATCTCTAGAGAGTTTCGTATCCATTTAAGTTAAAGTTGGATGCCGACATTTTTGACCTGAAGATAACTTTTAATTGCTTCTTGTCCTTTTTCCCGACTGTAACCAGATTGTTTGTAGCCTCCAAAAGGAGTGGCAACACTTCCAGTAAACCAACTGTTTACATAAATTTGGCCAGCTTCTAGTTTTCCTGCAGTTTCTGTCGCTTTATCTAAGTCTCTAGTGAATACTCCACCAGCCAAACCAAATTCTGTACCATTTGCAATTTCAATTGCTTCTTCGGGTTCATCATATTCAAGAACCGATAAGACCGGTCCAAAAATTTCTTCCTGAGCAATTGTCATATCAGGTTTAACATTATCAAAGACAGTTGCTTCAAAAAAATAACCATCACCTTCAACTCGCTTTCCTCCAGCTACAGCTTCTGCTCCAGCCTGTTGACCAGATCGGGAGTAGTTTTCAACCTTTTGTACCTGCTCTTCAGATATTACAGGTGTAAGTTCACTGCCTTCAACATCTCCCGGCCCTACTTTAATTGTTGAAGCCAAGTTAGCTAACTTTTCTACAAGCTCGTTTTTAATAGATTTATGAGCAACCACTCGTGACATTGCTGAACATATTTGACCAGCCTGACCAAAAATTCCTGCTTTTGCCGATGTAACAACTTTATCTAAATCAGCATCAGGATAAACAATAGCAGCTGACTTACCCCCTAGTTCAACAACAGCTGGAACGGCTCTGTCAGCAGCAGCATGAAGAATTGTTTTACCTGTCGCAACTGATCCAGTAAAAGTTATCTGAGCAACATCTTTGTGAGCTGTGAGATTAGCTCCTGCTTCATTGCCATGACCACATATTACATTAATCAAGCCTGGTGGTACTCCAGCATTATCTATTGCTTTTGCAAAAAATGAAGCTGTGGCTAATGGCGTGAGTTCTGCTGTTTTTATAACTGTTGAATTACCTGCCGCAAAAGCACATGCTAAAGATCGAGCAAGCATAGATATGGGAAAATTCCATGGAATAATATGTCCAGAAACTCCATAGGGCTCAAGCAATGTGTAATCCACTACTTTATTATTTACTGGAATAGTGTTGCCTTCTAACTTATCAGTCATACCACTGTAATAGTCAAAGTAATTTGCGCCATCAACAAATTCATATTCTGCATTAGCGAGTAACTTTCCATTTTCATGACATAGTAGTTTTCCACCTTCTTTACTCACTGCTCGTAATTCGTTCGCAATTGAACGCATCAGCTTAGCACGCTCCATTGGCAACATATCAACAAGGACTCTAGATTTATATGAGTTTAATGCGGCCTCTACAGCTGCGTTCACATCATCACTCTTCGCACATACAACCTGTCCTATGTCTTTACCGTTTGCAGGATTTACTACGCTGATTGTTTCTTTAGAAGACCCATCGGTCCATTTTCCATTAATATAATGCTGATATTTTTCCATATTAATAAGATGATCTTATTCTGAAAGCAGGCTGAAATGCAATCAATTAATTAATTCTTAACTAGGAATTTAGGAGAGTCGCAACTAAATGAATGCGGTCTTCTTCGCCACCATTGATTGCAGTATGATATTTTGTATTATCCGTAATATAAACATGGCCATCAGCAGGAATGTGAAAACCAGTATCTTCAATAAACATTCTGGATCCATAGTTAGTTTTGATTGAGACATGAATTCTCTTTTCAGGATCTCTGTGCCAACTTAATGTTGTTCTTGGAGGCATTTTTATTATTCTACATCTTCCAATTGCAAAGTGCTCACTAAGAGTTTCGTATACATGTTTTAAATATGTATCATTCAATTTAGAGTTAAATAAAGTATATCTTGACTCATCAATATAAGGTTCTCTCTCCATTTCTTCAAAAGAGGAATCTGGCTTTGTCCAATATTTTCCTCGAACATTTCCTCCGAACCACTCATCAAGTTCTTTTTCATCATAATTGAGACAAATTGCATTTGATTTGAGTAAACCCTCTTGAGCTTGCCTTTCAAAAGGTCGGATCTTTATTAATTGCTCTACTGCCTCACGCATTTTTACTAGATCGAATTCGATATGCTCATACTTTTGAACATACTCATTCATGTTTGTAAAATTTGATATAAGATCAGTATTCTTTATCTTTAATGACATAGTAATTTATAATTAACCCTTGTTAATTATAGTATTTATTTCAGATTCTGTGTAGATCAATACATCAAATTATTCCTCTAGATATGCTCTAAATTGTCGCAATGCGTAATTTTAAGCGTGCGAATAAATTTGTTGATTTTGCTGAGTTATTTCTGTTACAGTCTTTTCAATTACATATAAATTAAAAAATAATGACCGAAGTAAAGCAAGATTTTGTAAAATTTGAGCAGGTTGATAAGAGCTATGACGGAGAGTTTCTGGTTGTTAAGGGATTAGATCTTGATATTGCTCAAGGTGAATTTTTAACTTTGCTCGGACCATCTGGTTCAGGAAAGACTACAACCTTGATGATGCTTGCTGGCTTTGAAACTCCAACGAACGGGGAAATTTATTTAGACGGTAATCCAATATCAAATATTCCTCCTTATAAAAGAGGAATTGGAATGGTCTTCCAAAATTATGCTTTATTTCCTCACCTCTCAGTTTATGAAAACTTGGCCTTTCCTCTTAAAGTTCGCAAAACACCTGAAGAAATAATAAATGAAAAAATTAAACAAACTTTAGCGATGGTTTCATTATCTGACTTCAGTAATCGAATGCCTGCGCAACTCTCAGGTGGCCAGCAGCAAAGGGTTGCCGTTGCAAGGTCTCTTGTATTTGATCCTCAGCTTGTTCTAATGGATGAACCTCTTGGTGCTTTAGATAAGAATTTAAGGGAGAGCATGCAATATGAGTTGAAGCATATTCATGAAAGCTTAGGTGTGACAGTCGTATATGTCACTCATGACCAAAGTGAAGCACTAACAATGTCTAATCGTATTGCGGTATTTAACGATGGCTATATTCAACAGCTTTCAAATCCAAATGATCTTTATGAAACGCCTGTAAATTCTTTTGTAGCAGAATTTATTGGAGAAAATAATACAATTACAGGAACTGTAAAAGAAATTTCTGGTAATCGAGCAAAAGTTGAAGCTGATACGGGTGAAACAGTTATAGCGAATCCAATCGCTGTATCTTCAGTTGGTGAAAAAACAAAAATGTCACTAAGACCTGAAAGAGTGTCTATAAACCCTAGTGATCTAGAAAATAAATTTGAAGCAACAGTTAAGGAAATTATTTATCATGGTGATCACACAAGAGTAAGAGTGAACATACTTAATGATGATCAATTTATACTAAAAATTCCTAATTCTAATGATGAAATCAAACTAAATGTTGAAGATAAAGTTCAATTAGGCTGGAGTGGTCACGATTGTAGAGCATTAGACTTTTAGTATTTGATATTTTTATATTTTTTTTAGAAAAATTATTAATTTATGGTTGCAATATTGCTCCATACGTTCTGTAATACCGACATAATAAAAAGGAGAAGCTTAATAATGTTAAAATTAACAAAAATAATATCATTGGTAGCTGTATTCCTAGTTCCCTCTCTTGCAACAGCAGCAGAAGTGAATGTTGTTTCATGGGGTGGCGCTTATACAGAAAGCCAAAAATTAGGATACGGTGATCCCTATCAAGAAATGTCTGGGGTTCAAGTAAACTGGTTAGATTATCAAGGAAACCTTGATTCAATTAAATCTCAAGTTGAGTCAGGAACAATCACTTATGACATCATTGATGTATTCGCTAAAGATACAATTACTGGATGTGATGAGGGGTATTTTGTAGAATTCGATTTTGATAATGATTTTCCACCAGCGCCCGATGGAACGCCTGCTAGTCAGGATTTCTTTGCTCCAATGCCAAGTAAATGTGCTGTAGGAAATATCTTATACGCATGGAACTATGCATTTAGCACAGAAGCATTTCCAGAGGACTATGTAAGAACAGATAAAAACTGGCTAGGTAACCAACCTTCAACTATAGGAGATTTTTTTGATCCTGATAGTTTTCCAGGAAAAAGATCAATCTATGGCTCCGCAATGTCTAACTTAGAAATAGCTTTGGTTGCTGACGGTGTTGCTGCTGCTGATGTTTACACATACATGGAAGACAATGGAATTGACAGAGCTCTTGATAAATTATCAGAACTTTGCAATCATCCCGATGGAGGATGTATCTTTTGGTCTGCTGGTGCACAACCGCCTGAGCAGTTAGTTTCTGGTGAAGTAGTTATGGCTACTGGCTGGAACGGTCGACACTTTAATGCTATTGTTAACGAGGGATCACCTATGGAAATGGTATGGGATGGTCAAATACTTGATTATGAGTATTTTGCTCTCGTTAACGGTGGGCCCAATCAAGAAGAAGCCATGGAAGCTCTTAAATACTTTACAAGTTCTGAGGGTTTAGCTGGAAGCGCAAAGCATATTGCCTATGCACCGTTTAGAATTTCATCACTTGATGTAATTACAGCTAACGAACCATGGTTCTATTCGGAAGCAGCTGGTGCAGTTGAAATTATGCCTCATATGCCTACAGCTCCTGCGAATACGAAGAACTATGTTCTCATGGATCCTGTATTTTGGGCAGATAATGAAACCGAAATTAATGATATGTGGGATGCTTGGAAGTCAAACCTCTAAGTATTAAAATTTCTTAGGCAGCCTTAGATAGGCTGTCTAAGAAAAATATTTTATTCCAAAAATTTATTTAGCTTTATTTACTGGGAAAAATTACATATCCTTTAATAGTGAATAATCCAATCCGAACCTCAGATGGAGAGCTTTTATCAGTAAAGCTTAAAAAAGCTGAATCTAATAAAAGAAATATAGCTTTTTTACTAGTTATGCCTTTGCTGCTATTCATCTTAGTTGCATATATCTTACCTATTTCTCAAATGCTTCAACGAAGCGTTGATAATACTCAAATGAATTCTCTATTATCTGAAACTTATAAAGTTATTCAAGATTGGAACGGAGAGGAACTACCGCCCGAGGAAGTCACAAAAGTTTTTTACAATGAGTTAAAATATCTTGCTGAAAATAAACTTCACGGGAAAATTGCTGTTCGTTTAAATTATGAAAAAGGTGGTTTTTCAAGTTTAATCAAAAAAACAGTAAGAAAATTAGACTCATTTGATGAAAACGAAAATATTTTAGATCAATTCATAAAAGTACATAAGAGGTGGGCAGATATAGATTACTGGCTAGCTTTAAAGCGAGCAACAGTACCTTATCATTTCAGAAAATACTTAGCGTCCTTTGATATGATTCAAGATTTTGATGGTTCAATTAAAAGACTAGAAGAAAAAAAGAGAATTAATGTTACTTTATGGTTAAGAACTATTTTTGTTGCTCTCGGCGTCACCTTTTGTTGTTTTTTGCTAGCATATCCAATTGCTTATCTATTATCAGTTTTACCAACTCGTTACTCAAATATATTGATGATATGCGTTCTTCTTCCTTTTTGGACCTCATTATTAGTTAGAACTTCAAGTTGGATGGTTTTGCTTCAAACCCAGGGGGTTCTAAATGATATCTTAGTTAGCTTAAATTTAGTCTCAGATGATAATCGCCTTGAACTTATGTATAACATGACGGGTACTTTTATTGCGATGACGCAAATCTTATTACCTTTTATGGTCTTACCATTATTTAGTGTTATGAAAACAATTCAGCCAAGCCTCATGAAGGCTGCTACTTCAATGGGGTCAACTCCATTTAATGCTTTTAGAAAAATATATTTTCCTCTTACTTATCCTGGAATAAGCGCTGGTTCAATTTTAGTTTTTGTTTTAGCTATTGGATATTATATTACCCCCGCTCTTGTTGGAGGATCCAAAGGTACACTAATAAGTAATCGTATAGCTTATCATATGCAATCAACTCTTGATTGGTCTTACGCAACAGCGATGGCTACCATACTTCTAGTTGCTGTTTTAATTGTTTATTATATTTATAACAAAGTAGTTGGAATTGATAATATGAGGCTTGGATAAATGGCTTTACCTAAATACACAGAAACAAGATATAGGATTTGGCATTATTCATTTCTTATTATTTGTACTTCGGTATTCATTTTTTTGATTGCTCCATTATTTGTTATAATTCCTCTATCATTTAATGCTGAGCAATATATACATTTTTCTAAAGGTATGATTGCCCTTGATCCTGATGCTTTTTCTCTGAGATGGTACGAAGATATGATTTACGGAACAAAAAATCCTTGGGGAATAGCAGTCAGAAATAGTTTCTACTTTGCTTTTTTTTCAACTATAGGTGCAACAGCTTTAGGTACATTAGCTGCACTCGGATTAAGTAGTCGATATATGCCTTACAAGTCTCTTATAATGAGCATTTTAATTTCTCCGATGATCATTCCTTTGATTATTTCTGGATCAGCTATTTTCTTTTCATTGGCTAAGGTAGGTTTAGCCTCTACTTTTATAGGAGTAGTAATGGCTCATATTATTCTTGGAACACCCTTTGTTGTTATAACAGTTACCGCAACATTATCAGGGTTTGATGATAGTATTACACGTGCAGCATCAAGTTTAGGCAGTACTCCAACAAATACCTTCTTCAAAATTACTCTTCCACTTATCTTTCCTGGAATTATTTCTGGTGCTCTATTTGCATTTGTAACATCTTTCGATGAAATCGTTGTCATTCTATTTGTTGCAGGAGGTGAGCGGTCACTTACAACAATTCCATTACAAATGTGGACTGGACTAAGAGAGCAATTGAGTCCTACAATCATGGCTGTTGCAACGTGTCTGATTATTATGTCAACTCTCATACTTATTACAACTGAGCTATTAAGACGTAGAACAGAGAGAATACGTGGAATTACTCCAAGGTAATTCTTATGCCCATAAGAAAATAGGGTATGTTACGCATAAGAAAATTAATTTTTAAATCTACTTTAGACTTTCTTTAATCAAACTAATTATTAGATACAAGATTTACCAAAAAAGCATTATCTAAAGCGCTCTCTTCAAGTGCATTCAATCTACCACTCTTACCCGCATGTCCACCAACTAAGTTCATCTTCATTAATATTGGATTATCTGAAGTAGAATTTTCTCTAAGCTTTGGAACGTATTTTGCAGGTTCATAGTATTGAACTTGTGAGTCATAAAGGCTTGATGTGACAAGAACAGCGGGATAATTAGACGGCTTAATGTTGTCGTATGGTGAATAACTTTTGATGTAATCATATTCTTCTTTATTCGCCGGATTTCCCCATTCTTTGTACTCAAACGTTGTTAGCGGTATCGATTCATCAGACATGGTGGTTATAACATCTACAAAAGGAACAGCAGATATAATTCCCTTATACAACTCTGGCTCCATGTTGATTACTGCTCCCATCAAAAGACCTCCTGCGCTACCGCCCATTGCAAATACATTTTTACTGTCACCATATCCGGTCTCAATTAACGATTTGGTTGCATCAATAAAGTCATAAAAGGTATTTTTCTTATTTAAAATTTTACCATCATCATACCACTGACGTCCCATTTCAGATCCACCTCTAATATTTGCAACAGCAAAAATGAATCCTCTCTTCAATAAGGGAAGTATTGAAGTTCTAAATGCAGCATCAATAATGATGCCATAAGATCCATAACCATAAAAAAGAATTGGGGCTTTTTTTAAATCAATACCTTTCTTATAAACTAGTGATACAGGTACTTTTGTATTATCTCTTGCGATTATTTTCAGTCTCTCAACTTCGTATAATTTTTCATCATAATTACTAACCGATTGTTCCCATACCAAATCACTTTTACCAGATTGAATATCTTCTTTAAAAATCGAACTAGGCTTTTTTGGACTTGAATAACCATAGTAAAATTCTGTATCAAGATAATCGTTATTGGTTGCTAAATAACATGAAAAAGCAGGTTCACTGAATTCTATGTATTTTCTTTCAAGTGATTTTCTGTTTATTTTGAGAATCTTAGGTAGCCCATCTTCTCTTGTTTCTAAATATAAATATTTAGGAAAGGCAATAAAGTCTTCTATTAAAATCTTACTATCATGATCAATAACTGTTTCCCAGCTATCGTAATTATTAATTTGGTCGAGATTGAATCTTAGAATTTCAAAGTTTTTTTTATCATTTGCGTTACTGCTGGCATAAAAACATTCTGGTGTATCTTCAATGGAATAAAGATGCTTTTCGGATCTATCTAAAACGCAGAAAGGCTTGCTTTTTTCATCATCTAAATCAAGCAGCCATGTTTCAGATGCTTCAGTTTTACTACTATAAATATTGAGATATTTCTTTGTTCTAGACTCAAAAATGTGTAAGTGAAATTCTGTATCCTTTTCTTCGTATATTAAAATATCTTCTTTTGTATCAGTACCCACTTTATGTTTAATCACTTTATTTTCAATCAAGGTAACAGAGTCTTTGAGGGCATAATAAATGGTGTCATTATTTTTGTTCCATACCACAGTTCCTGAAGATCTATGTATACTCTCGTCAATTATTTGACCTGTTTCTAAATTCTTAATTTTTATATTGTATTCTCTACGTCCAGATAAATCTTCTGCATAGGCTATATACTGATTATTTGGTGAAGGAATAATAGAGGCCACGTTAAAATAATCTAAATCTTTTGCTAATTTGTTTACATCAAGGACTAATTCTTTTTTTCCATCAATTTCACGATAATATGTTTTGTATTGTTGATCAGAATTAATCTCTGAAAAATATAAATAATCACCATACTTATTTTTCATAGAAACTTCATGAGGTGGAATGAAGCTTACTAATTCATCATAAATTTCTTTTCTAAAATCGTTCTTGCCTTCAAACCATGTCTCTAAGTATTTATTTTCAGATTCTAAATACGAAATAACCTCTGGATTTTTACGAGTGTCATCTCTAAGCCAGTAATAATTGTCAATACGTTTATCTCCATGAGCAGTAAGAATTTTTTTAATTTTTTTAGGCTGAGGAGGCTTCATATAATTGATTGTTATTAATTTTAGAATAAATTTCTATTAAAAATATTTAGCAATTTTAATCTTGAAATTTGAGTCATCTTTAAATGCATAGTTATAATCGCTACTATCAATACTACCACTAATAACAGCCTCTACAAAAATTTTGAAATCATTCTTTAATCGCTGTTCATACTCAATAAAAAACTGATTCGAATTACCATCTAAATCAATAATTGATCCAGCTAGCAAGGTAGTTGAGTTAATATCATTTTTAGTCCACCGTATTCCAATAGAGCCCTCATTATTGAAGGGATGATCATTCCTATCATCAAACAAATATTCAATGATTAATCCTAAATCTTGTGATGAATTATTGAGTCCATAATACGTGTACTCAAAACCACCTGCTGCACTAAAATATTGTTCTGACATTAATTCAGCAAATATTACCTCAAGTTTATATAACCATGCATCTTTGGTTGCTTGAATATCAATACCAGTTTGAGATAATAAAGGGTAATATTGATCTAATTTTAAACTCGATTGATTAATACTTAATTTTGGATTTCGTGAATTTCCATAGAAATGATAAAATCCGATATCAAAATCATCAATCATTGTTGAATATCTTATTGCAAAATCTGTATGTTTTTCTGCTTTTGAAGACTCATATGAAATTGAATTCTCATCAATTTCTAGCTTTAACCTTGGTCGACCATTAGCGCCTGGGAATATTTGTTCCCTGAAATAAGGTAATATATAAAAATCAACATCACCAAAATCTCTATAAAGAGATACTGCTATCATAGGCTGACCTAGCTTTTTTGTTCCTGACAAGTTCTCAGATAAATTTGATTGGTTAATAATATCAACCAAATGAAAACTTTCATTAACTCCCCAGAAGACAATCTCATTTCCTAGTTTAATTGTTGCATCATCAAAGTAATATTCATACTTGAGTTTTTGAAAATCGAAGTATGTTCTATTATGATCTTCTCGATCATATCTACTTAAAGCACTTATTGATATTTTAGCATTATCATCTTGAATAAACGTTGTGAAATTTGCTGTTCCTAATATGGATGGTTTT
>CABYIR010000022.1 GCA_902518955.1 uncultured Pelagibacteraceae bacterium | reverse complement strand
TTATCGAATGATTGAGCTAAGAAAGATTTAAAAGTATTTCTTGAGAAGTATATACTTTCTACGCCTGCTAAAAGCATAATTTTAAATCCCTTATTTACTATTCGTTGATTAAATTCTAAATCTTCATTTCTTGGTTCATTTTCATTAAATAAACCAATCTCATCAAAAATTTTTTTCCTGAATACTCCAAACGGCACTGTATCGACAACTATATTCTTCTTAACCTTTTCAGTTCTAAAAAAGGAATTGCCAACACCAAATTTAGAAGCTAGTACAATTGCTATACAATTAGATATAAAATTATTTTTTTTTGATTTAGTTTGAATGGTCCCACCGACATTCATTACATCCGATGGACTATGCTCTAAAAATTCTACTAATTTATCTATATAATTTTCACAATAGATTGTGTGAGCATCAAGACGCACAATATATTTACCAATCGCGTTCTGTACACCAATATTAAGTGCTGATGGAGTTATTTTCTTTGGATTATTTAAAAGTTTAATAAATTCATATTTTTCACACCATTTATTGATCAACTCTATTGTTCCATCAACACTTCCTCCATCGATAATTATTATTTCTGAATCATCTATTATTGAGTTATTTTTAATTATTGATTCTAAACAATCATCAATAAAATCTTTTTCATTTAAAGTGGGAATTATTATTGAGCAAGATACCATTTGTAAAAACTATGTGCCCTTACTATTTAATTTCTCTACTGATTTTAAAATACCCTCTTCCAATGAGATAGGCTCTTCTTCCATTATTGATTTCATTTTACTAATATCAGGCTTCCTTCTAGTCATATCACCCTCAGGTAATGCAGGTAAGAATATTATATTTGAATTTGATTCTGTGATGCGAATAATTAATTCAGCTAACTCCAATATAGAGATTTCTTGATCGCTTCCAATATTGAGTACATCATTTATAAATTGATTATCTTTTAAGCATTTAATGGTTGCTTTAATATTATCATCTATAAAACAAAATGTACGGGTTTGAGATCCATCACCATAAATTGTTAAATCTTGATTTGATAGAGCTTGTTTTATAAATTTTGTTATGACAAAATCTTCACTTTGTAAGGGACCATATGTATTAAAAAAACGAAAAATAGTATATTTTAAATTATCTTCTTGATTATATGCTCTAAAATATGACTCACCAAGATTTTTCACAACTGCATAAGGTAACTTTGAATTTAAAGGAGTTGTATTTTCTTTCTGAGGAATCTCAACTGGTTCTCCATAAACTTCTGAAGATGACGAAAAAAAAATTCTTTTAACATTATTTGATTTCCCGTAATTGAGAACATTTTTAATTCCCTCAATATCATTTAAAACTAATTTAGGATTTTCTAACGTTCTATTTACACCGACTACAGCCGCATAATGAAATATATAATCGTAATTTTTTGTTTCTAAACTTTTGTTAAATTCATATTCATCATTGATATCGATTTCATAAAATTTCCAATTATCAAATTCTGATGCTGGAAGTTTATCTCTTGATCCAGTAGATAGATTATCAACAATATCAACAAAGTTTGTGTTATCTTTTACAAGTTCTCTGCATAAGGAACCTCCAATATTGCCCGCACCTCCAGTAACTAATATTTTCATTTGCTTATCTAAAAAAATTATTAAATTTATACTTTATTTATTCTTAATCATAGAGACCAGCCATCATCTATTACAATATTTTGTCCATTAATATATCTCGAACTACTCGATAAGAGAAATGATATAGCTGAGTTTAAATCTTCAGGATCTAACATTCCTTTTGAACCAGTTGATTTTAAGTAATTTTTTAAAAATTTTTTAGGTTGATTATCAATAATACCACCTGGACTTATACAATTAATTCTTATGTTATTTTTTTTATGCAGTTTTGCTAAGTATTTTGTTATAGAAATTATACCCGATTTTAATGCAGAGTATTCTATGGGAGATGTCATATTGGTACCGAAGTAATGTTCAAATTTTGGAGGTGATATACCTTGAATTGAGGATAAAAAAATCAAGTTACCTTTTTTTTGTTTAGAAAATATTTTAATTATTTTCTGAGACAGAATAATTGTGCTCGAAAGGTGATAATCAAATTCTAAATTTAAATACTTTCTCTCAAGTCTTCCAAAAGGAGTTCCTAATTGTTTAGACTTTGGATAAGCACAATGTATTAAGGCATCAATTGATTTATATTTAGCAATAATTTTTTTAAATGTCTGATCAATAGATTTATCTTTGGTTACATCAAAGTTAAAATAAAAAACATTCTTACTGCCAATACTTTTAATCAATTCTTTTGCTTTTTTTTGATTTAAATCAGCAATAAAAATATTAAGGTTTTTTTTTGAAAGCGATTTTACAAATGAAGATCCTATCAAACCACAACCTCCTGTTATAACTACATTTTTCATAATCTAACTTCTTTCTCTTTTAAGAGCATTTCTACAATCTTAAAATCTAATTTATTATCTATATCAACAGACCTTTCTTCTGGCATTAAATAAATCACAGTGTTTCTTGGAAAGATTTCCTTACTTCTTATTAATGTAGAACGTTTAAAAATATAAATAGATGCATTCATATCATAAATTGTTGGTGCACTTTGTCTTCTTACAATAGTACTCTTACTTTTTTTCACCAATTTAACATTATTATTTTTTACCATTACCTGATTAAAATAAGGATTTTTTCTTGCATGAGTAACAGTTATCAATTTGGATGCATTTTTACTTCTAAATATTTTAAAGGCTTCTTTAATATCATTTATATTTCTCAAAGGAGATGTAACATCCAAATCAAAAATGATATCATATTTTCTTGAATAAATTCTTTCCGCTTCTTTTAAGCCATGTTTTAAAACTTCTAGCTTTCCTGCGCTATCTGATGCCAAGTACTTAGGTCTTAAAATAAAGTCATTAATCCCAAATTTTTTACCAGTATTTATAATTTTTTTACTGTCAGATGATATTATGATCTTATCAAATATTTTTGATCTCTTTGCTTGATCAATTGTATATTTTAAAAGAGGTACTCCATTAATTTTTTTTAGATTTTTATTTTTAACTCCCTTTGAGTTGCCCCTCATACATAAAAAACATATTTTTTCCATATTAATAAATTCTTTTATTAATTTTTTTTATTTTACTTATTAATTTCATTACTTTTTGAGCTTCACTGAAACTACATACTATATTTGATTTGTTATTCAATATTGCGTTATGCTGATCAATATACATCTGATCAATATTAAAATTTGAATATTTATTTATACTATTTTTGTTATTAATATACGACTTAATTGTATTATTTACTAAATCACCAATTATACTTAAATTCTTACCATTAATTATTACTTCTCTTTTTAAATTTTTGGAGAAAATATTACTTGAAAGATTAAAAATAATTTTATTTTTATGATGAGGAATTACACCGGTCACTAGCAGTATGTCATCAGTATTAATTTTAAGGTTACTTTTTTTTATATTTATTGCAAATAATGGATTTAAGTTGCCAAATAAATTCATTGCTAAATCTAATTCATGACTTAATTCAAGCAAGACACCCCCACCTGTTGATTTTTTTGCTGTAGTAGAATTATAGTATTTTATATTTTTTCTCCATTCAGGAAGATAAGATTGTTGCTTTATCTCTACATTCCAAATTTCTTTTCTATGTATTAATTTTTTAATTTTTTTAATAACAGGATGAAATCTAAGATTATACCCAATATAGTAGGAATTTTTTTTTGGGGTAATTATGTGACTCTTGTCAAATAATGGTTTCTCAATCAAAATTTTTTTATCTTTATAGTGTTCTTCAATTAATTTAATTGTTTTTAAATGCAATGATGATGGATTCGAAATAATTATATAATCTACATTAAGATTTAGATAACTTTTACCACTTACTTTAAGAACTTTATCAGTTTGTTTTATTTTTTGACTTGAAAAGACATACACTTTTTTAATCTTTTTCATTGCACAAAGAATCCTAGCATGTCTTTGGCCTATAGAACCATATCCAATTATAAGCACTCTATTCATCAATTAAATCACTTGATTATCTAATACCTTTTGATATTCCGTCCAATTTCCTACATCAATCCATGCACCAGCTGGAACTGGATATACACCGATTTTTTTATTAGTAGATTTTAGTTTAGTTAATAAATTATTCATATCAAATCTACTTGATGGGATTAAATTTATTACATCATTATTTAAAATATACATTCCAGAATTAACCAACATTTGAATATTTGGTTTTTCTTCTAAATTAAGAAAATTATCATTTTCATCGAGCTTACACACACCATAAGGAATATTAAAATCTTTTAATGCCACTACAATAGTCAAATCATATTTATTTTTTTTATGAAAAGACAAAATTTCTGCATAATCAGTATCAATAATTGTATCACAATTAGTTAATATAAAAACCTTGCTAAGTTTTTTCTGAATATTTTTTAAAGCTCCAACAGTACCTAATTG
Organism: uncultured Pelagibacteraceae bacterium; assembly: GCA_902518955.1. Classification (GTDB taxonomy): domain Bacteria; phylum Pseudomonadota; class Alphaproteobacteria; order Pelagibacterales; family AG-422-B15; genus CABYIR01. The sequence continues at coordinate 10,229 of CABYIR010000022.1, read as the reverse complement.
TTTTTTTTCCTCGTAATAAGAAATATTTTTTGCATATTTCGTCTCATTCAAGTAGGATTTTAATAATTGTCCTTTAAAATTTATTGTAAGCCATAGCTTCTTAAGTCCATATTCCATAAAGTTCTCTATAATATGGTTAATAACTGGCTTACCTTGAATAGGTATTAATGGCTTTGGCAATACTTCTGTAAATGGGATCATACGTGTTCCAAGACCACCTGCCATAATTACTGTATTTATATTTTTAAGATTATTATTTGTTTTCTTATAATTAGATCTGTTTCTTTTTTTATCTTTAAGAAACTCTAATAATTTTAAAACTTTTACTACTTTATTTTTATTATTTATTATTGGAATAATATCAAACTTTTTTTTAATAAATACTTTTCTTACTTCATTTTCTACAAAATTATCTAATGTAAAATAGGTACTATTTTTGTTATATAATTTATCAATCGTAGTTGATAACTTCATAGAATTTAAAATACCTTTCCTTACATCACCGTTTGATAAGGTACCTAAAAAAATATTTCTATTATTAACTACTATCAAAGTATTCAAACCTGTCTTAGTGAATAGTTCTAGAGCTTTTTCTATTGTAGAATGAGATTTAATAAAATAATTTTTCATGAAATTTATTTTTAAGATAGATATAATGTAATATCATAAATTATTATTATATTACTTGATTTTAGTTTAATATTTATTTAATAGTTAAATTAATACTATATTAATCATAAGTTATATATAAAAAAATGAACAATAAAATTTCTAGTAATTATGATCAAGCAATTAAAGAACACTACGACAAAGTTGCGGTTGATAATAAAGATAAACCCTCTTGTACAATGGATAATGATTTTGTCAGAGACACGGAAACTGACTTTATTGTAGATACAATAAAAAAATATATTAAATCAGAAAAGAAAGATTACAGCCTGGTAGATGTTGGATGTGGGAATGGATATACACTGGACATGCTCTCCAAAAATTTCACTGATATTAAATTTAGAGGTATTGAACAAAATGACTCACTTCGAAACCTTGCTGATGAAAAAGTTGGGAAGTATAATATTAATATTTATAGTGGTGACATAAGGAATGAAATAAAAATTTTAACTGAAAAAATTGATATTCTAGTCTGTCAGAGAGTTATTATTAATTTACTAGATAAAGACGATCAGACACTCGCATTAAAAAATATAATCAATTGTGTTAAAGATGATGGCTTGCTTATTTTTATAGAATGCTTTTCTTCTGGTCTGAAAGCACTAAACTTAGCCAGAGAAGAATTTAAACTTTCCGATCTCCCCCCCGCTCATCATAATTTATATTTAGATGATAATTTTTTTGATACGCCCGAGTTAATAGACTTTGATTCTACTAAAAAAGAATTTTTATCAACACATTACTATGTATCAAGAGTAATGCATCCAAATATATTGGATCTTACTAATCAAGAATTTAGAAGAAACTCAGAATATGTAAAATTTTTTTCTAAAGCCTTATCTCCATCAATTGGTGATTTTTCACCTATAAAATTCTTATCATTCATAAAAAAAAAGATTTAAAGTGAAATTTCTAGAAAATGATTTATTCATTATTGCCGAAGCTGGAGTAAATCATAATGGCAGCCATAAGCTGGCTCATGAAATGATAGATTTAGCAAAGCAGGCAAATGCGGATGCAGTAAAATTTCAAACTTTTGACCCTGATAAAGTATGTATTAAGGATGCTCCAAAAGCAAAATATCAGTCAAAGAATGTAAAATCTAAAAGTCAAATTGAAATGCTAAAAGAATTAGAATTAAGCAAAGATACTTTTAAGGATTTATCGACACACGCTCAAGATATTGGAATAGAATTTATTTCTACAGCATTTGATAAAGATAGTCTTGACTTTTTAATCGATGAAATTGACATGAAAACTATCAAAATCCCATCTGGAGAAATTAATAATTATGATTTTTTAGATCATATAGCAAGCAAATCAATGCCTACAATTATTTCAACGGGCGCATCAAATATTAATGAAATTATTGCTGCATATAATCTCATCAACCATATTGATTTAATCAATAATGAGGAAAAAACATTTGAAAAATTAATTCAAAGAAAGTTTATTCCAAATGAGAAGATAGCTATTTTACATTGTATTAGTGAATATCCTGCAATATTATCTGAAGCCAATATTAACTGTATTAAAACTCTCGCTGATAAATTCAAATGTGCTGTTGGTTATTCTGATCATTGTGAGGGTATTTCTGCTTCTTTATCAGCCGTAAGTGTTGGAGCTACTATAATTGAAAAACATTTTACTAAGGACAAGAACTTGCCTGGCCCTGACCATAAAGCATCAATCACTACGGAAGAATTAAAGAACATGATTTCTATTTTAAAAGAAATTAAGATAAGTCTTGGTGATGAACAAAAAAAAATAGTAGACTGTGAATTAGAAAACCAAAAAATAATAAGAAGATCTGTAGTCGCACTAAAAAAAATAAAAAAAGGTGAAAAATTTAGCAAAGAAAATATTACTTGTAAGCGACCGGCGACTGGTCTGAGCGCTTCAAAGTTTTTTGAAATAATTGGTAATAAATCTGATCAAGATTATCAGGTAGATGAATTTATTAAATAGTAATTAATTTGTTATTTTCTTTCGATCAAAATTTTATATGCTTCAGCATATTTGTAACCAGATTGAGAGCCACGAAGTAATGCAAGTGATTTAATTGCCTCAATTGATCTTGGGAATGGATGCTTAGAAATCTCACTTTTATAAATTTTCATAATTTCAATTTTTTTCTTTAGATAGTTAGTTATATCTATGAAGAGATTAGGTTTGAAAGAATTTTCTGAAATTATACTAAAATCAGTTTCTGAAATTGTTTCATAGCAAACTATTTTCTTTATAAAAGGATATCTAAACCATTTACCCAGGGCATTAATAGCACTGGCAACGGCTAAATGATCATCATGCGCATCATCATAATATGGAATATATAAAACTTTGGGTTTAATTTTGTTGACTACCTTTGAGAGAGAATTAATTATTTTTGACATCGGAATGGTATCTAACTCAGCGGGTGGCAAGTCTAAAGAAATAAACTTTTCTATTCCATATGCCTTAGTAACTTTATCAATTTCAATATCTCTTTTCTTTATTTGTTTTTCTGACCAAAATTTACTAGCTTTCATTGAAGTAACACATATCCAGTAAACTTTATCACCATTTTTTTTATGTCTTAAAATTGCGCCTCCACAACCAAGAGTTTCGTCATCTGCATGCGGACCAATAATACAAACTTTATTCATAGATAATCATTATCCTTCAAAACAAGCTTAGGTTCAGTTTTGATTATCTTTATAGATGCATCAGCACATTTTACAATTGGTTTATCTATTTTATTTGAAATTACTTTTCCTGGTTCAATAAATTGATTATTTTTTACAATTTTTACCTCCCAAATTTTATATAAATTATTCTTAAATATTATATGTGCTCCGGGATAGGGTGCACTTAGCCCTCTTACTAATCTATCAATATCAACTGCCCTCATTCTCCAATCAATTTGTCCATCCACAAAACTGCGTTTTCTTAAAAATGTTTTTTTCACTTTTTTATTTTTTACTATCTTAAGCTTATCTTTTCTTAGAGAAATAATTATCTCTTTGATTTGCTCTTCAGCTTTTTTTATTATTTTTAAATATAGATTAAGAGATGTTTCATTATTAGTAATTTTAATCATTTTTTGATTGATGATTGGGCCATCATCGATATTTTCATTAATAATAAAAAATGTTGAAGCAGTTTTTTTTAAACCCAGAATAATTGACCATATAATGGGATGCCTTCCTCTAAATAATGGTAGTTGAGATGGATGAAAACCAATAACGTGCTTTTTTGGTATTTTTAAAATTTCTTTATTTAAAATCTGAGACCATCCAAAGCAAAAAATATAATCTGGAGACTTATTTTTTATCCATGAAACTGTATTTTTTGAGTTAACACTTTTTGTGTAATGAACATCAATTTTATTATTTTTACATAGATTTGTAGGATCTTTGTAATCAGTATTAAATTTAGATTTTCTCGTTGTTACAACTCCAACTATCTCAATTTTATTTTTAACTAGAATCTCAAGTAATCTTATAGAGAGCCATACATTTCCAATATACAATACTTTCATATATTAAAATCAATATCGTTGAATGGTTTTTTCACGGTCAAATTATTAATCCTTTTTTTAATAATATTAAAAGATTTTAAACTTGCTCCTCCTGTTCCGTAATAATTTGTATTTTTTTGACATTTATCCAGAAATTTTTTACTAAGAGCTAGTTTTATTGAATCCTGTAAACTTTTTTTAGAAGTTTTGCAGTCAATAATACTTGAGGACTTTAATCTGCCATTTTGTCGATCACCAATATTTATTGTTGGCTTTCTAAAATAGGGAACCTCAATAATTCCACTTGAAGAATTTCCAATAACAAGATCACATAGTTTTAACAATGAATAATATTTTTTCCGCCCTAAGGATTCGTGAAATGAAGCATTTGGATTTTTCTTCATAAATTTTGTTATCAATTTAAAGATGATTCTATTATTCATATCAGAATTTGGAGAAGTAAAAATTAATGAAACGTCTTTATAACTATTCAATACTTTAAGTAGATTAGAAAATTGTAATTCTGAAGAATTATTCTCAAGAGTTACTGGGTGAAAAGTTATAACGAATATCTTTTTATAAAAAACTAATTTCAATTCTTTCTCAAGTTTTTCTTTTTTTAATAAAGTTGTTTTTTTTATAACATCAATACCCATTCCTCCAACATTAAATATGTTTTTTTTATTTTCACCAAGTTGGATGACTCTTTTTTTATAGATTTCATTTGCAACAAAGTGCAAAGCGGACATTTTAGTTATAGAGTGACGTATTGCTTCGTCAATCAGACCTTCAGTTCTTTCCCCTCCATGAAAATGAATAATTGGTATCCTTAAAAATTGCGCTGAAATTGCGGCACCTAAAATTTCAAATCTATCACCTAAAATTATTATTGCTTCAGGAGAAAATTTTTTTAGTGAAGAGCCTATCTTTACAATTGCATTGGAAGTTGCACTCAATATATCCATTGGAGAGTCTGAATTTTTAAGAATACTTATTCTTTCTGATATATGAATCTTATCTTTCTGAATTTCTTTTATTGTATTACCGTGTTTTTTTGTTAAATGTGATCCTGTAACAATTAATTGTAAATTAAAATTTTTATCTGCACTTATTAGTTTAATTAAATTACTAAGTAATCCATACTCAGCTCTGGTTCCTGTGACCACACTGATTTTATTCATTATTAATCGTCAGTTCCTGTTTTATTTACGTTATGACGAAGTTTCCATTCACCATTTACTTTTTTCCATAAATGAGGAGGTCTAAATTTATCGCACAATGAGTGAAAATAATCCTCTTTCATATCTAGATAATTCATTAATTCATTGAAATATTTATCAGGAAACTCATTTTCGAATTTATCGACAAGTAACTTAGCCTCATCTCTAGTGATATGTTTGTTTCTAATTTCTTGGCTGGCATCATAAGAAGCTCTTCCTAAGCCAAACTTAACTCTCGTTGTGTAATAATGTAAGTCGTCTATTTTATCGTCGATACTACTGTACTTACTATAAGTAGCTTGAGACCTAAATGGTCTAGCTTTAAACCCAGTATTTTCAACTGCATAATAATAAGCCTCTTGAGGGGTCCATCTCAAATAGTATCCTAAATAATGAATTTTTAAGTCAATATTATCAAACTCACCATCTATAGCTGGAATGAAATTATATAAGTCTTTCATTGAAAGGTTATGATTTTCATCCAATTCCTTTAGTGAGACTCCAGCTAAATACATTTCACTTAGATTATTTGCAATCCAGTAAGATTTATCTCTTAATGAAGAAGAATTATCAGCAATAGGATTACCATATTCAGCTTCATTTTCACCATAAAAAATAAGTGGTATATTGAATTTTGCAGCAATTTTAGGGATTAAATTTTTTTGACCATAGAAAAAAGTTTGAAATGGATGCAATAAGTTTTCAATGGAAAGTTTTGTTAACTTTTTCATAACTTTTCCAGAGGATTTGATTAATATATTGTCAAATCCACCTTCTTCAATCCAATTGATCCAATTTTCATATCCGTAATCTGTATACATTATTGGAGCCCATGTTACAGTTAATGGATTCATGCCATACTTATATTTAAGTATATGAGATTGGTACGCACTATCTTTTCCACCACTGCCAGGTATTATGCAATCGTAAGAACCATTTGAACTTCTATATTGATCAAGAAGTTTTACTAATTCATTTTCTCTTTGATTCCAATCAATAAGATTTTTTTCTTTAGCATGATTACAGGCATCACAAACATCTTTTTCATCAAAATTAATATATCTTGCACCTTTTCTATCTTTAGTATGCTTAAATTCTGGATATGAAGAAGGTCTTTGATTTGAAATTACACATTCAGAACAGAACTTTACATTTTCAGGAAGATTGTACATTATTTTTTTGCTCATAATCTTAACTAATTAAATTTCTAAACTCTTTATATATATTTAAACCTTTTTCTCCGCTTTTTTCTGGATGAAACTGAGTGGCAAAAACATTTTTATATGAAATTGCAGAGCAAAAGTCAATGCCTCCATAATTAGTCATTGAAAGAATATTTCTTTTATCTTCTGGAGTACAGTAATATGAATGAACAAAATACATGAAATCATTTTGATTATTCATACTTAATATACTTTTGCTCCAGTCTTTTTCGTCAGCTCGAATTGTATTCCATCCTGTATGTGGTATTTGTTTTTTTAATTCACTTTCTTTAAAATCAAATTTATTAACAGTTCCTCTAATTATTCCTAATCCGGAAGAAGAACCAAATTCGTCACTTTTATCAAAAAGAAGTTGCATTCCCAAACATATTCCTAACATAGGTTTTTCTTGACTTATAAAATCAACAATTACTTTATCAAGTTGATTTGATTTTAAATTAATCATTGCTTCTCCAAATGCTCCCACCCCTGGCAATATTGCTGCTTTTGAGTTGATAATTACTTCTGGGTTACCAGTAATAATTGCATTGAGGCCAACTTTTTCACATGCAGATTTAATGCTAAATAAATTTCCTGCGTTATAATCAATTATTGAAATATCTGTCATTTATTTAATTCCGAACTGGAATATTGTTCAAAGATAATGATTTTTTAATATCATTAATTGAAACATTCTTAAAATTTTTAAACTCTTTTTTGTAAGATAAAAATTCAGTATTTCCATCAATTATATTTTGGTTTTTTGAGAATTCATATTTTTTGAGTAGAGAATAATGTGTTATAGAAGAAAAGGAAACACCTCTAACATTAGTAAATTTTGCTGCATTAATAATATCTTCTAATACTCCAGCACCACCATGAACAATCAATGGAATTTCGACACCCTTTACTATCTTTTCAATTAAGTTTAGATCATAACCTTCTCCTGTACCCTCATTATCAATAGAGGTTAAGATTATTTCACCAGCGCCTCTATCTTGAACTTCACAAACCCATTCTACTAAATCTTTTCCAGTATATTCTCTTCCATTGTCGGTATATGCAAGATATCTTCCATCCTTACTGCGTATAACTTCAATTGAGGCAACTATTGTCGATGAGCCGAACATCTTACTTGCCTTGTTTATAAATGATGGTTCATTAATAAAAGCAGTATTAATTGCTACTTTATCTGCCCCTGCTCGTAAGACACGATTAATATCATCTTCATTTCTAATTCCACCACCAACAGTGAGTGGAATAAAGATATTTTTTGCAGTTTTTGTAATGATTTTTTCTAAACTATTTATTCCGTAAAGACTTGCTACTACATCTTGATAAATAAGTTCATCCGCACCTTCTAGATAATATTGTTCTGCAAATAATTCAGGACTCCCTAAGACTCTAAGTCCCTCAAGGTGAATTCCTTTTACCAAGCTTGAACCCTTAATATCTAATCTTGGAATAACTCTAAAATAACTCATTAGATGCTATTAAAATAAAAAATTTATTAATCATTTTTGTATTTTGTTATTTAATATCTAAAATTTAAAGTTAGTCAGCGTTTTAATCACTCTAAACAAATCTTCTTTTCTAAGATGGTAACTACTAGGTAAACATATAGAGGATTTATGAAGATACACCGCTTTCTGAATATTGTATGTTTGACAATTCTTATATTTTACTTGTAAATGATTTAGTTGCCATACAGGCCGAGCAAGAATTCTTTCTTTATTCAAGAAATGTAGCAATTTTTTCTTATATTTTCTATTTACTTTTAAGATATTTAACCAGTAATTATTTTTACTATATTCAGGAACATCAACTAATTTCAAATTGGATGTTAAATTAAGATTTTTCTTATAGGTATCGTGTATTTTTTCTTTTGCAGAAATAATCTTTTCAATATTTTCAAGCTGAGCTAAACCCAAGGCAGCATTTAGATTTGTCTGAGCAAAATTATATCCTATTTCATTATGAATAAAATTTAGTGCATCATTTTTTGCCTGATAAATTAGATATTTTATTCTATCGTAATTTTTCTTATTTTTGACAAGAATCATACCGCCTGCACCTGAGGTAATTATTTTGTTTCCATTAAATGATATAACTCCAAAATCACCAACTGTACCTGCATACTTCTCATTCTTTATATAATGCGTTCCAAGAGCCTCGGAAGCATCTTCAATTATTTTTATATTTCTCTTCTTGCATAAAGGAACAAGTTGATTGAGATTTACTGCATTTCCAAATGTATGAACAACTATTATGGCTCGAATTATTTTTTTCGTTTTCTTGTTAATCGTAAAACCATTTTTGTAAATTGTTTCTTTATTAATAAACTCTATAGTCTTTTCTTCATCAATATTATAATATTCATCACAATCCATAAATATTGGTTTTGCATGATTATAAGAAATAGCATTTATAGGAGCAATAAAAGTAATCGTAGGAACAATAACCTCATCCCCTGATTTTACACCTGCAACTAATAAGCTAATTTGTAGTGCATGAGTTCCATTTATACAAAAGATCGCATATTTTGATTTAGTATATTTCTCAATATGCTTCTCAAATTTTTTGATAAATAAACCATTTGTTGAAACCCAGGAAGAACGAATACATTCTTTTAAGTATTTAACTTCATTTCCGTTAAATTTAGGCTCATGTAGAGGGATATAGTTTTTAGTCACTAGTTAATCTCCTGTCCCTTAAATATTATATATATCTGTTTTATATTTAGATAAATTTGATGGATTATTGAACCAATTAATTGTTTCAACCAAGCCGTCTCGAAAAGAAGTTTCGGGAGAATAATTTATCAAATTTTTAAGTAATGTATTATCGCAGCATAATCTAAAAACTTCCGACCTTTTTGGCCTGAATCTGTCTCTTGAGGAAATAATATTTATATCACTATTCATTATTTCTTTTATTTCAATAACAAGATTTTTAACAGAAATCTCATTTCCAGTTCCTATGTTAATAGTTTTACCTATTGTTTTTTTGTTTTTAGCAATTTTTAAAATACATTTACATAAATCAGTAACTAATGTGAAATCTCTAGTGGGAGTTGTATCTCCAAGCGACAAAGTTTTTTTTCCTGAAGCTATCTGGGTAATGATACTTGGAATAATCGCTCTTGATGATTGTCTTGGTCCATAAGCATTAAATGGCCTAATAACTGTTACTGGTAAGTTAAAACTAGAATAAAAACTTAATGCAATCGAGTCTGAACCAATTTTACTTGCACTGTATGGAGACTGGGGCTGCAGTGGGTGATCTTCATCGATAGGAACATATTTTGCAGTACCATATACTTCACTAGTAGAAGTTTGTATAAAATGTCTACAATTACTGTCCCTAGCTGCCTCACATAAATTCATGGTACCACTTATGTTAGTATCAATATAACTTTGAGGAGATTCATATGAGTAGGGTATCGCTATCAGTGCCGCTAAATTAAAAATAATATCTTTATTTTTTACAATTTTTCGACAAAAATTTGGGTCTCTTATATCGCCGGTCAAAATTTTTATTTTATTTTTATCTTTAACATCTTCTAGCCATCCCCAATTATTAAAAGAGTTGTAGAGTGAAAGTGCACTGACATCATACCCTGATTTTGATAATAGTTCT
>CABYIR010000021.1 GCA_902518955.1 uncultured Pelagibacteraceae bacterium | reverse complement strand
GTAATTGAGGTAATAAAAAATACTCTCGCAATACTTGCTCCAGTATATTGTAAAAAGATTGTGGATAGAGATAATCCCATCAAAAAAGAGAATGCCCAAAATAAAGTTTGCGCTCTAGATGCTGACATTCCTCTTATACCAAAACTCATGTACATAACTACCCCAAGAGGTGCCAATGCAACAACCCACATCATTGGGCCAGTGTAAAGCGAAACACCGAGAGAAGTTAGGCCAACAATTTCACCATTTGGTCCGATAACTGCAGTAGCTTGAAAAAGCATATAAGCAATTAATCCTGTTAAAGCTAAACCTGATGCCATATAGTTATAAACTTGAAGCATGTAGTTTCTCAAACCTTCATCAATAGCGGGTGTGGCTTGAGTTGCTCTTTGTTGATAATCCATAGATAATTTTCCTTTATATTTATTAATTTTATACTTTAATACATATGTATATTTGTAGATAATACAAGATAAGAAAAGATAACAATATAGGACATAAAAGAAAATTTTTAATAAAAAAACATTTAATTTCAATTAATTAGGGAGAATTATGGATAAAGTTTTAGTCACAGGAGCATCCGGTTACATTGCGCTGCACTGCATCTCCGAACTGCTTAAAAATGGATACTCTGTCAGAGGGTCTCTTAGAACACCTGATAGGGAGTCCCAGGTAAGAAATGCAATCTCGAGCGAAGTAGAAGCCAAAAATAATCTGGAATTTTGTAAGTTAGATTTAACTAGTGATGAAGGTTGGGAAGATGCGATGGATGGTTGCACTTATGTATTGCATGTAGCATCCCCATTTCCATTCAAAGAACCTAAAAACGAGGATGAAGTAATTACGCCTGCGAGAGAAGGTACATTGAGAGCTTTGAATGCAGCAAAAAAAGCAGGCATTAAAAAAGTTGTTCTTACTTCATCCGTTGCAGCTATTCAATACGGCCATAATGATCCAAATAAACGTTTCAACCATAATGACTGGACTAATATAGATGGACCAGGTGTTACTCCATATGTAAAAAGTAAAACTATTGCAGAAAAGGCAGCTTGGGATTTCATTAATAATCAGGATGAAAAAAATCTTGAGCTCACAGTTATCAACCCATCATTTGTCTTAGGGCCATCACTAAGTGATGATATAGGGGGTACTTCTACTGATACAATTAAAAGGTTTCTTAATAGAGCAATTCCTGCTGTACCAAATGTGTACATGAATTATGTAGATGTTAGAGATATTGCAAAGTTACATGTTGAGGCAATAAAAAATGAAAATTCAAATGGCAAGCGTTTTGCGTGTACATCTAATGAGTCTGTTCATCTTGTTGAAATAGCCAAAACATTAAACGGTAATGGGTTTCCTAATGTGACAAAGAAAATTATGCCAGATTTTATTATAAAATTTTTGGCATTGTTTAGTTCTGAAATGAAAACCATGAAGACTTTTTTACATCAAAAAATCTTAATGGATAATTCTCAAACAATAGAGGTTTTTGGATGGGAGCCTATTCCATTTGAAAAAACAATTATTGATATGGGAACATCAGTTCAAAATATTATGACTGAGAAAAAGAAAAAATAATGGAATATAGAAAACTAGGAAGAACTGATATTGATGTTAGTACAATATGTCTAGGGACAATGACATGGGGTGAGCAGAATACAGAGGCTGATGCCCATGATCAATTAGATTATGCCCTAGAGCAAGGCGTAAATTTTATTGATACTGCAGAAATGTATGCTGTCCCAACGAAAGAAAAAACCCAAGGATTAACTGAAAAATACATTGGAAATTGGTTTCAGGCTCGAAAAAATAGAGATAAAATTATCTTAGCTACTAAAGTTGCTGGGCGTTCTGGGCTCTCGTATATGAGAGAAGATAATGAGATGACAAGATTATCTCGTGAACACATACATTACGCAGTTGATCAGAGCTTAAAAAGACTGCAAACAGATTATATAGATCTATATCAGGTCCACTGGCCAGAACGGCCTTTCGGTGCATTTAGTGGAAGATTAGAATACCGGTATGCCCCAATTCCAGAAGATACTATTGATATTGAAGAAACTTTAAGTGCTCTTGGTGAGTTGGTACAAAAAGGCAAAGTTAGACATATAGGACTATCAAATGAAACTCCTTGGGGTACCATGAAATATCTTGAGTACTCAAAAACTAAATCTCTTCCAAGAGTTGTTTCAATTCAGAATGCTTATAACTTAATAAATAGAGCCTACGAAGTTGGTCTTTCTGAAGTTACCAACCATGAGCAGGTCAGTCTTTTATCATACTCTCCTCTTGGACAAGGAATATTAACTGGAAAATATTTGAATGGTCAAATGCCACAAGGATCCCGTTTGGCTTTGTTTGGTGATGGACCTTTGATGTATCGATATAAAAGACCAAGTGTTAATCAAGCAACTGAGAAATATGTTGAAATCGCAAGACAGTTTAATATCGATCCTGCTCAATTTGCAATTCGTTTTTGTGATATTCAACAATTTATGACTTCAACAATAATTGGTGCTACAACCATGGATCAACTTAAAGCTTGTATAAGTAGTGTAGATGTAGATATTACAAAAGAAATATTAAATGAGATTAAGAAGGTTCATGAGGAGTTTCCTCATCCAGCTCCATAATGAAAAAATTATCTATTAAAGATAAAGCTACAGCTTTAAAAAAATTAAAAGGCTGGAAAAATGTTAAAAACAGAAATGCAATTACAAAGCAATATGTTTTTGATGATTTTACATCTGCTTTTGAATGGATGACATCGATAGCATTTTATGCTGAGAAAAAAAACCACCATCCTGAATGGTTCAATGTTTATAACAAAGTTGATGTCATTCTTACCACGCATGATGCTGGCGGGGTGTCCACACTCGACATCGACCTTGCCAAAAAAATGGAGCTCCAATTTAAAAAATAAGTCTTACTTATTATAAAAAGAAGTCGTCAGTGCTATTTTTCCTGTCGCCTTACGAGCAAGAATTGTATCTAATGCATCAGCTGCATTTTCTAATGAAAATGTTTGTGTAACAGGGGCTTTTATCTTTCCTTCTTCATGCCACTGCGCTAACTGTTGCATATTTGCTAGATGGTTTTGTGGTTCTCTCATAGTAAAAGCACCCCAAAATACTCCGACTGCAGAACATCCTTTAACAAGATAAAGATTTAGAGGAATTTTAGGAATATTTCCTGCGGCAAAACCAATGACTAAGAAGCGACCTGCCCATGCAATACTTCGAAGGGCCGGCTCAGTAAAGTCACCACCAACAGGATCATAAATAACATCTGGCCCATTACCATCAGTTGTTTTTCCAATATCATTTCTAAATAATTTAATTTGATCGCGATCTTTTAAATCATATCCTCCATAATTTATTACTTCATCAGCACCATATTGTTTACATACTTCAAGTTTATCATCACTCGATGCTGCGGCCACAACTTTTGCACCCATTGCTTTTGCAATTTCAATCGCTGATATTCCAACGCCACCAGAGGCCCCCATAATCAAAACAGTTTCACCCTCTTTTAATTGAGCTTTATCTTTAAGAGCATAATGAGATGTTCCGTACGTGAGCGTAAAACATGCTGCTGTTGAAAAATCCATATTAGTAGGTTTTTTAAATAATTGATTCTTACTAATTAAAATCTGTTCAGCAAATCCACCATTTCCTGGCATTCCAATGACTTCATCTCCAATTTTAAATTCAGTGACTCCTTCACCTACTGCACTCACAACACCAGCCAACTCTCCCCCAGGTGTGAATGGAAGTGGTGGTTTAAATTGATATTCATTTTTAATAATTAATGTATCAGGAAAATTAACTCCAGCAGCGTGAATATCCACTAAAACTTGGTTTTTTGAAGGTTCTCCAGTTTCAACATCTTCATAGACTAACGAGCTGGGTGGTCCAAATTCTTTACAAACTATTGCTTTCATTATGTTAATTCCCGATATAAATTATGTTTATGAAAAAAATAAATATTAAACTAATTATACTTTTTTTTCTACTATCTTCGTTTAATGCGCATGCGGTTTTAGAAGCTATTCACCTTGGAACATTTGGATCAGGTAAAGCTTGGCAAGCAAAGCAATATGGAGAAGGTGACTCTAAAATTTGCTTTATGATTTCAAAACCTATTCAAACATCACCAACTGGTCTTAACAGAGGTGATCATGCTCTTATGTTATCAAATTTTATCTCTGATGGTATTAAGCATGAGCCAAGTATAGAAGCAGGCTACACCTTTAAAGCAAAAAGTATGGTTGAAGTGACTATCAAAGCAAATACGTATAAATTTTTTACTATTGAAGATAGAGCTTGGTTGGCAGATGAACAAAACTCAAGTCAACTTATTAAAGACATGAAAAATGGTTCACGTGTTAAAGTGCAAAGTATTTCTAGTCGTGGTACGAAAATTACAGATACATATTCTCTGATTGGATTTACAAATTCTTTATCAGCTATCGATAAAGCCTGCTCATAACAATTTAAAATGCAGAGCGATAAAATCAATTTGATTGGTTTCAATCGTGAAGAGCTTATTGAAGAGCTCGTCAATAAAAATATTATTACTGAGAAAGAAAAATATAGAGTTAAACAACTTTGGCATTGGATTTATTTTCAAGGCATAAGTAATTTTTCTGAAATGACAACATTTTCAAGTGAGTTTCAAAATAAATTATCAAAGTATTATTCTATTGATCGACCTTTGATTTCAAATCATCAAGTTTCAAAAGATGGAACACATAAGTGGCTTTTAAAATTAAGTGATAATAATCTTATTGAGATGGTTTTTATACCAGAAATAAGTAGAGGAACACTGTGTGTTTCATCTCAAGTAGGTTGTACATTAAATTGTAAGTTTTGTTTTACGGGAACTCAAAGGTTAGTTAGAAATCTTACAAGTGAAGAAGTTATCTCTCAACTTTTACTAGCGCGTGATCAATTGGGAGATTGGCCAACTAATAAATATAGAAAGATTTCAAATATTGTCTTCATGGGTATGGGTGAACCACTTTATAATTATGAAAATGCTAAGACTGCTGTTGAAATTATTGGAGATAAAGAAGGAATTCAACTATCAACCAAAAGAATTACTTTAAGTACATCAGGGATTGTGCCAAAAATTTTAGAATGGGGAAAGGATGTCGATACACGTCTTGCCATTTCATTACATGCTCCAAATGATAAAATTCGAGATGAAATTGTTCCAATTAACAAAAAGTACCCATTGAAAGAACTTATCCAAGCCTGCCAAGATTACCCAAGAACAAGAAATTCAAAGCGAATTACATTCGAATATGTGATGCTGAAAGGTGTAAATGATAAGATCTCAGATGCACGTCAATTAATTAAGCTAATACACGGAATTCCTGCAAAAGTTAACTTAATCCCTTTTAATCCATGGCCTAATTCTCCATATGAATGCTCAGATCGTTCACAAATAAAGAAATTTAGTGACATCCTTAA
The DNA here is from genome assembly GCA_902518955.1 of uncultured Pelagibacteraceae bacterium. Taxonomy (GTDB): domain Bacteria; phylum Pseudomonadota; class Alphaproteobacteria; order Pelagibacterales; family AG-422-B15; genus CABYIR01. The sequence continues at coordinate 9,949 of CABYIR010000021.1, read as the reverse complement.
CAATGCAGGTTATTCAAGCCCCATTAGAAAAACACGTGGTCAAGATATCATGGCAGCTTGTGGGCAATTGAAGTCTGACAGCGTAAAAACTAAGAGAAGCGAGTTAAAATCAAGATGAGTCAAAAAGTAAATAAAGTCGTTTTAGCATATTCAGGAGGTCTTGATACCTCTGTTATTTTAAAATGGTTAAAAGAAACATATCAATGTGAAGTTGCCACATTTACTGCTGATCTTGGTCAAGATGAGGATTTTGAAGCGGTGAAAAAGAAAGCTGCTCAACAAGAGACAACTGAAATATTTGTTGAAGATTTAAGAGAAGAGTTTGTAAAAGATTATGTCTTCCCAATGTTTAGAGCAAATCCATTGTATGAAGGATATTATTTACTAGGCACATCAATCGCACGTCCACTGATTGCAAAGAAACAAATTGAAATCGCAAATCAAATTAATGCTGACGCTGTATCTCATGGTGCAACGGGAAAAGGAAACGATCAGATCCGATTTGAATTAGGTTATTATTTTCATAACCCTGATATTCATATTATCAGTCCATGGCGAGAATGGGATATGAATTCAAGAGAGTCTCTTGTTCAGTATGCTGATCAAAATGGAATCGAAATACAAAAAGATAAAAGAGGGGAGCAGCCGTTCAGTATTGATGAAAATATATTACATTCTTCAGCAGAAGGAAAAGTTTTAGAAGATCCAAGTCAAGAGGCGCCTGAGTATGTGTATTCAAGATCAGTATCTCCATATGATGCTCCTGATACGCCTGAAGAAGTATCAATTGAATTCAAATCTGGAGACGCATGTTCAGTAAATAATGTTTCAATGAGTCCATTTGAAATTTTAAAAAAACTAAATGAATTAGGTGGAAAACATGGTGTTGGAAGAATTGATTTAGTTGAAAATAGATATATTGGAATGAAATCGAGAGGAGTTTATGAAACTCCAGGTGGTACAATATTATATCACGCCCATCGAGCGATTGAGAGTCTCACGCTTGATAAAGAAGCTGCTCACATGAAAGATAGCATCAGCCCAAAATATGCAGAGCTTGTTTATAATGGATATTGGTTCTCTCCTGAAAGAGATATGCTTCAATCAATGATTGATCAGAGTCAAATTAACGTTCAAGGAAGGGTTAATCTTAAGCTATATAAGGGAAATGTAATCATAACCGGAAGGCAATCAGATAAGAGCTTATATAACTCAGATCTTGCTACATTTGAGTCAGACAATGTCTATAGCCAAAAGGATGCTGAAGGATTTATCAAGCTAAATGCTCTTAGACTAAGAGGTAAAAAATAACTAATTAAAATAAAGTATTGAGCATAATAAAGTTGCAATCAAATAAATACAAACATGTGAAAATGCGATTCGTAACCTTAGATGATTAAGTTGAAAAAGAGTGAATATATATATTTTAACGAAGATAAAAATACCAATTGAAATAAAACTTATAAAATATAATGCATCATAAAAAGTTATATAAGGCGTTACGGGTAAAGAGTCATTTACTACAAGACTAAAAACAGTCATTGATAATAAAAGAGTAATTGAGTTTGCTACAGCTATATCTTTCTTAAAACCGTATAATAAAAAAGATATAATTATTATAATAAATAAGGGTAATAAAAATTTAAAAATGAAAGAATAACTGACCCTTGAAGCATTGAAATCCATTTCAATACCTTGTGATCCGCCCACTGAACCAAAATTAATATTCACATTATCAATAGAAAATTCAGGAGTATTAATAAATTCAAAATTATTACTATCTAAAGATTTAAACTTTTTTATAAAGTAGCTAGATGGGGAAATCTTCGCGGAGTCATCCATATTCAGTTTAATGACTGTTTGTATATTATGCGAATCAAACGGGAATCTTGATAAATCAAAGTTTGATTTATCAAATTGATACGTATAATTTTTAAAAAAATATTCTACTGTTCCATCAAAATACACATTTATTTTGGAACTTATACTATCTATATCGATAATCTGAGCATTTTCGAAGTTAATTGAAAGATCTGGAAACTTATCTATTTCAATATTTTCTAATAAATTATATTCACAAATAATTGCACTTTCACTTCCTGTTAAATTTTTTTTTTCAATATTTTTTTTTACCTCATTCATTTCCTTCAGGATATTCATATCAAATGACTGAAACTGAAATAAAGCTGTATTCATCTCCTTAGTTTGAAATTTAAATGACTGCTCTAAAAAATTGATATTATATTTAAACTCTTTAGGCCTAAGAATTATCGATTTGATTATATTATCATATTGAACATTCAAATTTTGGGTACTGAATCGACTAAAATCAATTTCATTATAAAGTACATCGCAGTTTTCTGCAGAGAGTAATTGATAGAATCTAGGATCAGATGAGTACTCATCAAAGGTAATAATTCTTTCATTCTCAATTAGCGACTCAGTAAAAAGTAAGTCACTGTCACCAGAGATTGTTCCTTTAGAATAAGCAAGAGAAGAAGCTAATAAAAAATAAATAAATAAAAGTTTATTTAAGTGAGTCTGCATAAGCTTTTCCGAGTTTCGCATTGGATAATTGAGCATTGCTCCAATATGGAACAGCTACTTCTGCAAATTTTTCCATAGAATTAAAAACTTCTGCGAAAAAGCTATCTGTTTCTTTTAGTTCTTGAATATTTTTATATGCTGCTGCTGAAAATTCAGTAAAGTAGTCATCTGGTGTATCATGCAAAATAACACCCTCATCTTCTGTTAAAATTTTTAATGCCTTACCATTATTCATAATTCTCCTAGCAACAAACTTCATGAGTGATGCATTGGCAGCAGTTTCAATGGCTTGTTTTTGTTGCTTAGAAAAATCTTTATATACATCTTTATTTATGTAAAAATCTCCATTCACTACTACTTGATGCAAACCCTGAAGATAGTAATTTTTTAGCACTTCACTAATACCGTATTGTCTATCGGGTGCTGGACAACACCATTCTGCGGCATCAATAATACCTTGTTCAAGTGCTGGCAATAAATCTTTGGCACCAAGTGACATTGCATTAACACCAACATCTTTATAGGTTTTTCCCGGAAGCCCTGGAGGAGCTCTATATGCACTTACATTATTCCTAAAATCATCCATTGAGTAAATTGGATTGGTAAACCATCCTAACGCCTCTGGACCAAAAGGAGCAATATGAAACCCAACGATATCCTTCTCCATTTCTCTCCATAGTCTCTTATAAAGTTTTTTTCCACCCCCATTTAGATACCATGAATAGTAAGAAATATTATCAATACCTAGGCCCGCACCAGCCATGGGAGAACCGAAAAGCATTGCAGCTGGGTGGTACTTATCCCAATAATGTGTATAAGAAACGCCGCAGGCAATTTCATTTGAATGAACCGCCTCTAATATTTGATTCGTTTTAACAAGTGCTCCAGCTTCTACAAATTCAAATTCAACTTCACCATCTGTTAAATCTGAAATTTCCTCTGCAAATTCATTTAAATAATCTAAATAAGAACCTTCAGGATCCGATGCTTGACATTCATATGTCTCAGCATAAGAGATACTTGGAACAAAATATAAAATAAGAAGAAAAAATAAGCTACTTTTTAAAAGAAGTTTCATGAAAAAATTATAGATTACATATTTTTAATTAAATGAATAATTTTTAATGATAATTTTTAATGATATTAAATATATTCTTTTTTTATTCAAACATCGGCGACTATGTTAACCAATATGAAAGATGATAAAGTTTGGAGAAAAAATTCTTCCTGGTTTAATGAAAATGAGTTGTCAACTCAATCTGTTCAAACTCTAATAGGACACTTCCTTCATGATCGTAACTCTGAAAGTTTGCTAGGAAATAAAATTATTCAATCATTAGAGGGTACATGGGGCCAGAAGCCTTTTGAGAAAATAATAGAAAGTGATAAAGACATGATGTGGTTTATGAAAAATCCACAATCTTTAAATAATACAATTAGTATTATTGAGCCTGCTGATCATGTAGGTCATAATTTATATAAAGATGAAAATGGTCTTGGCGAAGAAGTGCGTGCTTCATCAAACATGGCCTATATATCTAGGATCATTAGCGACTGTGATTCGTTATTATTCCCAATTTGGAAATCAGGAGTTTTAGATAATGATTTGATGATGAATATTTTAAGATCCTCAATGGCAATTGTAGTTGAGGGTGGTCACCCTTCTGTAAGGGATGCAAAATCTTTTGAAAATTCTAATATTTCATTAGTACAATTGATAGAACTAACTGAACAACTTCTATTATCAAGAAATCATAAAAGTGCCCCTGTAATCTTTATATGTATGGGCCATCAGTTGGTTGCACAGGCTCATGTGAATCTTATTAAGAAGGCTGTTCAAAATATAAAAGAAAACCTTTCATCAATAATAAATCCTGAAGACTATAAGTATCAAGCTTTAATATCAGTATGTAATGAAATTCAATCAGTTGGCAAAAAGTTAAAAATTATAAAAGAAAATAAAGAAGTAGCTAATGGCTGGGATGATCCTAACTTTGCAGTTGCTGCAAATGAAACTGTTGAGCTAGGAGAATGTGAATTAAGTCACTATAATCATGATGGTAAACATCCTTCAGACGACTTTCAAAAACTTCTTATCAAGCATAATCAGATTGCAAATGAATACGATGGCATAGTTGAACATTCAGTTTCTTATGAGAAGAATCTGAATATACTCATGTTTCATTCAGATGAAGTAAATGAAGAAGCTGTTCTTTTCGCAAATTGGGCATATGCAAGTTTATATGAAATTTTAGCATCGTGTAATACGGAATTATCAGTTTCACCATTAGCGTGGGTCCTTCAAATGCCATCATCAATTGAAATTTTATGCTCTACGTCTGCAAATGGAAAAAAGTTAACTGAGGTAGCTGGAACTTGTATCAATTATAAAGATTATGAAACACAAAAAATACGTAGATCTTTTAGCTTTCAATTTCACCCAGAATTGTTATCAGATTTGCGAGAATTTCGGGTGGCAGGAACACCTGATTTCAATACATTAAAAAATGATGATGGCATAAGAATGCTTATGCGAGTTCTCTATGAGTGTATGCTTGATTAGAAGGAGATTAGTCAGGATAGTTTGTAATATATTATTCTCATCCTTGTTGTCTTAACGCCGCATCAACTGTATTTTTCAATAAACAGGCAATAGTCATCGGTCCAACCCCACCAGGAACTGGTGTAATTGCTGAAGCAACTTCTGCTACACCATCATAGTCAACGTCGCCTACTAACTTCGTTTTACCTGTTTCTGGGTCATCTATTCGATTTATACCCACATCAATTACCACTGCTCCAGGCTTAATCCAGTCTTTTTTGACCATTAATGGGCGTCCGACAGCAGCCACAACAATATCACCTTGTTTCGTCATCTCTTCAATATTTTTAGTTTTTGAATGTACAATACTCACTGTACAAGACTCTTCCAATAATAATTGTGCCATAGGTTTACCAACAATATTCGATCTCCCAATTATTACAGCGTGCATACCTTTTAAATCAGAAATATGCTGCTTCAACATTAAATAACATCCTAAAGGTGTGCACGGTGTGAATGTTTTTTTTAACAAATCACCACCAATTGAATTTCGACCCACATTGATTGCATGAAAACCATCTACATCTTTTGCTGGATCAATTGCATCAATAATAACTCTTGAGTCAATATGATCAGGTAGAGGAAGTTGAACTAAAATTCCATTAACATCTTTATTTGAATTTAAATTATGAATTAAGTCGAGAAGATCTTTTTCTACAACAGTTTTTTCAAAAAAATGATCCTCAACATTCATTCCGATCTCTTTTGCCATTTTAGTTTTTGTTTTAACATAAACTTGACTAGCTGGATCTTCTCCAACAAGAACTACAGCCAAAGTAGGTGGGTTATTATACTTATTAATAAATTCTGTTACTAATTCCTTTGTACTTGCTCTTAGATCAGCAGCAATTTGCTTCCCATCAATAATGTTTGCTGTCATATAATTCCTTAGTTAAAAATTAAAAAAATAAACTCTCAGTGAATCCTGAATGAAAAGTAGTAGCAGTATTAAAACAATGGGAGATACATCGACTCCCCCAAGATTAGGAAGAAATCTTCTTATTGGATTCAATAAAGGATCAGTTAAGCGTCTTGTTGCATAAAGGATCATCGCAACAAATTGGTTGTATGTGTTAATTATATTAAATGCTACGAGCCAACTGATGATTACATTTGCAATGACAATATAGAAATAGATATCAATGACTCTGTAAATTAAGATTGCAATTGGTTCCATTTATATTTCATTTAATATTATTAAGTAAATGATTATCCAAAAAATTGTCTAACCATAGATTTATATTTTTACCATATTTTAATCTTAGAGTCAGTTGCTGTTTCCTGGTCTGAGCTCCAGGTTCCCTTAATCTATATCCAGCAAAGTAAAGCCAAGCTAAATGCATCCTTAGATTAACTTCAGGATGAAATTGTATTCCAAAAGCGTTCTTGTAGCGAAATGCTTGATTTGGAAACTTTGATCCTTTAGCTAACAATGTTGCATCGCGGGGTACATCAAAACCTTCTGAATGCCACTGAAAAAAGATTTTCTGTTTTTGAAAAATTTTGAAACCATCATTGACAGGCGTAATATCAAAAAAGCCAATCTCGCAACTTTTATCAGAACAATGCTTTACTTCTTGTCCTAAGTTTTTTGCTAGCATTTGACCTCCTAGACAAATACCAAGAAATGGCTTGTTTGAATTCAAAGCAACGTCAATCCAGTTTATCTCTTTTTTTATAAAATCCATATTATCATTAGCACTCATTGGTCCGCCATAGATGACAGCAAGATCATGCTCATTCATGTTATCAGGAAGGCCTTCACCAAGAGAAGGTCTTCGGACATCGAGTTTATACCCTCTCTGCTTTAATTTTAGACCAACATCTCCAGTACTTGACCTGCGTTGATGAACAATGATTAATGCCTTTTTTGACATCGGCTACATAGCGCTCAGACCACCGTCCAGAACTATTTCTGTGCCGGTGATAAATTTTGATTCATCAGATGCCAAGTATAGAACTGCATAGGCTACATCATCAGTATCACCAATTTTATTCATTGGTATTTGTCGTGAGAGCTTTGCAATAGCTTCTTTTTCACCAAAAGCTTGCTTATGCGGATCTAATATCGGTGTATCTATAAATGCTGGGTGAATTGTATTAGATCGAATATTATACCCTTTTTTTTGCACAATATAATGCAACAGATTTGCTAAGATGCCGAACACCAGCTTTAGATGAATTGTAAGCAGCGGTATTCCAACCAGCTACTATTCCAGAAATTGAAGAAATACTAATAATTGATCCAGCTCCATGTTCGGCCATCATAGGAATTGCTAATTTACATCCTAAAAAAACACTATCTAAATTGACATCATGGACTTTTTTCCAAACATCAAGTCCAGTCGAAACAACATCTCCACCTAATGCAATACCCGCACTATTCAATAAAATATTAAGCTTTCCAAATTTAGATTTAACACTTTTAAGAACTTCATTCCAAGACGCCTCTGAAGATACGTCATGATGGCCAAGGGCATAATTACCGGAGTCATATTGACCTAATACTTGATTTAGCTTTTCTAGGCTCTGCTCATTTATATCTGAAAAAAAAACTTTAGCTCCTTCATCAAGTAATTTAATAGCTGAAGCGAGACCAAGACCCGAAGCTGCACCTGTAACTAAAGCAACTTTTCCTTCAACACGATTATTGCCAGTCATATGGGACCCATTCCTCGTATTGGAATTTACTTTTCATCCACATATCTTTTGAGATACTTTTTTTATCTTCAAAATTTCTCTGACATTCCCTCATACTATGAGTCCTAAATCCTTTTTCACCAGATAATAAGTATTTATCATTAGAGATTTCAATCACTGATGTGTTGCTTAGTCTATCACCTCTTATACATGTTTCAGTCGTTTCATTTTCAAGATCAAGAATTGTAACGACTCCACCATTACCACTAACTATATAGTTTCCATTATTAAGTCTTTTAATATCAGTTAAACTATTTTTAATTCCTGCAAACAACGTATCAAGAGAAAACTCACTAATCCCTTCATTACTAAACTTTAAATATAAAATTTTCCCAGCCATTCCGAGTAGTAATTTTCTTGTGTCATCCACAGAAATTCCACCCCATAATGATCCAAAGTACTCGGTGTCTACCATATTCCAACTTTTTCCCTGATCACTAGAGATATGAACCTGCCCAATCTCTCCAGCAACAAACATTAATTTTGTTCCATTTTCTTTTTTCATTCTATATGAAGAGTAAACTGAATTTAAATGAGGTTCGTATGGATCGTCTGTTACAATTGTAAAAGTCCAATTTTCACCACCATCATTTGTTATCATGGATTTCCCAAAAGCACCAACAACAATACCATTTAAATAATCAACCATATGAATAGACAAAAAAGGTGCGTCAAAATCAATATCATTATACTGGACGGTCCAATTTTTACCTCCATCAACAGAATGTAGAATAGTAAGATCATGGCCAACAGCCCAACATTGTGATTCAGAAACACACTGAACGTCAGTTAATGTATTGATAAATGGAACTTCATCAGCTTGTATCCAGGTCAAGCCCATATCCATCGAAGTTAATATGATACCATGAACACCAACTGCAACAATTCTATCATTATAAGAATGCATAGAAGTAATGGTGGCTTTATCCGCTAAATTTGACTTTAGCGCTAATCCCGTATCATAATTGAAGTCACTTGCAGATATAGTTGACCCACTGAAGGTAAAAAAGAAAGAAATTAATATAAAGAAAACATACATAGGATATAAAAATTTATGCAACATAAACTGTTTCTTCAAATAGATAAACAAAAAACCCAGCTTAGAACAAATCTACGCTGGGTTTTTTTAAGAGATTAATTACTTATCGAGCGTATCTACGCAAGCCATCAGGAGTGTAAAAACTTACATCCTTTGAGGGTCCATTATATAGAGCTGGAACTGAGTTAATTGCATTACCTAGCATGTTATTACCAGCATATTGTCTTGTTGCAAAATCAAAAGTAAACTCACCATTTACAGAGCAATCGCCACCAAGTCCATCAATATTTGTGGACAATGTATTAATTGCATTTCTCATCAAGTTACCTTGACCATCATATATATCTTGAGAAACAATATAATAAGCGTCAGTAGTTATGTAGAATGTACGAGAAGCATAAAGATGTCTTTGGCCATCTTTTAAAGTAGCATGAATAATTGCAACTTCTTTTTCTTCATAATTTAAATAGTCAGGATTCAAATGGCCTACACCATGGGAATCTTCTAGAGGACTAAGCCCAAGCTCATTACTAACTCCAACTACAACCATCTTTTTGGTACCCTTAAATTCCCAATTATATTTATCTTGAGCTCCATTAAATGTACCATACTGATCCACAACAATAAGTGGAGATGCATTTACGAGTGTATCATAAGTAATGTCAGGCGCTCTTCTTACTCTTCTAGTGGCCGGGCTGTAAGACCAAGCTCTTCTAGGATTTTCATAAGAGTCAATATAGTCATGAACAAGAACAGTTACACCCTTAACCCTGGCAGGGGCGTTATTTTTCTGCATGAATAATGCGAACAATCCGTCATCGTATTTACCAACATTCTTTTCGTGAGCAGGGAAAATAATATTTGTTTCTTGCTCACCAACAGTAATATTTCCAGAGCTATCGACATTTGAAATTGTTACAAACCTCATAATATTTGATTGAGTTCCTGCCATCATTCTAGCATTCCACATATAATGTTGAGCGTCGCTTGGATTCGGGAAAGGTAACTGGCCAGAATTAGCTACTTCAATACCCTCATTGTTATTAATCATAGTACCATTT
>CABYIR010000020.1 GCA_902518955.1 uncultured Pelagibacteraceae bacterium | reverse complement strand
AATATCAGTTTTTTCATATTCAAACTCATATGCAATTACTGAACCAAGTGGACAGTATGCAATAGATAAAGCAGATCAAATTAAAAGATTTGAACACAACGCACTTGATAACTTAAAAATGATAGATTTCTTCCTTTGTGTGATGAAGGTAAGAGCAGATTTATTCCCTAATTCTAATTACAAAGCTCAAGTTAATGAAGCCGCATGTCAAACATTAGCCGGTGACTCTGATGATGATGGAGCCAAAGTTAAGATGGCGGACATAACTCTTAGCTGTACTCGCGCAAGCAATTCGTCCCCTCAGATTTGTAAAAGTTGGTATAGTCTTGCAGGGGAAAGCACAGTCTTCTTAGTAAGAGTTCAGATGGATGCAGAACCAACAACGACAAAACCCAACGGATTATTTACATTTTCTTGGTGTATGGCTGACTCAGGTGATGGAACGTGTAAAGCTTCGAATCTAAATTACGGTGAACTAAGTCTATCTGAAGATGGTAGCGGCAATACAGTTGTATCTATGTATGATGAATTTGGAGGATCAATTTATTCTAATATCACTGGAAGTGGAATGACACTTCAAGACTCAAGTGGAAACAATTTATCTGCTCCAACCTCTGTTGTGGATAGTATTAATCTAACATTAAGTAATCATAAGCTCGAGTCTGCAACTGGAACTTCGCGTCAAATAGGTGAAACAGCAATAAGTCCATCAGTAATGCGTTTAAGTGCTAGCCCGACAACATTTAATCTTTCGTTCGATGCAGCTCATGGTTTAGTAAATGAAGATGGCGGTTCTGCTTCATGTTATACTCTTTCAAATCCAAGTGAATACGTTCACCAATATGATCTATATGATATTTCTACCGGAGATATTAAATCAATGGGTGGAGGTATACCTATTAGTGTAGCAAGCGTTGCCGGAAGTGGGGCTTCAGTCGGAAATCGTGGATGGTGGGATTATTGGGGACTGCATATAGATGGCTCTACTAACAGCAGTGTAAAAAAGCTTGAGACAGGCGATACCGTAACTGCTAATGCCGCTCAAACTGCTCTCGGAATTTCAAAAGATGATACCCTTACTGTTAATACTTCTATGGGATCTCTAAGGGAAGAAACTAGTTACACTGGTACAATACCATCTGTTGACCAAGCAGCTGCAACTACAACAATGTATTTTTGGTCACCTTCAGGAAAAGAATATATTTATTTGGACGGAACGGCTATAAAAGCACTCCCAAGTGCTAATGGTGGTGATGGAGGAACTCATTATGATGGATCTTCATTTAGCGCTGGTGATGATATTTCTGCTGCATTAGAATGGTGTGGTAATTCGGATATACAAGATTATTGTTTTGGAGCCCATTCAACAGCAATTGGGGGCTGGTTCAATATAAGTGATATTGCAGCAAAAGAGTTCAAGGCATACGTGTCAAAAAGAGTTACTCCAGGTATGACAGGCTTTACATCTGATGTTTATTTAAAATGTTATGGAGATCGTTGTGCAAAGCCAATGGATGGCGCAACTCCTGCATTAAGCACAGCTGGTTTTGGAGCTACTGATTTTAAAGCGTCAGCTGGTTCAACGTATAAATACTCATTTATTGACCCAAGTGGGGGTACACCTCAGTATTATATGTTTGATGTTAGTGACATGACGCTCAAACATTGTCAAACCTGGGATGCAAGCTCAAGTGCATGCACAGGTGATTTTTATCCTGTCATTTGTGCGACTGACGAGGGCTCAGATAAATGCGATAACTCTGATTGGAGTAGCACCACATGGCTTGATATGACTATGGTAAAATATGATGTCAGCATAAATAGTTGGTCAGATTTAGATTCTGCTACAAGATATATTTGGAATACTTCCAATAATATATATGGAGATCGACTTGCGTGGCCTTCAAAAAGTGGAACAGTTATTTCTTTTTCACCTCCACTAAATATTACATATGAACATTCAACGTCGAATGACCGAAATGCTTCAAGTACCTATGATGGAAAGAAATTTGGATTAGAATATGGTGGAAGTGGCAATCTTTGGGGTATCGACTGGTCTAAAGAAGATCCAAGTTGTTCTATGAATTGTGATTATCTTCCACAAATCAGTATTAAAGATGGGGTAGAAGTTGATACTACTGGAGATGGCTCTAATGATCATGTGCTTTTAGCAAGAAGAATGGATTTAAGGCCATCAACTGTCAGTGAGACAACATGCACAGATAAGGGCTTAAGTGTAGCTAGTTCGGCATCAGCTCCATCAGATCCTGCAATTGAAACAATCATTAATTTTGGTACAAGTGATGAGCCGACTGGCGGTTCACTGGTAAGTACCGAGGTATGTGTTGTCGACAATATTTTATCTGGAGCGACTGGCTGTCCAACTGAGTAGTTTTATTTGAGAGAAATTTATACTTCTCCAAGTTTAATGCTTAAATTGTTCGTTTAAGATTCTTTCTTCGAATGAATGACCTGAGTCATAAAGAAGAATTATTTTTGATGATAAATCTTGTTGTATAGTAATTGATTTAACATTTCTGACTTCTAAATTGTCAGCAGTAGCACTAACAGGCCTCTTGCTATTTTCAAGAATTTCTAATTTTACAACTGATTTGTTATTTATTATTGCACCCTTCCAACGTCTTGGTCGAAAAGCACTAATTGGAGTGAGAGCTAGATCGTTTGATTCGATAGATAAGATTGGACCATGAGCAGAAAGGTTGTATGCCGTACTACCTGAGGGTGTGGCAAGAAGTATTCCATCACAGATTAATTCATCGAGTCGCATTTGATCATCAATAGAAACTTTTAGTTTAGCGGCTTGATGTGTTTGTCTTAATAGTGATACCTCATTAATTGCTTTAGCAGAATGAAATTTATCATCTTGATCATACGCAGTCATAATTAATGGAGATATTTGTACAGATTGGGTTTTTTCCAATCGAGTCAGTAAATTATCCGTATATACTGCGTTCATCAGAAAGCCAATACTTCCATAATTTATACCAAAGAATGGAATTTTTTTATCCATGTAATCTTTAATGGTATGAAGCATGAAACCGTCACCGCCTAAAACAATAAAAATATCAGAGTCATTTACATCAAAATCACCATATTTTGAAATTAGTAACATTTTTTGTTCTTGGGCTTCACTGCTTACTGAGGCAATAAAATGTGGTTTAGTAAATTTCATGATTTAATATCTATAAAAAAATATTGTTTACCCTAAAATAGAAATGATTTGAAACAATAAATTTTAAAATACAATTAATATGACTAAAAATGGCTATATTTTATCCATTGATCAGGGAACAACCAGCTCAAGAGCTGCGTTGATCTCAGGAGAGGGCAATATTATTGCACAAAAAAATATAGAATTTAAACAGTATTTTCCAAATAATGGATGGGTTGAACACGACCCTCGCGATATTCTCACATCAATTATTGATTGTATTAAATATATAATAAATGAGAGCAAGATAAGTCCAGAAGATATCTCAACTGCTGGGATCACTAATCAAAGAGAAACGATTGTTGCATGGGATAAGACATCAGGTAATCCAATATATAATGCAATAGTCTGGCAAGACCGAAGAACAGAGAACATCTGCGAGTCTCTCAGAGAGAAAAATGTAGAAGACTTAATACAAAAAAAAACTGGCTTATTAATTGATCCATATTTTTCTGCTTCAAAAATAAAATGGATTTTGGAAAATGTTGATGGGGCAAAACGTTTGATGGTGGATAATAATTTACTCATTGGAACTATCGATACGTGGTTAATTTGGAATTTGACCAATAAACAATATCATCTTACAGATGCAACAAATGCATCGAGGACAATGATTTATAATATAATTGATGACTGTTGGGATGAAGAATTATTGAGACTATTTAATATTCCACGAGAAATTCTTCCAGAAGTAAAAAATTCAATGGATAATTTTGGAGTAATTAGTAAAAATTTTTTTGGCTCTGAGATTCCCATAACTGGTGTTGCTGGAGATCAACAGGCTGCAGCATTTGGTCAATTATGCATTAATAAGGGTATGATTAAATCAACTTATGGAACAGGTTGTTTTATGTTAATGAATACTGGGAGTGAAGTATATCGATCTCAAAATAAACTTTTATCTACAACTGCTTTTAAAACAAGTGATCAAAAAATGTATGCCTTAGAAGGAAGTATATTTAATGCTGGAACAATAGTTCAGTGGATGAGGGATGAACTCTCTTTTTTTGAAAAAGCAGGAGAGATTGAAACATTAGCCTCTGATGCCAAAAATGATATTGTTTTTTTACCTGCATTTACCGGACTAGGAGCCCCATATTGGAGATCGGACATACGGGGATCCATTCATGGAATAACTAGAGACACATCAAAAAGTGACCTTGCATTAGCAGCATTAAAGTCAGTTTGCTTTCAATCAAAAGATTTATATTTGAGTTTACAAAAAGATACAGCCAGTGATGATCAAAATTCTGTTATACGTGTTGATGGAGGCATGTCTCAGAATAATTTAATGATGCAATATCTTGCAGATCTATTGCAAATAAATGTTGAAAGGCCAGTGATTCAAGAAACTACTGTCATGGGGGCAGCTTATCTAGCCGGATTACAACATGGAACATATAAAAGTATTGATGATCTTCGAGAATTATGGAAAACTGATTGTGTTTTTGAGCCATCGAGTAAAAATGAAAAAGCAAATGATGACTATGGTCGTTGGATAGAAATAATTAAGAAAGAAATAAAATAATTATGGTAGATGTAAAAGCGACAGTATCAAAAGAAGAATGGGAAACAAGAGTTGATCTCGCAGCTTTTTATAGAACTATTCCGTATTTTGGATGGGATGACTTAATTTTTACTCATATCTCAGCAAAAGTACCAGGAACAGAAGATCACTTTTTGATAAATCCATATGGATTTTTATTTGAGGAAATTACAGCTTCAAATCTAGTCAAAGTTGATCTTAAGGGTAAAATAATAAGTGAAACTAATAATTTTATCAATCCAGCAGGCTTTACAATCCATAGTGCGATTCATGAAGCACGTGAAGATGCTCACTGTATAGTTCATCTTCATTCAAATGATGGTGTAGCTATTGCTTCTTTGAAAGATGGATTATTGCCTTTATCTCAAACGGGAATGTTAGTCAGAAGTCAAATTGCATACCATGACTACGAAGGTGTCGCACTGTTTGATGATGAAAAAGAAAGGTTGGTTCAGGATTTAGGTGACAATAAATTAATGATACTAAGAAATCACGGAACTTTAGCAATGGGAAATAATGTAGCTGAAGCATTCACGAATATTTATTTTTTAGAAAAAGCCTGCACATATCAAGTAAGAGCTATGGCTGGAAAACTAGATTTAAATGACCCTTCAAATGATGCTATAGAAACTACTCGTCAACAAGGAGAAGGCTCAAGAGGAATGGCAGCAGCGCTTGTTTGGCCTGCGGTTAGGCGAAAAATGGAGCGCTTAGATCCATCCTTTATGGATTAATTCTGATTGCTATATACTAAATTAATGTATAGTTTCTATACGTTATTATTTTATTCATAAAAAAATCACAACGCAAATAAACAGAAATAGGAGACGATAAATGAAGATATTATGTATTTTATATGATGATCCAAAAAGTGGAATGCCATCATCTTATGCTAGGGATGATTTACCAAAAATAGAAAAGTATCCTGATGGAATGACATTGCCTACCCCTAAAGCAATCGATTTTAATCCAGGTGAACTTTTAGGCTGTGTGTCAGGTGAATTAGGATTGAGAAAATTCTTAGAGGATGCTGGACACACACTAGTTGTTACATCTGACAAAGATGGAGATGGATGTCAGGCAGATAAAGAATTAGTTGACTCTGACATTGTTATTTCACAACCATTTTTCCCATATTACCTTACAAGGGAAAAAATGGAGTCAGCTCCTAATTTAAAAATGGCCATTACAGCTGGCATTGGATCAGACCACGTAGATTTACAAGCTGCAATGGATCGTAAGGTTGATGTTGTTGAAGTTACATTCTGTAATTCAAGATCAGTTGCCGAACATATTGTAATGATGATTCTATCTCTAGTTCGAGATTATCATAATCAATATAAAATTATTAAAGATGGCGGATGGAATATTGCTGATGCAGTTCACAGATCTTATGATCTTGAGGGAATGCATGTTGGCACCGTTGCAGCTGGTAGAATTGGTCTAGATGCTCTAAGAAAACTAAAGCACTTTGACGTTCATATGCATTATTTTGATAGACACAGATTGCCAGAGGAAGTTGAGAAAGAACTTAACTTAACTTTCCATGAGTCTGTTGAGTCTATGGTAAAAGTTTGTGATGTTGTGACCATTAACTGTCCGCTGCATCCTGAAACAGAGCACATGTTCAATGATGATTTAATTGGAAAGATGAAAAGAGGCGCATATGTTGTGAATACCGCTCGCGGTAAAATTTGCGATAAAGATGCAATTGCGCGTGCTTTAGAGTCTGGTCAATTGAGCGGATATGCTGGAGATGTTTGGTTTCCTCAGCCTGCACCAAATGATCATGTATGGAGATCAATGCCAAATCATGGAATGACTCCTCATACTTCTGGTACTTCACTTTCGGCCCAAGCAAGGTATGCCGCTGGTGTTCGTGAAATACTAGAATGCTTCTTTGATGGAACTCCTATCAGAGATCCATATCTTATCGTTCAGAATGGAGAACTAGCTGGAATGGGAGCGCACTCTTACAGTAAAGGTACTGCAACTGGCGGCTCAGAAGAAGCTGCTAAATATAAAAAACAGTAATTTTTTTTAAATTTGCTATAGGACGGATGTAAATCCGTCCTATATAATATGTATATGTTGAGCGTATTCAGAAATTACTTTTCTCATTCTACAATTATAGGATTTATAATAATGGCTGTTTTTGGCCTTTATTATATTTTGATTAACAATTTACTCATAAGCCATTTAGTATGGTTTTTTATCCCTATCATTCTTGCCCCATTTTATGAATGGTATGTCCATAAATACCAATTGCATGCTGAATTGACTAAAAAAGAAGGCTGGTATCGAAGATATCAAATTATTCTTCATCATGGTCATCATAGAGACCCAGACAATATAAAGCTTCAGTTCGCTCCATGGAGGTATTTAATCTATGCCTACGGACAAGTTTATTTGCTATACGCGCTTATCTTTTGGGATTTTTCATCTGCAATGGTGCCTTTTACAGGTCATTTACTATATCACCTGTGGTACGAATGGATCCATCTAGCACATCACTCTAAAGGATATAAGCCCCTATTTAGTATTGGTAAAAAATTAAGAGATGCCCATATGAGTCATCATTTTCATAACGAAAATTATAATTGGGGAATTACGAATATGATTGGTGATTATTTTTTTGGATCTCTCAAAGATAATAAATCAATTGAAAAAAGTCCCAATACCAAAACAATATCTGGTTATTACGATTAAGATCCTTCATTTTTGACTTATAAGCACTCTTAAAAGATAAGATCCAGATCTATACTGATAAGATCCTCATTAATGACGTCAATACGTAATTTTTCGATAACCAATCCCCGAGAATTATAGATGTAAGAGATAAAGCTAGTTAATTCTTTCATGGAAGATATCTGGCCATTTAAATTAAATATTTTATTTTCATATTTGATATTGAAATTTGATAGCCCTAGTTCTGTCAAGTCAGACTTTAAATCAGATGGATTAATTAAAGGCTTTAAGAAGTGCCTCCATTTTCCTGGAAATATATTATCAAATTCTTCAATTATATTTAATTGCTTTTGTAATACATACAGCTCATTTTGGAGATTATCATTTTTATTTATTGTTGAGCTAAGAGAGAAGGATATAAGTGATAAAAATAGCAATGATATTGAAATTGTATTTACAATTTTAATTAAGACTGATGACTGTGCCCATTGTGTTTTAAGTTCATTCATCATAATTATTTCATTTCCTTAAACATTAAATCAATTTCCATCTGAGTTTTTTGATCAGATATATTTTGTATCGATCTTACTTTGGATAAAAAATAATTATTATTTTGAAGCGCATCATTCATACGTGATATCGATGAACTTTTTGTCGTATGAAGTTTAAGATATATTACATTATCCTTTTTAATGTTGAGCTGATCAAGCTCGAAGCCTGGTATTCCAAACACTTCTCCAAGATTATTTAATGTTCTAATATGATTAACGCCCGGTAAATTTTTAGAATTTTCAATACCATATACTATGTTTGAAAGATCAGATTTATTATAAGAAATTTCATCATGTGAAATAAATTCAAATAGATTATTAATTCTCATTTCAAGCTGCTCAGAATTTTGAGATGAGTTTTGAAAATAATTAAAACTTGATAGTGAAATTATGATAGATAAGATTGATAAGTTAATTGTTTTCCAGTTTTTGATGAAATTCGATCTGTCATTATTCGCAGCTTTTAATAATTGCTTTAGATAAATAGCATTTTTGATATCTATTAATGATAAGTCTTTTAAAATACTTTTATAATTAATTTGTGTATCATTCTGAGACTGAAAAGATCTCAAGCTATCTTGATTTAAATCTTCCTCTTTTAAAGAGTAGAAACTTAATGAGTTAGGTTTTTCATTTTGACTAAAAAGAACGTTAATGTCCTTATCAAGGTTCTCTGAATTCGATGAAAATATAGTTCCGTTATAATAAATATTAATTTCATTATTTTCTTTAATCAAAAATTTCCACTCATTTTGATCTGATTTTAGGAGTGATGTCTCTAAGTATATAGGTCTACTTTGTAATTTATGCCTTTCTAAAATTCTAGATAATGAAATAATCAGACTTTTATTAATTATAGTGTAAGGTAATCTCTTGTTATTCTCAGGATTAACAATTATTAATTCATCAGGTGATTGTTCAAGGTCTTGCTTTATTATTTTTTTAGCATTCCTTTTAAATAATGACTTATTTTTTTCAGGAACATCTAGATAATCTGAAAAACAACATTGTTTTGAAAGAACAAAAATCAAGTTTGATCGACTCTCACTTTGCTCAATTAATGAGTCTAAGTTATCGGTAATGTTGCTTTCAGAATTGATGAACCGACATCTTTCTAAGTCTTCATTTATAAAAATTAAACTATTCATTACATTATTTCTATTTTCTGAATAACCCTATTTTGCTTTAGAAATCGAGAACCATCAAGATCATGATTAATAATTGTTGAAAAACTCAAGTTATGCCCAGACATTGTGATTTTTCCTTCAATTAAAAAATTTTCACTTTTTGTGGTTATCATATTTGTAATTTCATTAATTGTAGAGTCGGAAAGTCTTAGATTATATTTTAAATAATAAGTAAAATCTTTGACACTCTCAAAGGGTTTTTCGTTTCTATATCTTATGATCTTTTCAGCATTGATAAGACCAATCATTGGGTGCAAAGCAGATATTGTATCGATATTTATAGTATTTATATTTATCTCATATTTTCTTGGAATAGCTGATAGATATGGCCTAATTTTCTTTAGTATCGTTTTATTAAATCCTCTAATTAATAATACTTCATCTAAATTATGAATAGCTCTATTTGCTGAACGGTATCCTGGATTTAAGTTGAGATAATAGTCATCCTCACCCCCTGAAGATGAAAATACTTCAGTATCATAATCAATCCAATCAATTATCGCATAAATTAAGTCTTGATTAATGTCTAGTTGATCAAATAATGACATCAAGCGTTCTAATTGAATATAATTAATATCAGAGTTATTCAGTAACAAGCTATTGACGTTTATCTTTGATTGTAAGTCTTCAATCTTTAAACTAACTGTATAAGATCCTACAGAAAAAGGTTCAATTGAATTTCCCCAGTTTTCACTTTCATAAGTCATGTTTGGTGAATTTTGAAAATCAATATTTAAAATATTAATTGCAAAATCTTCAACTGCATGAATATGAGTATAAATTATATTATTCTTTTGATAATGGCCTATCTGTTTTTGATCTTGCTTTCCAATATTCAATAATACTGCAAGAAGGCTACTAATAAATCCTAAAAGAATTAACACAGAAATTAAGGCCGAGCCATTATTTCTAAATTTGAGATAAAATGACACGTTCAATATCCCCATAATATTTATGTTTTATTATAATTTTAAATGCTAATGGCAGCCTTTCATTCTTAGACTTATTAGATGTAAGATTTTGGTAGGCTTCAATATCATTCCTGGTTGTAAGTCCAATAGAAGATGATTGAGAGCTACTATTATCTATAATATATCCTATTGGCCATGATTGATGCCATTGCATGTTA
The DNA here is from genome assembly GCA_902518955.1 of uncultured Pelagibacteraceae bacterium. Lineage (GTDB taxonomy): Bacteria > Pseudomonadota > Alphaproteobacteria > Pelagibacterales > AG-422-B15 > CABYIR01. Next base: position 6,399 of record CABYIR010000020.1, on the reverse strand, counting down.
TAATCCGTAATAGATACAGAAAAATCTAATATATTCTCATCTAATGTATGAGTTTGATAATTGGAGTTTTGTATTCTATCAAGTACATTCCAAATATTTCTTTTTAATTGCTGATTTGAGAAATCATATTCTATTCGATAAGTATATTGAGTATGATCTAATTCATTGAATATTGTCCTTGAAAATATTATCTTTTTATCATTCGTATTACTGACGACCAATGATGGTTGATAATCGCCATACTCATCACGTATTGATCTTGATGATAATGTTTTTAGATCTTGTTCGATAATTGATAATGTGGTTATAAATTTTTCATAATTTTCATGATTTTTTGTTAAGCGGTCTAAATTTATATTCAAAAATCCAAGAGCATAAAAAATACTTGATAAAATGATTCCTATAATAAGAGAACTAATAACTACTTCAACAAGAGTAAAACCTCTTTCAAATCTATGGCGTTTGAAAATATACATAATACTCAGTCTTAACTTTCTTTTTTTTATCATTCTGATCAATCGTAAAAAATTCAAATAAATGAAGATTCTCAATCGCAGTAGGCATAGTTTCCACCAACCATCTATATTTTTTTTTATTAACTAGATTTTCTCCATTAAGAGTTTCTTTGTCTAATAGCTTATTAATTAGAACAAGCTCTGAATAAGCATTGTTAGTTATAAATTGCCAAGACAGTCGATCCCTTATTTTTTGAGACTTAAATATGTTTGATTGTAGCGCAAAAAAAATACTTCCAATTGTAAGAGATATAATTACTAAAGCTATTAACGACTCAACTAATGAGAAACCATTAGAATTTTTATCACTGTATTTCAACACCATTTAATCCTAGTTTGAGTTTTTTTTCCTGTGATGTTTCTTTTAATATTACAAAAATATTATCAATTAAGTTTTTATGACTTAAATGAATTTGAAATTCATTTGTAATATTTTTCATATCAGCTGTTTTTTTTTGAAATATAATATTATTAAACTTTATTAATTCTTCCTTATCGTCAACTCTTGCTGTACTTATATTAAAACTTATTTGCAATACCTCTCCTGTTTGTAAAACATGATTAATTTTGTCATCCAGAAATTCGATTATTTTTTTTACTTCTCTTTTTTCACTTTTATTAATTACTGATCCAAATCCACTAATTGAAATTGATCCAGCTATACCAATGATAATTAGTACAATTAAAATTTCGATTAGTGAAAAACCTCTGTGACTATTTTTTTTTAATTTTCTAAGTTCCAATTACCAATATCCTTATCATTTCCATTGCCTCCTAATTGACTGTCAGCACCAAGAGAAAAAATATCAATTTTCGAATTTTTTCCTGGGTTTGAATATTGATATGGCTCACTCCATGGATCTAGAGGAAGACGTTTGAGATATAGATTATCTTCATCTTGAATGAGTGCTTCTAACCCTTCATCATTTGAGGGATAATTACCATTATCTAAATTGTACAAATCTAGAGCACTCTCAATTGTTAAAATATCATTTTTAACCTTTGTAAATCTTGCTTGGTCTGGTCGATTTATAACCGAGGGGACTACAAATGACGCCATGATCGCTATGATGATTAATACTACCATGATCTCAATTAACGTAAATCCATCTTTTTTTTTATAATCAATAATCATTATACAAACTCATTTAAGCTTAAGATTGGTGATAGAATTGCAAATGCTATGATTGAAACTACAATCCCTACGAAAACAATAATAATAGGTTCTATAAGTTTATTCAATCTTTCAAGATTATTCTCCAATTGCATATCTAATTGATTAGAAATTTTCTCAAAAACAATGATCAAACTACCTGTTTCTTCACCAGCTGAGATCATACTAATGAGATAATTTGGGAATACATCAATCTCTTTTAACGATTGTGAAAGTGTATTTCCTTTTCGAATTTGTTGTGGAACTTTTGCTATATCTGATTTTATTTTCATATTCGAAATAGAATTGTTTGCTAGTGAAATTGATAAGTCTAATTGAAGACCAGATAGTAAATTGATATATACTTGATGAGAAAATCTACTTAAATTTGCATGAGAAATTAATTTGCCTAAATATGGTATCTTTAAGAAAAATGATGACATTGAGTACCTAAAAGAACTTGATTGTCGCAATAAAACAAACATTAATATTATAATTAAGAAACCAAAAGCAACTCTCATACCCGAATTCTCGAAAAAATTAGAAATATTAAAAAGTATTTTGGTTATTGATGGTAATTCTGCGTTCGCATCTTCAAATGTCATGGCAAATTGAGGAATAACTTGAGTAAAAATAATATTTAAAACTATTATTGTAACCATAAAAAGAAAGAAGGGATAAATAAGTGCGTTAGTCATTTTTTGTTGAAATTTATTTTTTCTCTCAAGGTACAGATTCATATTACTTAGAATTAATTCAAGATTTCCATTAGTCTCCGCAGAGTCTATCATTGATATAAGTTCTTCTGATAGAGTAGGGGAAGACTTAGAGATTGATTGAGCAAGAGAATCACCTCTAACTAAATTTGTTAAAATATTTTCTACTAACTTTAAAATTGCTTTATTTTTGAGAGACTCTTGTAATGCCTCTAAGGAGTTTTTAATTGTCATTCCAGTTTCAATCATCATTGAAAAGTTTGAGATGAACTCAGAAGTTTGCTTTAAATTTAGTATATTTTTTTTATTTGAAAAAATAGTTCTAAATTTTTTTTTTTCTGAAATCTTTATTGCAACGAGTTTTCTTTTTTCAATTTCATTTTCAACGTCATTTATACTTTTTGCATTGATTGTATCAATAATTATTGACCCACTCTTGTCCATTGCTTTGTAAGTGAATAGTTTCATGTTTTATATCAAACTAAGAAATATCTTTATTTTCTTTTTTAATAGCGAGAGCTTTTGTGAGAGTTAAATGATCGCCTGATAGATTTTTTCTTAGAAAATGCTCCTCAGTATTTTGACTTATTGCTTCTTGTAGTTTTTGATCTATAGTAATCATTTCAAAAACAGCTGTTCGTCCATCTTGCTTAAAGTTTCTCTCAAGTGACTGTCCAATAATACATAAAATACTAGATGTAAGCATTTTTTTGTCTACTCCAAGCTCATTAAGACGGTCAAATGCGCCAAGAGGTGAATTAGTATGTAATGTTGATAATACTAAATGGCCCGTTAAACTAGCTCTTAAAGCTATGTCAGCAGTTTCTTCATCCCTTATCTCTCCAACTAGAATTATATCTGGATCTTGTCTCAGTATTGATCGTAAACCATCTGCAAAAGATAAATTAATTTTTGGATTAACTTGCGTTTGACTAATACCCTCGATTTTATATTCAATAGGATCTTCAATAGTCATTATGTTAATATTTTTCTTTTTTATTCTCTCAATAGCCGCATATAGCGTAGTTGTTTTTCCTGACCCAGTCGGTCCCGTTACAAGTATAATCCCACTTTTCTGATCCAATAACGATTTAAACTCATCAAGCTGTACATCAAGCATGCCTAGACTTGATAAATTTAATTCGATATGTCGCTGATCTAATAATCTTAGAACAATACGTTCATTATCATAAGAAGGTATTGTTGAAATACGGAGATCAATAGGGTAAGTTCCTATATTTATAGTTACTCTTCCATCCTGAGGTTTTCTCTTCTCAGTAATATCAAGACCACTAATTATCTTTATTCTTGTAAATAATCGTGCAGAGATACCAGAATTTAAAGTGAACGCATTTTCAATAGACCCATGAATCCTGAATTTAATATTTAAAGTATCTTCAAAAACTTGTAAGTGAATATCAGATGCTTTTCTTGAAATAGCTTCTCTAAGAATAAGATTAAAAAGCTTAATTATTGGAGCGTCATCATGAGATTTTAATATATCATCAGAATTATCAATTTCATTTATAAAGGTTGAGATTTCAATTTCATCACCAATATTTTGTATATTGTCAGCAGTACTTTGATCATTTTCAAAAAACTCATTTAAAAGATCATTAAACTGTTCAGCCTCATACCAATTAACTTTATAAGGTTTTTTAAAATTCCAGGAAATTTTTTCAATTATTTTTAGATCTGCTTTCTTATCAGCAGCAATTTCAAGCACTGACGATTTAGAATTTTGAATTATTATTCTACTAATCTTTGAAAAATCATAGCTCTGAAATTGAGTAGTCATATTTTATTTCTGAATATGTTCCTGTAGATGAGGTTCATAAAGTTTAGGTACAATAGTAAATTTTGATCTTGTTTCATCTTCTAAGAGATTCTCAATCTGAGAATATTTTGAGTCTGTTAAATCTTGTAATCCTCCATCATTTGCTCGGTAATCTATAATGCTAGTTTTAATAAAGATAACTAAGTTTCTTTTCTCCATAACTTGAGTTGTATTTCTAAATAGTCCACCAAGTACCGGGATACTGCCTAAAACTGGAATCTTAAACTCTGTATCAGTTAGTTTTTCGTCAATCAAGCCACCTATAACAATAAGCTCTTCATTTTTTACCATTACATTTGTTTTAATTGATTTTTTACTCGTTACTGTATCATTTTGTGATGTTATCGTTGCATCTATACTTGAAACTTCTTGAAGAATATCAAGTCTTATGGTGTCACCTTCAGAAATCTGTGGCTTGATTCTTAATGTTACGCCAACATCTTGCCTTTCCAAAGTTTGAAAAGCTGAATTATTTGTATCAGTAAAAGAACCAGTTAGGAATGGAACATTTCTTCCAACAATAATTTCTGCTTCTTCATTATCAATAGTAATAATACTTGGTGTAGATAAGATATCTGAAGTTGTATTTGATGCTAGTAAATTTACAACTGCTCGAATATCAGTAATTGTATCTGCTGTGAATTGCATTAAATTTGTTGCTCCTAATTGAACTGATGTTTTAACATCCCCAATGCTTCCAGTAATACTAGACAAACCAAGCGCAACTGCATCGTTATCAGAAATATCTGCTACGACTGCTTCAACTAAGACTTGCCTACGGGGTATGTCTAACTGATTGATAACTTTCTTAAGCATCTTTTGAGTTCCAAGATCTGCTCTAATTACTAGAGCATTTAATTTTTTATCAGGTTGAATCTGTATGAATGAATTTTCTTCATTTCCTTCTTGTATAGTTAGAGCCTTTAATGTTTCAGATAGATATTCTGCTTGAGCATGCTTTAGATAGACTACCTGTGTTTCATCTGTGAGCTCATTTTTTTCTTCAATGTTTCTTATTAATACTCTTATCTGACTTATGTCGCTTGAGTGTGATTTAACAATTATTGAGTTTGTATTTTTATCAACCATGAAGATAGGGGCAATAAGTTTTAATCCAATTTCCTGCTTTTGATCAGAAAAGAATCGATTAAGTACTTTTGCTACATCAAGAGCATTCAGGTTTTCAATTTTGATTATCTCAGTTTCTGTCAAATTTGGTTCATCAATTTTTTGAATAATTTTATTTATTTTTTTAATGCTAAAAGCATTCGATGTAATGATAAGAGAATTATTTTGTACATAAGGTATTAGACTTGACTCCTTTGGAATAATTGGCCGAATGGCCGATACAAAATCATTTACAGGTATATTTTCAAGATTGATTAATTGAGTCACAATCTTATCACTTGGTAATATTGACGAGTCTTCAGCATAAATAGAGCTTTCTCTCATGAGCTGATCAGGTAAAATTTTTATTTTCCCATTGATTTCTTGCATAACAAAACCATGTACTTGTAAAATAGAATGCAACATATCTTCTGCTTGCTCTAGGCTGATTTCTTCTTGAGATATAACGTTTACATTTCCTGTTACTCTGGAATCGATAATAAAAGTCTTGCCAACCATCAAGGCAAAACCCTCAATGACATCTTTAATATCAGCATCTTTAAAATTAAATGTTATAGCATTTGAATTTGAAACAATTAAAAGGACAAATAATAGTTGAACAAATAAATTTTTTAGAAAATTATGCATCGATTCTCCTAGCAATTAATTTTTTAATTTTTCCATCGCGATATATTGATGCCACAATTTCTTTCCTATTTTCTAATTTTCTATAAGCGTCATTCAAAGTTGCAAGATTAAAGACGTTGTATCCACTCAGATTGAATAAGAGATCTGTTTCTTTAAGGTGTAACTTTTCAATTATTTTTCCATCCAAGCGATCGCTAATGTAAATTCCTTGAGTTCCATTAATGCTTCCTTTGTCGATTTTTAGATATGGAAGTATTTCTAAAAGAGAGACATCGAGTTTAATCACACCGTCTACTTCAGTAACTCTTTTTTTATCTGATAGATAAATCTGGTAAATTTTATTTGTAATACTTACCTCAATATAATTTGAATGTATTGATTCCAAAAAAATATTGCTATCAATTTTATCTCCAGGACTAAATA
>CABYIR010000019.1 GCA_902518955.1 uncultured Pelagibacteraceae bacterium | reverse complement strand
TACAGAAAATAACGGTGGCTTTATTCAAATAAGAATGAGTTTAGACAAAATTAAACTTGATAAAGCAAAATCAATAAAACTGATAGCAAAAGGAAACAACCAAAAATATTTTGTTCATTTAAGAACAACAGGAACACTATTGCCATGGCAATATTATCAAGCTGAATTTATTGTAGAAGAAAATTTCAAAGAATTTATTTTACCTATCAAAGATTTTAAAAAATCTGGATCATTAATGCTCAAAAAAGTAAATCCCAAGAAAATTACTTCTATAGGACTAGTTGCTTATGGAAGAGATCATGAAGCTGAGCTAACTATAAAGGAAATTGAATTTATAAATTAACTCATTTGATTTTGTTCTAATGTATTGATAAAAAAATAATAGATTGGCGTTAAACAAACTGAAATACCGATCACGATTGGACCTATCATCTCAAATAAAATAAAAGTTAATAAACCTAAACAAAAAAGTATAAAGACCTCAAAGTATGATTTAATAAATTTTTCATTAAATGCTGCAATGATGATCAAGATATTTACTGGCAAATAGAGTAACGCTGAGGTGATTGCACCTGGACTAAAATCAGAAAAATAAAAACTGAAAAAAATATGAAAAAAAGCATTTATGATTTGAGTCGTCATTAGGAAGAATAAAACTATGTGTGCACTTGCTCTATTATTTTTAACAAGATGTATAAAAATAAATATTAAAAGAAAAGAAATTAATATTATTAATATTGTTTCAGTTGAAATAGCATTATTATCTGAAAAATACTTTAATCTCCATTCCCTAAAATTAAATATAATATGCTCTTCAAAATGATGGATTGTATAAATCAATGGGCCAAGGACTATGAGATTCCTAAACTTGTTCATAGGCAATAAATTTTATTCTACGGTGACTGACTTTGCAAGATTGCGAGGCTGATCAACATCATTACCAAGCTCAACAGCTGTGTAATAAGCAAGCATTTGGATTGGAATGGTATAAATTAAAGTTTCTAAAATTGAATCTACGTCTGGTAGACGAAATATTTTCCAGATATTTTCAGACTCTGACTGCAATGAACTATCGTCTGTAATCATCAAGATTTTACCACCTCTTGCAATAACTTCTTGAATATTTGAGATTGTTTTATGAAATAACGGTCCTGATGGAACTATACAGACTACGGGAAGTCCTTTTTCAATTAAGGCTAATGGACCATGCTTCATTTCACCAGCCGGATAACCTTCAGCATGAATATATGAAATTTCTTTAAATTTTAGCGCTCCTTCAAGTGCGAGAGGAAAAGCTGTTCCCCGTCCTAAATACATTACTCCCTTTGATCCGATTAACTCTTTTGCGGCATCTTTAAGTGCATAAGATCTTTGAATAGCTTCTTCTATTATCTTTGGAGATGTAAGCATTGATTTACACATTATTTGATTTTGATTATTAGAAATTAAATCTTTAGATGAGCCACAAATAATTGATAGAGAAAGTAATGTAATTACTTGAGCTGTGAATGCTTTTGTTGATGCAACACCTATTTCAGGTCCAGCTTTGGTGTATATAATATGTTTACTTTCTCTTGCAATTGAACTGTTGACGACATTAACAATACTCAATGTTTCAGCGTTATGAGTATTACAATAATTTAGTGCTGCCAGAGTATCAGCTGTCTCACCTGATTGAGATACAAATACGTATAAGGTATCTTTACTAATAATCGGATCTCTATAGCGAAACTCTGATGCCATATCACATTCTGAAGGAACTTTTGATTGTTGCTCAAAAAAATATTTCGCAATCATGCAAGAGTAATAAGCTGTGCCACAGGCAATAAGATGGATCTTATTTACTTTTTGCCATTTAATTTTTAAGTCGGGGTTTGATATAATTGAATTATCATAGTCAATAAATTGCCTAAGTGTATCACCAACTGACCTTGGCTGCTCGTGTATTTCTTTTTCCATGAAATGATTAAAGGTTCCTTTTGATGTATCATCTTCAGAAATTGTGATATTTACATACTCTCTATTTACACTTTTCTCTTGCTGGTCAAAGATTTTAATATTTTGGTTATCAACTATGACAATATCTCCATCTTCGAGATAGCAAACTTCAGTTGCAACTGAACTTAATGCGATTGTATCCGATCCCACCAAGCTTCCTTTTTCTCCACGACCGACAACTAAAGGACTGCCTTTTTTAGCACCAATAATAGTATCTTTTAGATCTTTAAACATAATTGCTAATGCATATGACCCTTCTAATCTCTGAACTGTCAGACTAACTGCTTTATAGTAATCATTTTCTTTATTTAAATTTTGAGTAAGTAGAGCTGTAATTACTTCAGAGTCAGTATCAGAGAGAAAATTATAATCTGACTTTATATCTTTTTTTATTTCTTCCGCATTTTCAATTATTCCATTATGAACAACTGATACTAAAGATGAAGAATGAGGATGTGCATTTTTTTCTGAAGGAATACCATGAGTGGCCCAACGGGTATGCCCGATACCAACGTGGCCATCAATAGGATCATCTCTGAGTCTTTGAATCAAATTACTAAGTTTACCCTGAGTTTTTCTCTCAACAATATTACCATCACTAAAAACCGCTAATCCTGCTGAGTCATATCCACGGTATTCTAATTTAGATAAACTATTTATTATATCTGATGAAACCGGTTGATTACTTGAAATGCCAATAATTCCACACATAATTATTTCTTCTTAATCTTTCGATACCAATTCTTAATTTCAATTTGATTAGCTCTTTCAATTCCTAAAGCTTTTTCTCTAACATTTCTAGAAATTGCAGATCCCGAGCCAACATATGCATATTTTCCAATCTTTACAGGAGCTATTAATGATGAATTGGAACCAATAAAGGCACCATCTTCGATAATTGTTTTGAATTTATTTTTTCCGTCATAATTACAAGTTATCGTTCCTGCTCCAATATTTACATCTTTACCTATTTCTGTGTCACCAATATACGTAAGGTGGTTTACTTTTGAGTTTTTATCTATTTTTGATTTTTTGATCTCAACAAAATTTCCAACTTTTACCTTATCTTTAATATCCGCTCCAGGTCGGAGCCTTGCAAAAGGTCCAATTGTAACATCTTTCCCTAATGAACAATCCTCTAAATGAGAAAATGATAAAATTTTTGATCCCTTCCCTATCCTTACATTCTTCCCAATAAATACATTTGGATAAATTACGACATCTTTATCTATCTTTGTATCTTCGGAGAAATATACTGTTTCAGGATCAACTATAGTGACGCCCTTAATTAAGAACTTTTCTCTTAATTTTGATTGTGCAATGTACTCAGCTATTGCAAGTTCTTTTTTATTATTTACTCCCATAAATTCATCTTCATTTACTAATATACTTTTTATGTCAACGTTATCATGGTACGCAAGTTTAAAAATATCTGTCAGATAATATTCTTTTTTCTTATTAGTTTTATTATTAATTTTCGGTATTAATTTTTTTAAAATATCAAGATCACAACTAAAAATGCCAGAGTTACATACTTGATGATGCTCTCTTTTTCCCATCTCATTCTGCTCTATTACCTCTGATACATTTCTTCTATTATCAAAAATAACCTTCCCATATGAATTTTTTTCATCACTAATAAATGTTAAAAGATTTATATTTTTTTTAGTAACATTCTTAAGCGCTTTCCTCATTGAACTCAGTTCTATTAGTGGAAGATCGGCATATAGAATTAATGCGTTCCCCGATGTCTTCTTTATCTTTGGCAAACAGCTTTTTATTGCATCAGCGGTTCCATTTTGATTTTTTTGAACAACAACCTCAACGTCAAGAAACATCAAATCTTTTCTATTGTATAATTCTCTGTTGACAATCAAGTATATTTTTTTTGGATTTAACTTTTTCGCTTGATCAATTACATGATTAACCATTGGCTTGCCAGCAATGGAATGTAAAATTTTTGGAAGAGTAGAGTTCATTCGCATACCCTTACCTGCAGCTAATATAAATATATTTAAATTTTTCATTGGAATTTTCACAAAAATAATCAATATGTATCAAAAGTATCTTAAAAAATTATTTCAAAGATTTACTCAAATATGGAATTAGATAACAAAAAATTATTTATTTTTGATTTAGACGGAACTTTGGTAGATACAGCCCCAGATTTCAAGAATTCTCTAAATTATATGCTTAACGAAATGGGTGAGGATACTGTTGAATTAAGTGATATCAGAAATTGGGTTGGATATGGAGCTCGAGAATTAATTCGCCGAACGGTTGAAGCAAAGAATATCAAGCATAATGATAAGAAAATTAATGAAATGTTAAGAATTTTTTTACTCCATTATACACATAATATTGACGACGACAGTGTCCTTTACAATAATGTTGAAAATTTTCTAAGATATTTAAAAAAGAACAATATCAAAACAAGTGTTTGCACAAATAAAATGGAGTCTTTAAGTATTATGCTTTTAGAAAAACTTGGTGTTCTTAATCTTTTTGATTATTTAGTAGGAGGAGATACTTTTAAAAAAAGTAAACCTGATCCTTATCCACTAATTCAAATTTGTGAAAAATTAAACGTGGATACAAATGACTCAATAATGGTCGGTGATAGCATCACTGATCTTAGAGCGGGGCATGCTGCTAATATTCCTGTTGTACTTGTTGATTATGGCTATACAGATGACACTAGCATCTACGACCATGCAGATATGGTTATCAATGATTTTGAACAAATGAAAAATTTACTAAACAGCTGGGATTATTAAATTTTAACTTTTGCAAACATATGTGCAGTATGTTCGCCGCCGTTAAATAAAGCTTTAGCATCAGACATATCCGATATTTCAGACCAATTCTCAGCAATGCTATCAGGATTAATATCATCTTCGGCAAAGCCTACGCCAGCTGCTTGAGAGATTTCAACTTTTGCAAACACTCCTGCACCAGCTGAAAGCATGATACCTGTAGGTGCATCTTCAGAAGCCATAAATAAAACCGCAGGTGAAACACTCTCAGGTTTTAATTTTTGAAACACATCTTCAGGCATGCCTAGATTTTCAGTCATTCTCGTTGCGGCTACAGGGATAAGTGAATTTACTTTTATATTATTTTTTTGCCCCTCAATTCGAAGAGTATTCATAAAACCAACAACACCCATTTTTGCAGCACCATAATTTGATTGACCAAAATTACCAAATACTCCAGATGAAGACGAAGTCATGATAATTCTACCATACTGCTGCTCAACCATAATTGGCCATACAGCTTTAGTACAATATACTGATCCCATTAAGTGAACATCGACAACAAATTCAAAATCATCGAGAGTTACTTTTGCAAATGATTTATCTCTTAAAACGCCAGCATTATTAACAAGGATATCAATTCTACCAAAGGCAGCCATAGCATCTTCAACAAGTTTTGAAACGCCAGCTTTGTCAGTTACACTTGAGCCATTTGCAATTGCCTCTCCACCCATATCTTTAATTTCTTGAACTACTTTTTCTGCTGCTTCACTTGATCCACCAGAACCATCAACGGCTCCACCTAAATCATTTACTACAACTTTTGCTCCTTTTTCCGCAAATTGTAGAGCATGACAACGACCTAATCCTCCGCCTGAACCAGTTACGATTGCGACCTTATCTTTAAAGTTAATTGTCATTCTTTTCTCCCTGTAAATTAGAAATATTTAAACTTTTAGTATCCACCCCTGATGGTTGAAGATCCATCTATGGGTTCAATATTGCTTTGGGTTAAGCCAACAAATCTTTTCATATGAAAATCAACATTACCAAATAAAACACCTAGCATCGTTGCACGCTTAAAATAGTGACTGATCATATACTCATCGACCATTCCCATTCCACCGTGTAATTGAATCGCACTTTCACCAACAAACTTAATTGATTGACCTATTCTTGCTTTAGCTCCTGAGACAGCCTTTTTTCTCTCAACAGCATTACTCAAATCTGCTGTTACCGCAGCGTACAAGATAGATTTGGCTTGTTCATATTCAATCATCATATCAACCAACTTATGCTGTATAGCTTGGTTTTTACTTATTGGTTGACCGAACTGTTTTCTTTGCTTGCAATAATCAACTGTTGAGTCTTTTAGAACTTGTAAAACTCCTACAGCCTCTGAGCATGCAGCAATCGTAGCTAGATCAATTACTTCTTCAACAACCTCGTATGCCCTATCAACCTCTCCTAATATCATATCACTACTAATTTTAAGATTTTCAATGACAACTTCTGAAGCTCTATATTCGTCTATTGTGGGATATGTCTGAAGAGTAATTCCATTGCTTTTGATGTCAGCTATGAAAAGCGTAATACCGACTTCAGATCTTTGGTGACCTGATGTGCGTGCAGCAATAATTATATGAGTTGCCATCGATGCTCCAAACACAACTGATTTAAATCCATTTAAAGTGTATTCATCGCCATCTTTAACAGCAGATGTTTTTACATCAGATAAATCAAACCTACTTTGAGGTTCAGCATAAGCAAAAACATATCTGGATTCACCTTCTATGATTTTTGGAATGATTTGATTTGCTTGACCTTCATTGGCTAGCTTAGAAATCAAGTTACCCGACAGAAGAATTGATGGCATAAATGGCTCAACTACAAGTCCTTTTCCAAACTGTTCCATTACAACCATCGAGTCAACTGCTGAGCCACCTAAACCACCATGATCTTCAGAAAATGGAACAGATAGCAATCCTAATTCAGCAAATTTTGACCAATTCTCTGGCTTCCATCCTTCTTCGGTCTTTACAATTTTTTCTCTTATTTCCCAGTTATAGTCATCACGAACAAAAGCAGTGACCATATTTTCCAAGAGTGTTTGCTCTTCAGTAAGTTCAAAATGCATATGAAAAGTCTTTCTATAGACCTAACACCATTTTAGCAATGATATTCCTTTGTATCTCATTTGAACCACCATAAATTGAGGCTTTTCTGAAATTAAAATATGAGCCAGCGAGATTAGTAGAATAATCTGGTCCAACGTATTCATTACTTAATGAAGTGCCCATATGGGGATTGGCATAATAGCCAACAGCTTCCATAGCTAGCTCAGTTAGTTTTTGCTGCATGTCTGTACCCTTGATCTTCAATAATGAAGATTCAGGACCAGGACCTTTGCCGGCAGAGTCTTTGGCAAGAGTTCTGAGTTCAGTATATTCAAGAGAAGTTAATTCTAACTCAGCTTCAGCAATTTTTCTTTGAAACGCAGGATCCTGAATTAAAGGTTCACCATAAGACATCTCTGCAGCAGCTATTTGTTTAATTCTCTCAATAGCTTTTTTAGAACGAGCTACTTGAGCAATACCTGATCTTTCATGAGCCAATAAAAACTTAGCGTAAGTCCAACCCATATTTTCTTGGCCGATCAAATTCTCAGCAGGAACTTTAACATTGTCAAACCATACTTCATTAACTTCATTGATACCGTCCATTAGATAAATTGGTCTTACCTCGATACCTGGTGTTTTCATGTCAATCAGTATGAAAGAAATACCTTCTTGAGGCTTAGCTGCATCAGGATTTGTTCTTACTAAACAAAAAATCCAATCCGCATGTTGAGCTAAAGTTGTCCAAGTTTTTTGTCCATTGATAATATAATGATCACCTTCTTTTACAGCTGTAGTTTTTAATGATGCTAAATCTGAACCAGATCCTGGCTCAGAATAACCTTGGCACCAAAATACTTCACCACTTAAAATTCCAGGTAAATGTTTTGCTTTTTGTTCTTCATTCCCAAAAGTGTAAATAACTGGAGCACACATTTGAGGGCCAAATGGAGCAACAATTACACACTCAGCTCGTGCACACTCTTGCTCAAATATATATTTTTGTGTTGGAGTAAATCCAGCTCCACCATATTGTTCTGGCCAGCCAGGTACAGACCAGCCTTTATTTTTTCCAAGGATTTTATGCCAAGTTGTGAGATCTTCACGACTTAATTCTTCATTGTTTCTTTTCTTCTCAGCAATCGAGTCTCTCAATGACTGAGGGTAATTGTTTGCAATAAAATCTCTAACCTCTTTTTGAAAAGCAAGGTCTTCAGAAGAAAAAGTAGTATCCATAGAATCTCCAAAAAATTAATTAAGTGTCTAAATAATGTCTAAATTAAGTAATTTCAACACTAAAAGTTATATATTGACACTATTAATGTCAATAGATGTTAGTATCTTATTAATATATTTTATACTGATTTAATAAATTTATTTTCAAATAAATCAAATAGATAGAATGCCCCTAGTCCATACATTACTGTAGAAAGCAAAGTATTTTGAAAAAAGGGTAGAGCCATTATGTAACAACTGATAAGTCCATTTATATCTTGAGAATACATACTGCTTCCAAGCCATACAGCGAAATTGGTCACAATGAAGAAAACAAATGCTCCTGAAAAGAGGGCCACTAATCCTTTTAAATAAGTAAATTTAAAAACCAGTAAAAATCCTATTGCAACATTAAGCATGATTGCAAAATAAATAATAGAAATACTTGAATGAAAACCTAAAACTAAATCACTCAAAAACATAGCCAACAACGGAACCATGAAAGCGAATAACTTTTTATCTAACATTGCTCCAGAAAAAACAGCCATTCCTAACAGCGGGGTAAAGTTCGGTGGATGAGGGATTAACCTACTAAAAGCCAATATTGCAATTAAAATCAAAATTGATGAAGTTCTTATGTTAATACTTTTCATTAAATCTGACATTACATGTTAGTTATCTAAAGTGCAATAGTTTAGACTTTTCTAAAACAATATTAAAACTGATAGTCTAATCCTATAAATACTTGCCTAGGTAATCCTGGATAACCTGAGACCTGTTCATAGGTTTCATCAGTTAGGTTATTAATTCTAAAATTTAATAATGAGTTACTATTTAAATCGTATCGCATACCTAAATTAATAATTTCATAAGAGTTAACAACAGCTGAACCAGTATCATAGTGCTTTTCAACAGCATTCAAACTTCCGTAAATGTCAATTTTATTACTTAATTTATAATTTATTGAAGCAGTAAATGTATTATTGGGCCGTCTCAAAATAACTTTCTCGTCGGTCATCAAGTGAGTATGACTTAACTTTATTTCTGACATATCATTTGGATAAATATTAACAAACGTTTCAATTCCATCACGCTCTGATTTGCCTGAGGCATTGTAATAACCTGATACAGCCCAAGAAATACTTTCCTCTATTTCACTCATGAAATAAGTTGAACCCATCGAAACATTACTCGAAATATAGTTTACAAATCCAAAATCATAACCAAAGCTTATTTCTGGATTTAAGTTTGTATTCCCGTAAGTTCCATCATACATTTCACTCAAAGATGGAGCTCTAAAACCTGTGCCAATACTAAATTTAAAAATAAGGCCAGAAAGATTTTGAGAAACATGATTTGCAGTAAATCTATAAGTTTCATGAGTTCCGAATTCATCGTTATCATCAAGTCTTATGCCAGCTAGGAAAGTTGTAAGTTGTCCTATCTTGAACTCATTTTGAGCAAAATAGCTTATTTCAGAAACTCTATCATTGTTACTTGGTCCATAAGTGCCTGTGTATTTTTCAGATTTTGTTTCAAGTCCAAAAAATGATGTATTATTTGAGTTTACCAGATACTTAGAATTTAATTTAAATCCTTCAACTTCAGAATAGTAACTTGCATCGGCCCACCTACCATAAGACTTTCTATCAAAATCAGAATTATTATATTCTACCCTAATATTTGATTTAGGATTTAGATCAAAACTGAGTCCAGCTCTAAAAAAAGTATAATCATTATCTGCATAAATTTCCTTTGACTGTGATACAGACTCATCAAATTCAACACGACCAGCTTCATTTTTATAACTTAAATCAAATATAAGTTTTTCAAAATTTCTGCTCAAATTCAGACTGATAGAGCTCTGATCAAAGCCATCTAAATCATCGTTACCTGCTGACCTTACATTAATGCCATCAGTTTCAAATTCATTTAAGTTCAAATTAATATTAAAATCATTATAGGCAAAAGCTAAACTTGAAGATATATTAGATGTACCATTACTTCCTACGTATGCACCTGCTTCATTATTAAAAATGCCTTTTTTAGTAATAATATTAATGACGCCACCCATTGCATCAGCTCCAGCAATTAAACTTTGTGGGCCTAATACTATTTCTATTTGTTCTATATTATTTAACATTAAAGTTGCTAATACTGGGGTAGTTCCTAGTGCAGATGGATCATTTAAATCAATTCCATCTAACATAATTTTAGTCATATCAGAGTCATGACCTCTAGAAAATAAACCGACCGTTCCACCAAAACCATTTGTAACAGCATTTATTCCAGGAACGGTGTTTAGAATTTCACTCACAGTTGTATATCCACTAGCCTCAATATCGCTTGCAGTGATTACAGTTACACTACTACCAATTCTATTAAGGGGCATTTCATATCCACTTGGTGTAACAACAATTATAGGTGTACTAGTGGCCATAACTAAATGAGTTGGAATTAAAAATAAAAAAATTAATAGTAGTCGTTTCAACATAATATCTCCTTAGCTTTCGCTATTTATGTGCAACGAAGATGAGTGAATTTCTCAATGATCGTAGCAGTTAACTTTTTTAAGTCACCACTACCTTAATTAAGTCCAAATGATTTTCCCGATCAATTGAGGATGACACTTCCATTGGCAGGTCTCCTGACTTACAAATCAATACTTAAACATGCCTTCCCAAGAATTCTCAGTGGCCTAAAATGTCTAAGCTCCTTGCTTACAGTTGCGGGAACAGCTACGGATTTAAACCGTATTCCCTATTAATCACTTTTTAGTGAACCAATATTGTTATTGTTATTTTATTTGAATAAAATTACAACAGGAATAATGGAAATCTTTGTAGATCAGAAACCTCTATCATTTGACTTCAATGAAAAATTGACAGAAACAATCATATCACCATTTGGCTTTAGAGAATATGATGCTCGTTGGCTCTATCCCGATGATGTAAATAAAAAAGGATTAGAAGTTTTTGGTTATAGTCTTGGTCAATATGTTTGCAAAAGAGTCAAAGTTGGTGCTTCTGTTGTAGTTGGACATGATTATCGCTCTTATTCACAAGAAGTGAAATATCATGTTGTAAAAGGCTTACTTTCAGCAGGTTGTAATATCATTGACATTGGGCTGTCTTTATCACCCATGATCTACTTTGCCCAGCATCATTTAAATACTGATTCTCTAGCTATGATTACTGCGAGTCATAATGACAATGGTTGGACAGGAATTAAATGTGGAATTGAAAAATCTCTAACATTTGGACCTAATGAAATGAGAGAAATTAAAGAATTAGCATTATCTAATGATAATTATCAAGCAAAGGAACAGGGAAAGTATGAATTTATAAACGATTTAAAAGATCATTATCTACATTATTTGATAAAAGATTTTAAATTAAAGAATAAGCTAAAGATTGTTGCCGCGTGTGGCAATGGAACTGCTGGGGCTTTTGCTCCAGAAGTATTAAGAGCAATAGGATGTGATGTTATTGAGCTTCACTGTGATTTGGATCACTCTTTTCCAAATTATAACCCAAACCCCGAAGATCTCGTTATGTTGAAAGATTTATCAGATTCTGTTCTTGAGCATAAAGCTGATGCCGGCTTTGGATTTGATGGGGACGGAGATCGACTAGGAGTGGTTGATGATTCAGGTGAAGAGATTTTCTCGGATAAGATTGGACTTCTCCTTGCACAAAATATTTCTAATGACCACCAAAACTCTACATTTGTAGTCGATGTAAAATCAACTGGACTATATTTTAATGATCCAATTCTTAAAAAAAATAACTGTACTGTTGATATGTGGAAAACAGGACATTCACATATGAAAAGAAGAGTCAGAGAATTGAATTCTATTAGTGGATTTGAAAAAAGTGGTCACTTTTTTATCAATGATCCACTTGGTTTAGGGTTTGATGATGGATTAATGTCCGCAATATTAATGGCCAAGCTTTTGGATGAAGAGAAAGATTCATCATTATCTGAAATAAAAAATTCATTACCAATAACTTATCAATCTCCCACTATGGCCCCGTATTGTGCCGATGATGAAAAGTACCAAGTAGTTGATGAAATGATTGATAAAATAAATTCTATGTTTCTTAATAACGAAAGTGTTATTAAACAAAAAATTAAAAATATTATTACTGTGAATGGAGTAAGATTTGAACTTGAAAATGGATCTTGGGGATTAATAAGAGCTTCATCAAACAAGCCTTCTTTAGTTATCGTTATAGAAAGCCTAAGGTCTAATGATGAAGTGAAAGAAATTTTTAATTTTATTAATAGTCTTTTGGATGCAACAGGAAGAGTTGGTGAATACGATCAATCTATTTAATTATAGACCTGCCCACTCTATGAATAGCCGTACTGCCATTATAAAAATAAACACAGCAAATAATTTATTCAATTTTTCTTTAGATAAATAATGAGCAAGTCTCACTCCTAGTGGTGCTGCTAACATTGTCATTGGAGTAAACATCGCAAGTCCCATAAAGTTTACGTACCCAAGACTTAACGGTACACTTACTCCATTTAGAACTCCTGAAATTATAAAACCAATTGTTCCAGGAATAGCAATAAATGCTCCGATACCTGATGCTGTGCCAATTGCTTTATGAATTTCAAAACTGTGAAGTTTCAATAAGGGAACACTTAAGGATCCTCCTCCAATACCAATTATAACAGAGAAAAATCCTATTGCTGCACCATACAAATGTTTTAAAATATTTTTTGGAAATTCAACTGCTATTCTCCATACATCGTTCCAGAAAAAAAACTGAAGTGAAACTAGTAAAAGTAAGCTTGAATAGATAAAGATAAGCGTTTTACCAGTTAAACTTGAAACTATGAAGGCTCCAAGTATCACTCCTGCTATTACAGAAGAAGATATTGTTTTCAATAAAAAAATATCTACAGATTTTCTTTTTGCATGACTTAACGCTGAGACGATTGAAATTGGTATAATATTTGCCAATGACGTTCCAACAGCAAGATGCATTCTGATATTTTCATCTACTTCTGCCAGTGTAAAAATGTAATATAATGTTGGAACAACTACAACACCTCCACCAACTCCAAATAATCCAGCAATGATGCCAGTAAAAATTCCAGCAGAAATTAATAGAATTAGTAAAAGATAAAGACTTTCAGGAGGAACGTTGCTAAGAATGGTAGAGAACAAAAAATTATTTGTTAGTTTTTACCAGATGGTAGATCTTTGAAAGCTACTTTCTTATCCATTCTCTCATCTTGAGGTAAACCTAAAACTCGTTCAGCAATGATATTGCGAAGGACTTCGTCAGTTCCTCCAGCGATTCTTAATGCAGTTGAGAAGAAAAGGCCATTTTGGAATAAATTATTCATTACTGGATTTTTATCATCAAGCACATAACCATTCATATCCATTAAATCAAGTGCATATGAAGAAACATCTTGCATTTTTGAAGCTGTAACTAATTTACTTATGGAAAGTTCTGGTCCTGGAGTTTGTCCTTTTGATAAGGCCGTAATACTTCTATACTTTGTATATTGAAGTCCTCGAGATTGAACATACCAATCAGCAATCTTTTGCCTAACTTCAGAGTTCTTTATTGCTGGCCCATCTTCAACTTCTACTTCTTTTGTTAGGTCAAATATTTGATCAAAATCTAGACCTGGAGGATCACCAACCGCTAATCTCTCATTCATCAGCGTTGTAAGTGATACTTTCCAACCATCACCTTCTTCTCCTAGACGTTGAGTATCCGGAACACGAACATTATTGAAAAATACTTCATTGAAATTAGCTGAGCCTGAAATTTGTTTTATCGGCCTTACTTCTATGCCAGGGGTTTTCATATCTAGAAAAAAATAAGTTAAACCCTTGTGTTTGACAGCGCTTGGATCAGATCGAGCTACAATCATTCCGAAGTCAGCAAAATGAGCTCCTGAAGTCCAAACTTTTTGACCATTAAGTATCCAATCTGAACCATCTTTTTCAGCCTTCATACGAATACCAGCTAGATCAGATCCTGCTGAAGGCTCAGAAAATAATTGGCACCATATCTCTTCCCCATTTAACATTTTAGGAAGATATCTTTTTTTATCTTCATCCTTACCCCAAACCATCATTGTTGGGCCTAACATGCCAATTCCAATTTCAAAATAACCTGAATGAACAAAATAGTTATGTTCTTCCTGTTGATAAATTACTTGCTCTATTGGAGTGCCGCCATACCCACCAAATTCTTTTGGCCATAAAATTGCAGCTAATCCAGCTTCAGCTTTTTTCTTTTGCCATTCTTTTGCTTTTTTTAATGCTTCTTTTGCCGCGTCTTCGCCGCTAACTGTTTCAGGTGCTCCAGCCGAACTTCCGGTTAAACTAACCTCACTACGTTTTTGTGCATTCTGATCTAAAAACTCTCGAACCTGAGATCTAAACTCTGCTTCTTTAGGGTTGTCGTTAAAATCCATAATTATACTATATTTCTTTTTTCAAGATTTGAAATCAAATTTTCTTTCCACTGGCGAACACTTCCAATATTTAAAGCAAGCTGCTTAGCTCTTCTATAAAATAAATGACAGTCATACTCCCAAGTAAAGCCAACTCCACCATGAATTTGAATATTCTCTTTAGATGCATAATGATAAGCATCAATTGCACTAACTCTTGCTCCAGCTGCTGCCACAGGTAACTCATTAGAGTCTGAACTTAAGGCCCACGCCCCATAATATGCATTTGATTTTGCTAATTCAATTTTGACATACATATCGGCCATTTTGTGCTTGAGTGCTTGAAATGCTCCAATTTGTTTTCCAAATGCATACCTTTCCAGGGAATATTTTTTTGCCTCATCGAGTGCAACTTGAGCTCCACCAACTTGTTCAAATGCAAACAATACTGCAGCTCGATCAAATATCTTTTGAATCATTTCCCATCCCTCACCTGAGTTACCAAGTAATTCTGCGTCGGCATTACTTAAAACTATTTTTGAAGATGGACGAGAAGGATCAATTGTTTCTAAACTCTCTGATTTAACTCCATCTTGATTTGATTTGACTATAACTAAAGAGAGAGAGTTATTATTTTTATTAGAGTCAGTATTAGCTGCAACTACAATAAAATCTGACACTTGACCGTCATTCACAGGTAATTTTTGACCATTTAATTTACAATCAGTAAAAGTAGAATTTATATTATGTGGTTTTGGAGTACCATTGCCCTCTGATAGCGCAAAAGTCCCAATCATTTCTCCCGAGGCAATCTTTGGAAGATAAGTTTTCTTTTGATCTTCAGTACCAAATAGTTTTACAAATTCTGCAAATAAATAAATTGAAGATGAAAATGGTGTAGGAGCAAGAGAACGACCAAGTTCTTCAGCAATTACACAAAGCTCTAACATACCAAGTCCTAATCCCCCATATTCTTCAGGAATGGCAGTTCCTGTCCACCCCATAGTAGAAATTTCCTTCCATAGATCATCAGAATGATTTTTTTGACTATCTTCTAATACTGACCTTACAACAGTTCTATCACACTTATCTGTTAGAAATTTTCTAGCTTGATCACGTAGTAACTTTTGATCGTCTGAAAAGTCAAAATTCATGAATTTAAGTTAAGATTTATCTTCTATTTCTTCTTCATTAGAAACTGAAGTCTCTTCTGTTTCTGTATCTGGAGATATTTCATCAGTTGTTTCACTTGATAAGCTTTCTTCAACTGCAATTGATTGCTCCGAGCTTAATTCATTTTGAATAGCCTCCATGATTGCATCAGAGTCAATTTCACTTTCTTCTGTTGAAGATGAATTTAGATTTTCATTTTCATTAGAAATAGTTTCATCTTGAATATTATTTTCCTGAACAGGAGTTGGCTTAACATCTATTCGTGGTGCTCTTGAAATGAATTTTCTTGTAGCAGTTTTCTCCATCTCAGATTTGGATAGACCTCCTTGATACATTTGTCTAAATGTATCATCTTCGATGACTTCATTTTCATCTTCTTCTTGATAGTCAGCGACTTGTCTTAATTTATTTACGATACTATCTTGAAGCTCATCTTTTGTAATTTTTGCCTCACCTATTTCTCTCAGAGCGATAACAGGTTTTTTATCATTTTCAGGGTCTACAGCTGGTGCAGCACCTCTACCTAATTGAACTGCTCTTTCTTTAGCAAGAATAACAAGTTCATACTGGTTGGTGACTTGTTTTATACAATCTTCTACTGTAATACGTGCCATAAAATCTTTTGAAATTGAATTTGTGTTTTATTGAAATATTTGAATAAATCAAGCTGAATAATTATAAATCAGAATAATTGAAGAATATGATAACAATTTATGCCTAATATTCCTAAGAAAATTAAAAGTCCTTGTGTCAAAATATGCAAATACGATGATGCTTTTATGAATGGAATGGTTTGCATAGGATGTTTCAGAGAGCAGTATGAAATTACTAATTGGCTTCGCATGAATGAAAAAGAGCGAGATCTGGCATATAATGATATTGCAAATAGAAAAAGGAAATACAGAAAATGATTAAAGATATTTCGTGGACATGTAAAAATACTTGGAAGCGTAGCTCTTACAATACAATGTGGTGTCTTATTGGTTGTAGTATTGGGGACTTTGGTACAATACTTTTCTTTCAATATTCATCATTTAGTTTACCAACACTAGCGATTATGACCTTGGCAATTGTTAATGGAATAATTACAAGCATTATTCTAGAAACTATAATTCTATCTAAACAAATGAAGCTTAGAGATGCATTCGATACAGCAGTTGGAATGAGTCTTATATCGATGCTAATGATGGAAATATCAATGAATGCTCTCGACTGGATTGTGATGGGTGGAGCTAAGCTAAATTTAACTATAATTCCATTAATGCTTTTTGTGGGCTTTATTACTCCTCTTCCATATAACTATTGGCGCTTAAAGAAGTATGGTAAGGATTGTCATTAATAAATGATAAATAGAATTCTAAACATGGAGAATGGCATAGTTAATTCTTATGTAATAAATGAGAGTGAAAACTCACCTGAAATATATTTTTCTCATGCAAATGGATTTAATGCTCTGACATACTCCTCTCTGCTCAATAAGGTTAAAAAAAATTATCAAATAACTTCGTATGATATGAGAGGTCATGGAGAAACCACGTTACTCGCAGACCATAATCAAATGAGATCTTGGTTAATTTACAAAGATGATCTTGAGCACATATTAGATATCAAAAAAATACCTTCAGTTCTTATAGGACATTCTATGGGCGGTACAGCAAGCTTACTACTTGCTTACGCAAGGCCTGATCTAGTATCTCAATTAATTCTAATTGATCCAGTGATTCTCTCTTTTTCATACAGGATAATATATAAAATTTTACAAAAGGCTGGGCTCATGAAGATTCATCCTATGGTCAGAGGTGCTCTTATGAGACGCAATTCATGGAAAAATCAAAATGAAGCTGTAGAATATTTTGAGAGAAAAAAACTTTTTAGAAATATATCAAAAAATATCATTGAAGACTATGTCACAGGTGGTTTAAAGAAAAATATCCATCAAAAATATGAACTGAGCTGTCGCCCAGAATGGGAAGCCGCTAACTTTAGATTATCACCTGATGAAATTGGTTTTAATTTAAAAAAAAGCAATGTTCCAATAAAGCTCATACTTCCTCCAAATAGTTATGTTTGTAATAAAGAATCTCAAAGAAAACTTGAACGCTTGATGCCAAATATAGAAATTGTTAATATTAAAAATACATCGCACATGCTTCCACTTGAAAATTTTGAAGCTGTAAGTGATGAAATTAACAAATTTCTCATATAATTATTATCTACAAAATAAAGTTCAAATAAGCTATTCTAAATTTATGAATGATTTTCTAAATATTGTTATTTCTGTTTGGAATAATGGTGCTTTTGGTATCAATTTTAGCAACATCGTTATAGGTCTTCTGATCTTATTTGTATTTGTTTTTTTTAGATCAATCTTTACCAGCTTAGTAATGAGTAGATTAAGAGCTGTTGTAAAAAAATCATCTAATCAAATTGATGATGAAGTGTTAGATGCATTTAAGGAACCAATTAAGTTCATACCTATTGTTGTTGGTGTTTATATTGCATCTACCTACATTGATCTGAACGAAACTTTACAAATATTTGCTGATAACCTTAATCGATCATTAATAACAATTCTTATATTTTGGCTAC
>CABYIR010000018.1 GCA_902518955.1 uncultured Pelagibacteraceae bacterium | reverse complement strand
ACTTTGGATTAATCACCCTCTGGATTATCGGCGCTGCATTAAAGTCTATTCGATTAATTTCATTATGGAGTTTATTTATATTTTTAGCAGTACTAGCCATTTTGAGAATATCAAGCATTACTTTAAATGGCTTGCCAGATTTTATGATTATCATATATTTAACTTTTGAAATTTTTGGCTCAGCTATTTCCTTATGGCTTATTAAAGGAATGAAAAAAAATAAGTCTAATCTATGAGTTCCTCAGAATTTAATAAAGGCATTATATTTGCTGCGACAGGCTCATTATGGTGGGGAGTACTGGGTGTTATTTATTTTGAATATATCTCATTTGTAGGTCATATAGAGTCAGTATTACACAGAGCAATTTGGACTTCACTTTTTTTAGTTATAACCACTTCTTATCTTTCAAAATGGAGTATTTTTTTTGAAATAATAAAAATTAAAAAAAATCTTGTTACATTATTTTTCTCAGGACTTTTAATATTTACAAATTGGGCAGTTTGGATTTATGCAGTTTCATCTGATCAAATAATTAATGCAAGCTTTGGCTACTTTATTATGCCAATTTTGAGCGTTTTCCTTGGGTATATTTTTTTTAAAGAAAAACTTAATGTAAAACGCATTGTATCAATATGCTTTGTATTAGGATCAATATTCTTTTTATTGATATTCAATTATCAATCTTTACCGTGGGTAGGTTTAATCGTAGCTCTAAGTTGGGGATTTTATAATTTATTAAGAAAGAAAATAAGTGTTGATACTGATATAGGCTTACTTGTAGAAAGTCTTTTTATGCTTCCTTTCGCTCTTGTAGCTTTCTACGTTTTAACTGCATATGGACTTAACGACTTTAATTTCTCAAATATATCATTAAGCTTCATTCTCCTATTAGCGGGTCCAATGACAGTCATACCACTTTTTTTATATGTAAGAGGTGTAGAGTTAAGTGGTTTAGGTGCTACAGGTATGATTTTTTATATCACACCAACATTTCAATTTATTCTAGGTTATTTTTATTACAATGAAGCATTCTCTATGATTAAATTAATTAGTTTTATTATAATTTGGTTTGCGGTAATAGTTTATCTTCGAGACCTATATGAAAATAATGCAAGTGGGGTATAAATTTGATTATGAAATATAATTACTTGGTAGTCGGATCAACCGGACTTGTTGGAAGCAGTCTAATAGAATGCTTGAGTAACTTAGGACTAAAAACAATTGCGCTAACGCGTCGTAAAATATCTAATTTACCAGCTAATGTTGATGAGCTTTTAATAGATTTTAATCATTCATTAGAAAATATTTCTTTACCTCAAATTGAACATGTGTGTATCTGTCTAGGAACAACTATTAAGATAGCCGGCAGCAAAGAAGAATTTAAAAAAGTTGATGTAGACTACTGTATAAAAATAGCAGAAAAAGTTAAAAAAAATGGTGCGACCCAAATTAGTTTAGTTTCATCTGTTGGCGCAGATGAGAACTCTAAGAATTTTTATTTAAAGATGAAGGGTCTTCTTATTAAAAAGATTATAGGTATGGGCTTTGAGACAATAAATATCTATCAACCAGGTCTTTTAATTGGAAAAAGAGAAAAGAAAAGATTTTTAGAAAATATTGGTCAACGATTAGCATTCTTAATCGATCCATTACTTGTAGGTAAGATGAGTAAATATAGAAGCATCAAAGCAGAGTATATTGCATTACACATGACGAATTCTAAAACTAAAGGTATAAACTACTTTCACTATAAAGAGATTATGGATGGCCTATAGGAAAAAATTGATTGGAACAGATTTTCAAATAAAAGTTTGGAATGCAATTTCAAAAATTCCAAAAGGAAAAGTTAAGACTTATAAAGAATTAGCAAGATCAATTCGTAAACCAAAAGCATCAAGAGCGGTAGCCAATGCTTGTGGTAAAAATCCTTTTCCCATTAAAATCCCCTGTCATAGAGTAATAAGGTCTGATGGTAGACTAGGAGGTTATAGTGGTAAGGGAGGGATTAAAACTAAAAGAAAGCTTCTTAGGAATGAAGGTGTTTTTATTTAATCTTAGTCTTATTAAATCAATTAAATGCTAATAAAGCCTTAAATCTTTTCTTTATTTACTTTCAAAAACAGCTAATTTTTCTATTTATCATTAAGCTTAGGGTGGAAAAAATAGTATTTATGGATTATAACCCGTTCGATGAAAAGAAAATCAGTCATTGATATCAAAGAAATGAAATCTAAGACCCCTATTGTTTGTTTAACAGCATATACAGCAACAATTGGACGGGTTTTAGATGAGGAAGCAGATTTGCTCTTAGTAGGAGATTCTCTTGGAATGGTTTTGTATGATCACGAAAACACTCTTTCTGTAACTCTTCAACAGATGATTAACCATTCTCAGGCAGTTGTGAGATCGACATCAAGAGCATGTATTGTTACCGATATGCCATTTGGAACATATGAAGAGTCTGTGGATGTTGCATTTAAGAATGCGGCTAAAGTAATGAAAGAAACTCACTGTTCTGCAATTAAAATTGAAGGTGGTCAAAATATGTTTGATACAGTTAAGTATCTTACAGGGAGAGGTATTCCTGTAATGGGACATATCGGACTTCAGCCTCAAAGCGTATTAGTTGATGGTGGATATAAAATAAAAGGAAGAAATAAATTTGATTGGGCAAAATTTATTGATGATGCAAAAGCATTAGAGGAGGCAGGTGCTTTTTCAGTTGTTCTTGAAGGAATGGCTGAACCATTAGCAGCTGAAATTACTGAATTAGTATCAATTCCAACCATAGGAATTGGAGCTTCGTCAAAATGTGATGGCCAAATACTTGTAACGGAAGATATGGTGGGTCTAACAGATATTTCACCTAAATTTGTTAAACAATATATTAACATAGGAGAACTAATTAAAGATGCCGCAGTGCAATACCGAAAAGAAGTAATTAGTAGAGAGTTTCCAACTAAAAATCATGTTTATGGCATGACACCCACAATTGTAAAAAAAGAGAAATAATTTATGGCAAATATATTTAGAGAAGTTGATGAAGATATAAGAAAAGAACGTTATATAAATTTATTTCGAAAATATGGAGTATATGCAATAGCAATTATTGTTATTATTGTAGGGACTCTTGCAGGTATTCAATTTTACTCAGGCTATCAAGTTAATAAGAACGAAATGCTTTTTGCCGAGTATATTAATATCATTGAAAATAACTCAGATGATACCTTAGAAAAACTTTCAGACTCAGGCAGCACATCTAATTTATTTCTAAATGGAATGTATCTTTTAAAAAGATCAGATCTTTTAGTTGCATCCGGTCAAATTGATCAAGCTACTTTATTACTAAGTGAAGCCATCGAAAATAATACTCTAAATAAAATTCATAATGATGTCGCAATATATAAACTTTTAATGATCAATATTGAAACACTCAGCATAGAAGAAATAAAATCATATCAAAATAAGCTCATTTCAGAGGTAGATGCTTTTTATTTAACAGAAGAATTAATTGCAATTAAATTTCTAATAGAAGGCCAAAAAGAAGACGCAATTAAAAAATTCTCTGAGTTATCAACTAATAATAGTGTACCCATAGAAATTAGAAATAGATCAGTAGTATTTATCAAGATTGCCAATCAATGAACAGATTAAAATTTTTTTTACTTTTATTTTGTATCAGTGTGTTTTTATCTAATTGTGCTTCAACTGAAAAGATAGAAGATAATAAAGAGAATACATTTGAGGTATTGACATATAGCGCTGAACTTTCTGAAACAATAACACTCGATAACTCTGAAATAGTTTTGGGAAAATCTAGAGAGTTTAAGTATTGGACAAAAAATTATCAAAATCCTCAAAATAATATCGCCCACATAAAAACAAGCGCTGAATTTAAAAATAAGAAAAAAATTTTTTCAGGCTCATCAAATTATATTAATTTAATTCAGCCAATTTACTTTGAAGGCAATTTATGTCACGTGAAGAAAAAAGGATTTTTAGTTTGTAAGAAAGTCGAAGGTAAAGAGGAAATAATAAATATAGATATCAAAAATGATGATATTGAAAAATACGAGGTTGTAAGAGGTGGTATAACGTATTTTGACAATACAATTATCTTTGTTGATGCATATGGTCAGATAAAATCAATTAATATAAGTAATTCTAAAATAAATTGGGAAACACAGATTGATTTCCCTATACTCTCTGCTCCACTAATATATAGAGACCAAGTCTTCTTCATTTCCGCTGATAATAGAATTTTTTCATTATCATTTAAAACAGGTGAAATTCTATGGTCATTTCAAACAATTGAAGAGTCTAAAAAGAATTTATTTACTGCCTCACCTGTTGCAATAGAAAATATTGTTATAGCACCATTTAGCAATGGAGAGATAATTGCATTTAAATACGATGATGGACAGCCTGTATGGTCCGAAAACGCATCAAAGATATCAATAATTTCAAATTTTGATTTAAGAGACATAACAGCGAATCCTGTTATTTCTGGAAACAGTATTTTTTCTCTTAGTAGTAACGGGCGTTTAATATCAAATAGTATTATTAATGGTAGTAGAAATTGGAATATTGATATATCTGGATCTCAAACTCCTATTATCTCAGCAAATCAAATATATTTAATTGATAATGAAGCCAGGGTCATATGTATTAATAAGGCTACAGGAGAGATTTATTGGATTACTGAATTGGATAAATACAGAAGAGGAACAGACTCAAAAAATCTTAATTTATGGACAGGACCTTATCTTATTAATGAAAATTTACATTTAATATCTTATTTTGGTGATATTTTAACTATATCACCTTTTAATGGTGAGATAATCAATGAAGAGAAATTAGGGATTAAGAATATTTATTCGCCATTAATAATCCTTAGTGATCAAATTTTTATAATAGATGAAAAAGCAAACATTTTTAGACTTAAATGACTCAAGCACTAATGAAATTAATTTCATTATAGTCGGCAAGCCAAACTCAGGAAAATCAACTCTTTTCAATAATCTTTTAAAAGAAGATATTTCTCCTACAGGAGATGAGTATGGACTTACTAAAACATTATTTACGAATTCTTTTGATTTTAAGGATATTAAATTTGTTATTCATGATACACCTGGCCTAAGAAGAAAAAATAAAATCTACGACAAAGATGAGACGTCTAGAAATCAAAAAGTTTTAAAGTTAATCAATAAGATTGATGTTGCCTTATTATTAATTGATGCAACTGAGAATTTTACAAAACAAGATTTTCGTATAGCTGATTTAGCTCTTGATAGGAAAAAAATACTTTTTATACTTTTTAATAAATTTGATCTAATAGAAGACAAAAGAAGATTTAGAAGTGATATAGAGCATTTTTTAGAAACAAATTATAGTCAGCATAAAGAAATAAATATCGATTATATATCAGCTTTATCAAATAAAAATATAGATAGCATTCTAAGTAAAATTTCAAATAAGCATAATCTCTTAAAAAAGAGAATTGAGAAAAATAAGCTAAATAATTTTCTTAAAGAGCTTCAAAATAATAATAAACTGCCTAGGGTTAAAAGTATTGAAATTAAACCAAAATACATGGTTCAGACAGATAACCAATTATTGTCATTCAAAGTATTTATTAACTCAAAAAAAAGAGCCCCTAAAATTTTTACTCGTTTTTTTGAAAATCAGTTTAGAAAGAAATTTTCTTTAATAGGTGTTCCAATAAATCTTTCATTTATAAGTTCATCAAATCCATATAGTTCTTAAACCTTAAAAATTTGTCCATTATTTTTTAATTCATTATCAAATAACTTATAGAATTCTTCTGCAAAGCCATGGATTGTCATTAATTTGGATTTATCTTCTCCTGGCATAAAAGTATTTCTATAGTCTGTATCTACACCGTTGGGGCAAACAATATTTGTTGATATGTTTGTATTCTTATTTTCTTCTGCAAAAGTCAGCACCATTTTATGAAGTCCGCTTACGAGAGAATCATTACCGCCCCAAAAAGGTTTAATTTTTGTTTCTAATTCAAATGAAATCACTATTATTTTAGATTCATTTGATGATTTAAGTAGCGGTTGAAAGGATTTTAATAGCTTTAAATTTGATAAAAGATTGATCTCAAATGACTCTCTAAATTCATGCTCTTTTATTGAGGTAATTGGGCTTAAGTTATAATTAATTCCTGCAGCAGACAAAAGTAGATCCAACTTCCCTTCTTTTGAATATATCTGAGAAGCCAATCCATCCAATAGATCAATTTTTTTCAGATCTAAAGGAACAATTGTGCATTCACAGTTATTTTTGATTATTTTGTCATTCAGTTTTTCAAGCTCAGAAATTCTTCGACTAGAGATGTATAAATGGTCAAATCGTTCAGAAAGTTTTAAGGCTAAACTGTATCCAATTCCTGAAGAGGCGCCAGTTATTATTCCAACTTTTCTTTCGTTTTTAGGCAATGTATTTGCCTGCATCTTCAATTCTCTGAGGTATTGTATTTAAAAACTCATCTCCATATTTGATTATTTCGATCAGTGTTCCTTTTTGAGTAAATTTAGGCCAGGATGAATAGGAAAAAGAAGAATTTATCGATGAAAATATTAGCACAACTATAATATACCCTCTTATTAGGCCAAATATCGATCCAAACATATAGTCCGCAAACCCTGATTTACTAGGCTGAATAATACCAATCATTATTCGATTAAATGTTGAGAGTAAAATATATGAGCAAATTAAAACAGATAAAAAGATACAAATGTCAGCAATAGTTGAATTTTGAATATATTCATCAACATGCGGGCGCAATATGTTAAAGCTGAGCTTTATGATAATAATAATAGCGATCCATTTTCCTAAGTTAAAAATACTCTTGATAAGTCCATTTTTGAAGGCAAAAAAACATGAAATAAATAATATGATTAATACTGATAAATCAAAAAAATTTATTAGATCTCCAAAATTAATATCGAACATTTCTAAACCTTAATATATTTTAAAAGGGTAGGGAGCAAGGTCAAGCTTCCTAATAGAGCTATGAACATTGCCATTGCAGTAAATATTCCAAAATAAATAGTTGGGTAAAAGTTTGAAAATATTAGTATTGAAAATCCTGCAATTATCGTAAATGAAGTATTTTGTATTGCTCTACCAACAGTATTTTGACAAAGAGCAATAGTTTCAAGGTGATTGTTAGTTTGATTGTAATATTCTTTATAGCGATAAACATAATGAATACAATTATCAACAGCAATTCCTATTGTTATTGATGCAATTGTAATAGTCATAAGGTCTAATGGAATATTTAACAGGCCCATTGTTCCTAAAATTGTTAAACAAGCGATGATATTGGGCACAATAGTAACTAAGGCAATCTGAAGAGATCTGAATAAAGCCGATAACATAAAAAATATACCAACCATTACTATTAATAGAGACTTTATTTGTGAGTCAAACAAGCTCTGAAGCATATTATTGTATAGAATTAAGATGCCAGAAATAGATACTTGGTATGCGTCAGAATTAAAATTTTCATTGATATACATATTTAAGTTTTTGATAAATTCATTACGTCTTAATTCTTCATGAGTATCAATTATTCTCATTGAAATACGAGCTTGGTTTTTTTCAATAGATAGGTAAGGACTCAGAATTTGGTCTTTTAAATCTGAAGGTAACTTTTTATATAGTATTCCAAGTTCGAGAGCATCAAACTCTTTATTATTATTTAATTGTTCAGCTGTTCGAACTAGTGAAGCAAGTGATAAAATTTTACCTGAAAATGGATAGCTATCTAAATGATCATGTATACCTTTAACAATATTAATTTTTTCTCTTGTAAACCAGTAGTCTTCAGGATTGTAGTCAATCTCAAAGTCTAAAAAATCTACATCTATTTCATCAATATTATTATCATAATCTGAATTAAATTGAATTATTATATCTAAAGGTGTTGTGCCACCAAGCTTTTGATCAATCTTTTTCATCCCCTTATAAATTTCTGTATCTTTCTTGAAATAGTCTACGAAACTATTTTCAACTTTTAATAATTGAACACCGTAAATGCCTACTATGAACATAAAGAAGAAAGAAATGATAATTAACAGCTGATTATTTTTCGCAAGCCGAAGTAAAATATTGTTACTTGTATTACTTGCCAAATTTAAATTATTTTTTAAGTTGAAGAAGCTTAGTATAATTGGAAGATATATAAAACTTGTTGCTAATGTAATAGTTAATCCTAAGCACATCATCAGACCAAAATCCATTACTGGCTTAATTCCACTTGAATATAAGGTGCCAAATGCGAATATTGTTGTAAGAGCTGTAAACAAGCAAGGGTAGACCATTTTTAAACAACAGTTCTTTATTAAATCTATTCTTTCTAAGTTTTCGTTATCATTAATTATCTGTCTATATCTTACAATAATGTGCACAGTCATTGATAAAGATAGTATAAGCATTAGTGATATGAAATTTGATGAAATGACAGTTATTTTCCAATTTAAGAATGATACAACTCCTACCATCAGTATTAATGAAAATATGCAATTAGAAAGTGCAATCGCAATCCAAATTGGGCTCCTAAAGATTAGATAAAGTACTAGTAAGATAAAGATTAATACTCCGAAACCAAAAATCATCATATCGTTTTTAACAAATGTAATCGTATCATCTGCTATCATTGGTATACCACCAAGATACATCTCAATACCTTGATTAGAAAATTCTTTAATTAGATTTCTTATTTCAAATATATTTTGACTTCTTTTTCTATCATTCGTTTTTTTTATATTTTCATACTCTTGATTAATAATCTCTCTTTTATCATTTGATAATTTCTCAGACCTTAACTTTATTAATTCATTAAGACGTTGATTTTCTCTCAGGTTAATTAAGATAGCGGACGTACTCCCGTCTTCACTTATTACAAGCTCTTTAAATATTGGACTTTTCTTTAATTCTTCCTCTGCATCAATTATATTTATTCCAGTATCTTTTAGTGTTTTAATTTCGTTTGCAAGGTCGGATAAAGATTGATTGTTTATAGTTAATAGGGGTGCATCAAGAATACTCTGGGTGGATTCTACCCAGTCAAATTGATTTATTTTTTGATCTAGTATTTTGATAAACTCAATATTTTTTGTTGTAATAATTCCATCGGCATCACTTAGAGTAATTATTAAAAATTCATTTGAAGAATATGTATCAGATACTTCTCTAGTGGCAATCAAGTCCGTATCATTTTCAAGAATAAGTGTATCTGATGATGCATCAAGTTTTAGATTTAATGATTGATATCCAAAGAATAATAACGTGAATAGTAAACATACAAGAAAAAGATACCTTTTCTTAACAAGAATCGTATCTAAGAATAATGACATTTAAGCAATATATCGTCTTTGATATCGCTTGCCTAGGCTAGTTAATATTTCGTAGGAGATTGTTGAAACTATTTTTGATAGATGATTAACGTTATTTTTGTTACCAATAACCTCAACAAGGACATTTTTATTTAAATTTTTATTTCTCAATGAAGTTAAATCAATTGTTGTAAGGTCCATTGAAATTCTACCAATAATTGGTACTTTTTTTCCCAACAAATAAAAACTACCCTTGTTTGAAAAGGACCGGAAAAATCCATCGGCATAACCGATTGGGAGCGTACCAATTAGCATCTTATTTTTTGCCTTAAAAGTTCCTCCATATCCAACAGTATCGTCTTTATAAATTATCCTCTTTTGTATGATTTTCGATTTCAATGAAATTACATTTTTATAAGTAGATGAATTTTGGTTCTTTTGACAATGTCCTCCATAAAGTGAGATTCCAGGTCTTACAAGGTCAAAATCATAATTTCGTCCAAGTAAAATTCCTGCAGAATTTGATAAGCTTTTTGTTATATTTGGAAAGTTTGAACATATTTTTTTAAATGATTTTAATTGAGCTAGATTCTTTTTATGATTTGGTTCATCACCACATGCAAGATGGCTCATAACCATTTTTAAATTTGAATGTTTGATAAGTATTTCTTTTTTCCTTAAAAGATGTTTTGTTTCGGAATTATCAAGTCCAAGTCTAGACATGCCTGTGTCAAAATGAATTGATATATTCATTTTTTTTATTTTTTTTGAATAATTCTCGATATCTTCTAATTGTTGCAGAGAATTAATAATAGGTATGATATTATATTTATCATATTCCTTTACTCTCTCACTATGAAATCCATTTAAAACTTGAAGTTGGATCTTTTTAAATTTTTTTCTTAATGAAATTGCCTCATCTAATGTAGCTACGAAAAAAGTATTGCATTTTTCTTTTATAAGAGATTTTACTATTTCATATGATCCTAAGCCATATCCATCTGCTTTAACAGTAGCTGCTACTATTGTATTCTTTGAGACTTTCTTTTTAATTTTTGAATAATTAAATTTTAAGTTCTTTAGATTTATTTCAAGAATAACATGAGGACTTAATTTTTTTGATTCACTCATTTATTTATTAGTAGACTTAGTCGTATTCTTTCATTTGTTCGTTGCTGATATAGTTCCCAAAACGAGTAAATTTACTCTCAAAACTTAATCTAATATTACCTGTCGGACCGTGTCTTTGTTTACCAATAAGAAGTTCAGCTTGCCCATGTACCTCATCCATTTTTTGTTGCCATTCAATGTATTCAGCTGTACCTAGGATTGGGGCTGTTTTTTCAAGATAATATTCTTCTCTAAAAATAAACATTACAACGTCAGAGTCTTGTTCAATTGATCCAGATTCTCTTAGATCAGATAATTGTGGCTTTTTATCGTCCCGTTGCTCGACTTGTCTTGATAATTGAGATAGTGCAAGTATTGGGATATTCATCTCTTTAGCTAGAGCTTTTAAACCCTGTGTTATTTCTGATACCTCTTGAACACGACCATCATTACGTAATCCTTTTGCAGGTCTGAGTAACTGAAGGTAATCAATAATAATTATTCCAAGACCATGTTTTCGTTTGATCCTTCTTGCTCTTGATGCAAGCGTAGCCATATTAATGGCGGGGGTATCATCAATGAACAATGGTATTTCAAGAATTGATTTAGATACATTTACTAAATTATCTAAATCAGATTCTGATAAATTTCCTCTTCTGATATCATTTGAGCTTATTTTCGCTTGCTCAGATAAAATCCTTGTTGCTAATTGTTCAGCGGACATCTCTAATGAAAAAAAAGCTACATTTGAATCTGTGTCATCGTTATCGTGTGCTTTTTTAGCGATATTGAAGGCAATATTAGTTGCTAAAGATGTTTTTCCCATAGAAGGTCTTCCAGCAAGAATAAGTAAATCAGAATTATGAAGTCCGCCAAGTTTTTGATCAAGGTCTCTAAAGTTTGTCTCGATACCCACAACATTTGAGTCTTTTTCATAAGCTTTTTTCATTAACTCAACAGCTTCCTCCATTGAACTTTTAAAAGTTTGAACGTTATGTGCGTTGGTTCCTTTCTCAGCTATCTGATATAAATCTCTTTCTGCATCTTCAACTAGGTCACTTGGATTTGTATCCATTTCACTTTCAATAGCATTATAGGATAGCTTTCCACCTAAATCGTATAAACTTCTTCTTACAGCAAGGTCATATATTATTTGAGCATAGTTCTTGGCATACTCTAAAGAAACAGCTGCATTAGCAAGTCTAGCCAAATAAGCTGATCCTCCTATATCCTCAAGGTTCTTTTCAACCTCGAAATAACTTTTAAGTGTTATAGGTGTTGCTAATTGACCTTTAGCAGTAATCTTATTTATAACTTCAAAGATTTTGACATGAATACTCTCGAAAAAATGATTAGCATCAATAATTTCATTTATATCATATAGAATGTCATTATTAAGTAAAATAGCCCCAAGCAGGGCCTGCTCAGCCTCAAGGTTATGGGGTAATTCTTTTATATTTTGATTATTTTGATTTAATTGAATGGTCGAGGACATATCTTCAATTAAACTCTAACAGAAAAAATGTAATCAAGAAATTATAAAAAGATATTAACAGACTTTCAAAATTGTTAATATTTCTGGCGATAACAATTTAATTTACAAAACTGGTTTAAGCCATTGATTTTTGTAAAAATATAAAAATTTTATTTTTTGGATATTAGAATTTTCAATTGAGATGAAATATCTTCGTAAATATTGACAGTAATATTAAACTCACCAGTTGATTTAATGTCTTGGATTGAAATCATTTCAGCGGGTATTTCATGTCCTATTTTTGCTAGTTCGTCTGAAACAAGTTTTGGGTTTACAGAACCATATAGCTTCCCTTCTTCATTGCATTCCATAGAAATTTCAAGCGAAATATTCTCCATAGACTCTTGTTTTTTGATAGCAGCAGCAACTATTTCTTCATTTTTTTTGTTAATTTCAACAATTCTGGAGTCCAGTGTATTTTTATTATGCTTATTGGCAACAATTGCCTTCTTATTGGGAATTAAAAAATTATTAGCATAACCATCTTTTACAGTTACTACTTCACCAGCTTTACCAATTTTATGAAGAGATTCAAGAAGAATAATTTCCATATTTATTTTCCTACGTAGGGTAGTAAGGCCAAATATCTTGCTCTCTTAACAGCAAGAGCAAGTTCTTTTTGTTTTTTCATAGATATATAACTAATGCGTCTTGGCATAATTTTTCCTTTTTCAGATAGATACCTCTTAATTGAGTAAATATTTTTGTAATCAAAGTTAAGGGATTTTGTTCTAGGTTGATCCTGTTTTTCCATTATTCTTTTTCCTTTAACATTGCAGTTGGAGTTTCTCCAAATTCCTTCACTTTTACAGATAAATATCTGATCACATTTTCATTTAGATTAAGCTTTGAATTAAGTGTTTTAATATTTTCACCTGGCATCTCAATATTCATAAATTCATAAAATGCTTTTTTATTATTATTTATTGGATAGGCAAGATTTCTCAACCCCCAACTTTCATTGTATTTAATAGAGCCATTTAACTCAGTAATAGCATCGGTATGATTCTTAAGCTCATTTTCCAAATCAGAAGTGCTTAATTCTTGTTTTAATACAAGTACGTGCTCAAATAGTGCCATAAAATAGTCTAT
Organism: uncultured Pelagibacteraceae bacterium; assembly: GCA_902518955.1. Classification (GTDB taxonomy): domain Bacteria; phylum Pseudomonadota; class Alphaproteobacteria; order Pelagibacterales; family AG-422-B15; genus CABYIR01. The sequence goes on along the minus strand of CABYIR010000018.1, from coordinate 6,103 downwards.
AAAATTATATATTTATTATTAAAAGTTGCATAAATATTCTATTATTGTTGTATAAGCAAGGAATTCTTTTTTAGGAGTATCATGAGTCTAGCTTTATTATTTCCAGGTCAAGGATCGCACTTCATTGGAATGGGTAAAGATTTTTCATCTAAATTTACTGTTGCAAATCAATTATTTAGTGATTTAGATCAAATATTGGGCAGGCCTCTAACTGAAATAATGTTTGATGGCAATATTGATGAATTAACACTCACTACTAACTCACAACCTTCAATTATGGCCGTAAGTTCTGCCATATTAGAAACTATTAGATCTGAAAATTTAATTAATTTTGATGACATCAAAGCAGTAGCAGGACATTCTTTAGGAGAGTATTCAGCTTTGTATGCAGCAAATTCTATTTCTTTTAGTAGTTCAATTCAGTTATTAGAAGTCCGATCCAGGGCTATGCAAGAAAGTATGCCTGTTGGAACAGGTGGCATGGCAGCTATTATAGGTAAATCGATGCTAGAAGTTGAAGATCTTTTAGACTCAATTAAAGACTATGGACAGATTTCTATTGCAAATGATAATGCGGACGGCCAGATTGTTGTAAGTGGTGAAATGTCTGCAATTAATCATTTGTGTACTAATTCGAAGGGACTTGGAGTTAAGAGAGTTCTAAAGCTTTCAGTTAGCGCTCCATTTCATTGTGATTTAATTCAATCTGCATCCAATGAGCTTTTAAAGGTTATAAACAATTATGAATTTGATAAATTTAGGTATGATTTTTACTCAAATGTAACATCACAACAATGTTCAAATATAGAAATGCCTGATCTACTAGTTAAGCAAATAGTTAGTAGGGTTAGATGGAGGGAGATCATTGAAAATATGATCAAAGATGGTATTTCTACTTTTATAGAAATTGGCCCAGGAAATGTATTATCTAATTTGGTCAAAAGGATCAATAAATCAAGCAATATCCTATCAATAAGCAAGGTAGAAGATTTAGAAAAATTGAATACAATAGATCATAGATGAAAAATGTATTAATCACAGGGGCTACTGGTGGAATTGGATCATCAATATTAGATGTTTTTTATAAGAATGGATTTAATATTATTGCTTCTGGAACAAATGAAGATAAGTTAAATAAATTACAGAATAAATATTCTGAGCGAGTCTTGGTAATAAAATGCGATTTATCAGATGAAAATCAAATTAATCATTTAGTTAGTCAGGCACAATCAAGTTGTGACAGCATAGATATACTCATAAATAATGCTGGAATTACAAAAGATAATGTTTTTTTAAGAATGCAAAAAAATCAATGGGATGATGTTATAAATATAAATTTAAATTCTAATTTTTTTCTCACTAAATTATTAATTAAGGGAATGATTAAGAAAAGATGGGGTCGTATTATCAATATCACTTCCATTGTAGCGAAGACGGGTAATGCTGGACAAGCAAATTATGTCGCTTCAAAATCAGCTATTGAGGGTTTTTCACGTACTCTTGCGCAAGAAGTTGCTTCAAGAAATATTACCGTTAATTGTATCGCTCCAGGTTTTATTGGTACAGATATTCTAAGTACCATTGAACCAGAAAAACTTAGAGATATGACCAAAAATATACCTATGGGTAGAATTGGTACTCCAGAAGATGTTTCAAATGTAGTTTTCTTTTTATCTTCTGAAGAATCGTCTTATATTACGGGTCAAGTTATTCATGTTAATGGTGGCTTGACAATGTGACGATTACTATTAATAACAAGAAAAATTATTAACAGGAGATGTTATGAGTGAGATTGCAGATAAAGTAAAAAATATAATAGCTGAACATCTAGGAATAGATGATCTTGGAAAATTAACAAATGATGCTAAATTTATTGATGACTTAGGAGCTGATAGTTTAGACACTGTTGAGTTAGTTATGGCTTTTGAAGAAGCTTTTGATGTAGAAATTCCAGATGAAAAAGCTGAAACAATTTTAACCGTTGGTGACGCTATAGCTCATCTTGAAGCAAAGTAGCTCTACCAAACATTTTTTTTTCTAATGAATCGTGTTGTAGTCACAGGAATGGGGGTAGTTTCTCCTCTCGGATGTGGCGTTTCTCATAATTGGTCTTCTCTTATAAATGGTATATCTGGTGCAGGTAAAATCACTTTATTTAACCCTGAAAATCATAAGTGCAAAGTAGCTTGTGAAGTGCCTTTGGGTGATGGGGGAAATGGGACTTTTAATGCGGAACAATGGATGCCAAAAAAAGATGTTAAAAAATATGATGAGTTCATTCAATTTTCTTTAGCAGCTTGTGAGCAAGCATTTTCTCAAAGTGGACTCTCTATTAATAAAAAAGAAATCGCAGAAAGATCTGGTTGTATAATAGGTTCTGGCATTGGAGGCCTGCCTGGAATTGAGAGAAATGTAATTAATTTCCATTCTAATAGTTCAAAAGTAAGCCCGTTTTTTATAACTGGCAGACTAATTAATATGGCTGCAGGGTTTGCTTCAATAAAATATAATCTACAAGGAACCAACTTTTCAACTGTTTCAGCTTGCGCTTCAGGAGCACATGCAATTGGTGAGTCTGTTCGATTAATTCAACGTGGTGAAGCTGATGTCATGGTTACAGGAGGCTCAGAGGCAACAATATGCCCAATAGGTATAGAAGGTTTTACATCTTGCAGAGCATTAAGTACTAATTTTAATAATGATCCTGAAAAGGCGTCTAGACCATTTGACGAAATAAGAGATGGCTTCGTAATGGGCGAAGGAGCTGGAATATTAATACTTGAAGAAATGGAGTTTGCTAAGAAAAGGAATGCAAATATACTATGTGAAATTATTGGATACGGCTCATCAGCTGATGCTTTTCACTATACTTTACCTGAACCTACAGGAGACGGAGCATATAGAGCTATGAAGAATGCATTAATAGATGCAAAATTAGATGTGAATCAAATTTCATATATTAATGCTCATGGAACTTCAACACCTGCTGGTGATCAAGTTGAAATCAGTGCAGTAGATAAGTTATTCACAAATTGTGATAAAGATATAAAAATGTCGTCTACAAAATCACAAATAGGTCATTTGCTTGGGGCAGCAGGTGCAGTAGAGGCAATATACTCAATTTGTTCAATTAACGAAGGCGTGATACCATTTAATAAAAATCTTGATAATCCCTGTAGTCATGAGAATATTGACTTAATTAGAAATGAAGCCAGAGAAACAAAATTAGAAAATGTTATTTCAAACTCTTTTGGTTTCGGTGGAACAAACGTGTCTATTATATTCTCAAAATTTAAATAACAATAAAATTTAAATGAATGACGAAAATTTAAATCATGAACCGCTTTTGATAGTAATATCATCACCATCTGGAGCTGGTAAAACTTCTGTTTGTAAAGAAATACTCAAAAATAGTCATAGTATTCAGATGTCAATTTCAGCAACGACACGTAAACCAAGGCAAAATGAAGTAGACTGTATTGATTACAATTTTGTATCTAGAAGTGATTTTCAGAATAAAATACAGAATAATGAATTTTTGGAATACGCTGAAGTATTTGATAACTTTTATGGCTCATTAATCAAAGATGTTGAAAAGATTACGAAATCAAAAAAGGATGTTTTATTTGATATTGATTGGCAAGGCACTCAACAACTTTATCAATCAAAACCAAGTAATTTAGTTTCAGTATTTTTATTGCCTCCGTCTAAAGATGAAATACTGAATAGATTAAAACAAAGAAAAAGTGACTCAGGAGATGATGAGTCGATGATTAATCTAAGAATGTCTAAATTCAAAGATGAGATAAGTCATTGGGTTGAGTATGATTATGTAGTTATAAATAATAATTTGGAAGCATGTGTAGAAGAAATATTAAACATAATTAATGTTGAACGAAAAAAACGCCACAGGCAATTAGATTTAGTTGATAAAGTAAGAGAACTTACTTTATAAGTTTTGATAATTCACAGTATTGTTGAACACTTAGATTTTCAGGCCTAAGATTAGTATCGATTGAAAGTCTATTTAGGCACTGAATATGCGTTGATAGTGTTGACTTTATTTTTTTTCTTCTTTGATTAAATGCCTTTTTAACAATTACTTCAAGAATATTTATATCTACATCCAAATATTCTTTATGAGGAGTAAATTCCAATACAACTCCATCTACTTTTGGTGATGGTTTAAAAATATTTGATTTTGCGATAATCAATTTCTTCACTTTGCATCGAGATTGTATGATGACTGATAATCTTCCGTATTTTTTCGTCCCATGAATTGCTAAAATACGTTCACCAACTTCTTTTTGAAACATAAGGTACATTTTTTTGTAAAGTGGAGGCCACTTCTCTAGAAAGATCCATTTCATTAATAAACTACTTGAAATATTGAATGGCAGATTCCCTACTATGATTGTATTTTTCTCTATAAATTCATTGTAATTTATTTTGAGAGCATCTTGATGAATTACATCAAAATTTTTAAATTTTTTAGAAAATACCTCTAAATTATCAATTAAATGATTGTCTTTTTCTATTACTGAAATTTGACGAACTTTTTTTTTGATTAATTCTTTAGTCAAAGCTCCTTTTCCAGGACCAATTTCAATTATAAATGAATTATTATTTGTAGAAATTAATGAGGACAGCTTTCTAATAAAATTTTCATCAATTATAAAATTTTGACCAAGAGATTTTTTTGCAATCAATCTACCTTTTTTCAATATTTGCCTCAGCCCTTAGATCTCTTAAATATTTATCAGATTTAAGTTGAACTTGTTTATTTGTAATTATTCTTTTTGCAAGTTCTACCGATAGTGTTTCATCATTTTTTAAAAGTTCATCTACCTCTACCTCTGATACTGAAATGGTATGGAGAAATAAACCCGCAGTTAGTTGCTCCCAAGCAATTGATGTATTTATTTTATCTTTTAATACACCTATATCGAGATTATTATTCTTAATTACCTCATAAACCCTATCCTTATTTAATTGCTTTGATTGAAAAAAATAGTCTTCATAATATTCGATATTTTCTTTTTCAATTTTTATATTGTAATCATTGATTTTTGCTTGTTGTAATTTCATATCTATCAATTCATTAACTGTCTTATTGTATAAAATATCTCCATTTTCAGCATTTACTGAAATATTATCTAGGATAGAATTGATTGCAAAATGTTGAGCAATATCATAATTGGTAATAATATTATCATTCACTAATATTTCAATTTTGTGAGTAGATTGATTAGCAAGTGCAATAACACTATAAAAAAAGAATAATTTTAGTATTAAAAAAAAAATTATTTTTTTAATAAAGATCATATCTGTGGACCAAATGTTTTTGATTTTCCAAATGTCTTACTGCTTCCAAAAGGCTTAAGAGTTATTAAAAGGCTTAGTCCTTTTGTATCTTCTATATCTTTGAATTTTGTTAAATCTCTATAATATTTAAAGTCAATTGCAAGACAATCATTTTCATAAAAGATACCTGTTTCATAGCCAATATTTAAGTTTGAGCTTATATTTCTTTTACCAGAAAATATAAAATTTAAATCTTTGGTTATTTTTAATTTAGTAGCTAATCCTAGCTGCTCTGAAGCTGAAGAAAAATCATTTGATACATAATCATATTCAGCCTTAATTATAAAATCATTTAAATAAACAGAAGATGTTATATTTGATTTATTAATACTATATTTTTTACGATCAATGATAAATTCAGAATTTATATACATATTTTCATCTAAGTTTATGAAAAGTGAAGTCATTATATCTGAAATTTCTTCAGAGGTATCTGATTTATTCTTATTAATTTTAAAAGATTGTCCAATAATTAGATTTCCATCATATTTATCTTTATAATCGATGAACCATTCTGTGCCATAATTAATTCTTGGTCCACTTTCCCACTCGGAAAGATTTGATGATCTATTTCTTGAAAAAATATTGGAATTGTTAACCTCTAGAGACTCTGTATAGTTATTATAGGGTGCCAGAATAGGCATCAAAATAGGTTTTAAAATTTGGGCAGTATCCTTTTTAATTCTTTTTAATGGATAGGTTATTTTTGTTCCAATTTGAGGAAATATTCTTACCTGAT
>CABYIR010000017.1 GCA_902518955.1 uncultured Pelagibacteraceae bacterium | reverse complement strand
TCACTCACAAATGTCTCATTTACAATACTTCCGCTAAGGTAAATATAATTGTTCTGCCGGTTCTCTTTTTTTCGCATCCATTTTATTAGTTGCAGTGTATCAGGAGAGAGGAATAAAATATTTTTAAAATTATTTTCCCTAAGTCGTTTTGCAACTTTTTTTCCAACAACAATGATACGTATATTATTTATATTTTTAATTCGAGTAAGTGACACAACACATCTTTGGCTGGCGCAAATATAAATATGATCTTCAGTAAATTTTATCTTACTATATCGAAATTTAAAGGATGTAAGTGGATCAATTAAAGATTGAATTTTCTTTTTCCTTAATTCTTGTTGTAAATCAACAGCGTCATCTATCGGGCGTGTAATCAAAATCATTTTCTAAATTATCCAAGTTATCAATTACTGATTGACCAAGAGCAGCTAAAATATCATTTCCCATTTCAATTCCTAGTAACTTTGATTGAGAATGAGGTTTTTTAACTTGACTTGAAAAAATTTTTTTTCCTGAATGATCAAATACATCACAATGTAGATGAATCATATTGTCATTTTCTTTTGCAAATAATCCTATTGGACTATTACAGTTTGCTTTGATAGTTCGTAAAACATCACGTTCGATTTTACAAGTTGTTTCGGTCAATAGGTGATTCAATGGTTCTAAAAAAAATTTTAAATCTAAATTTGATGAGTCTATTTGGATACCAATGGCTCCCTGACAGGCAGCAGGCAGCAGTTCATCGTCAGAAAATATATATGAAATTAAATGATCAAGAGATAATCTTTTTAAGCCCGCAACGCTCAAAACAATTGCATCAAATTCTTTATCTTCTAACTTCTTTACTCTTGTATCAATATTCCCTCTCAGCGACTTGATTTTTAAATCCTGTCTTAAGTTCATTATTTGTGACCTTCTACGGATTGAACTGGTGCCTATCAATGAATTTTTAGATAATTCTGTAAAAGACTCAGTTGAACAATTTGTTAGTAATGCATCTCGGTGATCATATCGTTTAAGCCAGCATGCAATAGAGAGATTATTGCTTTCATCAGTCGGCATATCCTTCATTGAATGTATGCCTAGATCAATAGTGCCCTTTAAAATTTCCGTCTCTATTTCTCTAGCAAATAATCCTTTTCCACCCATTTGATCCAGTCGTATCGATTGATTGTGATCTCCAGATGTTTTGATCTGGCGAATTTCGATCGATTCTGGGCTCATATCAGGATAATTATGAAGTAATTTATCAATAAAAATCCTAGTTTGAGCTAGAGCAAGACCACTCGATCGAGTTCCAATAACCAATCTCTTTTTATAATTTGTCATTATTTATACAGACTACTATAAATTAATTTACAATTGTAATTAATTAGCTGAGTAAATAATGCAAAAGAAAAAGTACATACTTGGAATTGAATCCAGCTGTGATGAGACATCTGTAGCAATCGTTACCAGAAACAATAAGGACAATAAGCCAATAGTTTTGGCAAATATAGTTAAAAATCAAATTCACGTTCATAAATCGTTTGGGGGGGTTGTTCCTGAATTAGCTGCAAGAGCACATTCAGACGTTATTGATCTACTAGTCGAAAAAGCTCTTAAAAAAGCAAAAATAGGATTAAGGGATATTACTGCTGTGGCAGCAACAACTGGCCCGGGCCTTTTGGGTGGACTGTTAGTAGGCGTTGTTGCTGCAAAAACATTATCATCAGTTTTAAAAATACCATTTATATCAATTAACCACCTTGAGGGTCATGCACTCTCCGCGCAACTGGAGCAAGATATTTCCTTTCCATACTTATTGCTATTAGTATCAGGAGGACATACAGAATTTACGATTGTAAAAAAATTCAACAAATACCATAGAATTGGAACAACAGTTGATGATGCTCTTGGTGAAGCATTCGATAAAACAGCAAGACTTTTGAAACTTGGTTATCCAGGAGGCCCACAAATAGAAAAACTTGCTCAGTCAGGTGATGAAAATGCGTACGATTTACCGAAGCCTTTAATTCAAGAAAAAAATTCTTACTTTTCATTTTCGGGCCTCAAAACATCAGTGGCACAATTGGTTCATAAACAAAAAAAATTAACACCTAAAATTAAAAAAGATATTTCAGCTTCTTTTCAAAAAACTATTGGAGTCATAATTAAAAATAAAACAAAGAATGCAATCGATGAGTTTGTAAAAATAACTAAACCAAGGAATATTAATATTGTTGTTGCTGGAGGAGTGGCTGCAAATCAATATTTAAAAAAAACATTGATTGATCTTGAGACTAATGAAACAAAAGTATTTTTCCCATCAATGCAATTTTGTACTGATAACGGTGCTATGATTGCCTATGCCGGACTCTTGCGATATGAAAAAAAAATTTATTCAAAACTTTCTGTCAGACCAAGACCAAGATGGCCACTTGATGAAAAAGCGATATTTGTAAAAGGAAAGGGTATCCGTTGAATAAAAAAATTAGAGTAGGAGTTTTGGGTGCTGGTGCTTGGGGTACAACAATTTCACTAATATTATCGCATAAAAGTAATGTACTTTTATGGGCTAATGAAAAAAAAGTTGTTAAAGAAATTAATTTAAAAAATAAAAATGATACTTTTTTAAAGGATGTTAAGTTAAACAAAAAAATTAAAGCGACAAATAATTTAAATGATTTTAGTGAAGTAGATTTTTTGTTCATTGTAGTTCCTACTCAATACATTTCTACAACTCTTAAAAAACTAAAAGGCACATTAAGCAAACACTGTATGCTTATTAATGCATCAAAAGGAATTGAAATAAGTTCACTAAGTCTTATTAGTGAAATAATTAAAAACCATTTTCCTAAAAATCCAATTTCAATTCTATCAGGACCTAATTTTGCAAAAGAGATAGCCTCTGGTAAGCCGACTGCCTCTCTGATTGCATCGAAATCGATTAGTGATTCAAAAAAAATATCGAAACTTCTAAGCTCGTCTCATTTTAGACCTTATTTATCAAATGATATTGTGGGTGCACAAATTTGTGGCGCTATGAAGAATGTCTATGCAATTGGTTGTGGAATAATCACTGGTAAAAAATTTGGTGATAATGCAGTTGCATCAATTATTTCCAGAAGTTTTACAGAAATAAGTCTTGTTTGTAAAAAGCTTGGTGGGAAAACAGAAACGCTGATGGGATTATCAGGAATAGGAGATTTATTCCTAACTTGTTCATCAGAGAAATCGCGTAACTTTTCATTAGGATTAAAAATTGCAAACGGAAAAGAAACCTCAACCCTTTTAAAATCAAAAAAAACTTTGGCTGAAGGAGCGCACACTGTAAAAGCAATATACAAACTATCAAAAAAATTAAAAATTGACTTACCAATAAATAATGAAATCTATAAGATTTTATATCTCAATAAAGACATTGATAAATCAATAAGTGAGCTATTAAATAGACCGCTAACAACTGAAAAAAAATTATGAACTATTGGTTGATGAAATCTGAACCAAGCACATGGTCTTGGGAACAACAAGTGAAAGCTGGTGCCAAAGGTGAAGGCTGGGATGGAGTTCGAAACTATCAAGCGTCAAACAATATGAAAAAGATGGCTGTTGGGGATCTGTGTTTTTTTTATCATTCAGTAAAAGAAAGGGATATTGTGGGAATTGTTAAAGTAATTAAAACTTATCACCCAGACCCAACTGATAAGTCCAAGCGTTTTGGAATGGTTCGAGTGGCAAAACATAAAGCTCTCAAAAATAAAGTTAACTTGGATCAAATTAAAAGTGATGATCGTTTAAATCATTTAGCTTTAGTTAAGCAGTCACGATTATCAGTAATGCCCATCGATAAAAAGTCATGGACTATCATTTGCAAACTTGGTGGAATTTAATAAGATATTTTTATGAGTGACAATGAACTATATGAAGTAAGTGATGAATGGTCTAGCAGCTCTTTAATAGACTCTCGCATGTATAATGATTGGTATCAAAATTCATTTGATAACAATGAAGAGTTTTGGAACGAACATGGAAAAAGAATTGATTGGATCAAGCCGTATTCCAAAGTTAAAAATGTTAATTATCATAAAAATGATTTCTCTATTAAATGGTATGAAGACGGTTCACTGAATGCATCATCAAATTGTATTGATCGACATTTAAAAGAAAGAGCTGATCAAATTGCCATTATTTGGGAAGGTGATGATCCCAATGACTCAAAATTAATTACATACAAAGAACTTCACAAACAAGTTTGTAAATTCTCAAATGGATTAAAGTCTCTTGGAGCTAAAAAAGGCGATCGCATTACGATCTATATGCCTATGATCCCTGAAGCAGCGTATGCCATGCTAGCGTGTACGAGAATAGGCGCTATTCATTCAGTTGTATTTGGAGGATTTTCACCAGATGCATTAGCTGGGCGAATAAGTGATTGTGAGTCAGACATTATAATTACTGCAGACGAAGGTATACGAGGAAATAAAAGTATTCCATTGAAAGCAAATACAGATGCAGCAATTGAAATTGCTCAAGGTGTTCGTCATTGCATTGTCGTCAAACGAACAGGTGGGGACATTAATTGGGTTGAAGGTCGAGATGTTTGGTACGAGGACTTAATCAATTCATCATCAGCAAACAGTGAAGCAGAAGAAATGAATGCTGAAGATCCAATGTTCATTTTATACACGTCAGGATCTACAGGAAAACCAAAAGGTGTTATGCACACAACTGGTGGGTATATGGTTTATGCTTCAATGACACATCAATATGTGTTTGATTATAAAGATGGTGACGTTTACTGGTGTACCGCCGACGTTGGTTGGGTGACTGGACACAGTTACATTGTATATGGTCCTCTTGCGAATGGCGCAACTACTCTCATGTTTGAAGGTGTTCCAAACTATCCTGATGCATCTCGTTTTTGGCAAGTTGTTGATAAACACAAAGTCAATATATTCTACACCGCACCAACAGCACTTCGTGCATTAATGAGAGAAGGCGAAGGCCCTGTAAAAAAAACCAATCGATCAAGCTTAAAGTTATTGGGATCAGTTGGCGAGCCGATCAACCCTGAAGCTTGGGTTTGGTATTATAATGTCGTTGGAGATCAACGATGCCCTATTGTTGATACATGGTGGCAAACAGAAACAGGTGGGATTCTAATTTCACCTCTTCCAGGAGCAATTGATCAAAAACCAGGCTCAGCAACAAAACCATTCTTTGGAATTAAGCCTGAAATACTTGATTCTGACGGGAATATTCTTGAAGGTGCTTGTGAAGGCTCACTGTGCCTTGCAGACTCATGGCCTGGTCAGATGAGAACAGTTTATGGTGACCATAATCGTTTTATTGAAACATACTTTTCCCAATTTGAAGGGAAGTATTTTACTGGCGATGGATGCAAAAGAGATGTAGATGGTTACTACTGGATCACAGGACGAGTTGACGATGTGATAAACGTATCAGGGCACCGTATGGGCACTGCAGAAGTAGAGTCTGCCCTAGTTGCACATCCAAAAGTTAGTGAAGCTGCAGTTGTTGGCTATCCGCATGATATTAAGGGACAGGGTATTTATGCCTATGTGACTCTTAATGCTGAAGAAGAACCTAATGATGAACTTTATAAAGAACTCATTGCATGGGTTCGAAAAGAAATTGGTCCGATCGCATCACCAGATTTGATTCAGTGGGCACCAGGATTACCAAAAACACGATCAGGAAAAATCATGAGACGAATTTTAAGAAAGATTGCAGAAAATGAGTATAGCAATCTTGGAGATACATCTACATTAGCTGAACCAGCTGTAGTTGATAATCTCATCGAAAATCGAATGAATAAGTGATCAACTTTCATGAAAAATATCTATTAAAGATACAAAATAAATTAGCATTATCCAACTACGCCTATCTTTGGTTGTCATTTATAAAAGGTATCATTGTTACATTAATCGTAATTTGGTTTTTTAATATTGCGACTCTGTTGGGAAAATCTGACTTAAATTTCAAAGAAGTATACGTACCGAGTGACGTAGATCTTGATAGCTATCTTAAAAATTCTGAAATAAGTCTAGGAGATGTCCCTGAAGAAGCACAAAAAAAAATAATATGGTCGAATGTAGAAAAAAATAAGACGGACATTGCTATCGCTTTTTTACCTGGATTTGGCACAACTAATTTTCAACAGAAAGAATTTTTCGATAAATTATCGAAGGAACTTGATACGAATATTTTCTTATCAAGATTATCAGGCCATGGTCGTGAACATCCTGGTTCAAAGCAGATGAGTGCAGAAAATTATTTAAAGGATACATCGGAAGCTATAGAAGTTGCTAAAAGGATAGGTAACAAAGTTGTTTTAATTGGCTATTCTCTTGGAGGTGCACTTACCACAGCGGCTTCTTTTGATGAGGAGTTATCTAAAGATCTACATGGAGTAGTTCTTTTTGCCCCAGCTTATGTTGGAACAATAAGAAATAACAGCCTATGGTTTTATAGAATGTCTTTCCTTGATAAAATAAATTTGAATTGCAATGATTATATTAATGATCAAAAGAAATATGATTGTGCTAAGTACTCCACTAATGTATTTGAGATATCTGATGGAGTAGAAGGAGGTCGCATCATGAGTGCCGTAGCAGAAAAAGACTTTTCAGAAAATAAAGTTCCAGCATTATCATTTTTTGACTACGACGATGATGTAATAAACTCTTATGAAACTGAAAAAAGACTAGATAAATGGGGAAATAAAAAAAGTAAAATAGTAATTATTGAGTCAGGTGAGAAAGATATCAAACAACATTATATCGTTGGTTTTCTCAATCCTGAACTTGATGAATTTTATATTAAGGAAATAAGTAATTGGATAAACAACTTATAAAAAATTTAATAGAAAAGCATAATATGGAGCCTCACCCTGAAGGTGGTCATTATGTTGAGGTTTTTAAAAATAAAGATGTCAGCCATATTTATTTTTTATTGGAAGAGCATGAACACTCTCACTGGCATAGAATTACCAAAACTGAAACGTTGCATTTTTACTCTGGTAGTCCCCTAAATATATACACCTCAAAAGATGGTGTTGAATATCAAATTGACGAAATAGGATCTAAAAATAATTTTATGTTCACTGTAAAAAAAGGAACTTGGTTTGCATTAAAGTCTACAGGTTCTTATAGTTTAATTGGATGCACAGTCGCTCCTGCTTTTGAATTTAGTGATTTAGAAATTGCATCTGAGGATTGGAAACCATCAAAATTTGACCTTACACTCTAAAAAGTTTTATGAAAAGAATGGTTTTTCACTAATAGAACTCTTGGTTGTTGTTGCCATTATTGGAATTCTCGCAGCTGCAGGTGCAGTTGCTTATAATGGATTTATGGGAAATGCTAAGGTGAGTGCCTCAAAATCAAATCATAAAATAGTTTCTAATTTTATAATGGGTAGTTTAATGAAATGTCAAATGGGTGACGAATTAATCCTCAAATATTCATACAGTGTGGCTAATGGTAAACTTACTTATACTAAGAATGTTTGCAATGATATGTCGAATGCATCAAAAATGGTATCACACTTTGTACGTCATTTTAATTCGCCTCCATGGTGTAATCCACATGGATTAAAGGATGGAAGTGGGAATTGTCAAGAAGCAGTTGCCACTGCTGGTCAAGGAACAATTGGAAATGGAAAAATAGGAGAGACACAAATTATCTCTTCAGGAAACAGATTAATTATTGATACTAAGGTAAAGGATCGAGAGGTATTAAATAATACTATTCAATTAAATTAAATACTAACGTGGTAGGACTTATTTTTGCAATAAATTTTATTTTAAATACAATTTAAAAATCTGAAGTGATGCCTTTTTTTTCCCAATCACCGTAGCGAGTTGGCTCTGGACCTTCCTGACCACCAATTTCTTTTTTGGGTTTTTCAGTTTTTTCTTTCGGGAGGACTCTATTTTTTTTATTATCTTTATTTTCAGAACTCATTGTTTTATTTTAACTGCTCAATTAATTCTTTAGCAATTGCTTTTGCTTTACCTGGATATTTTATTTTCTCAATCGCTTCTAAATTTGAAGTATCATCTCCGACAACTACAAAACCAATCATTCCTAAACCGTAATGTGGAGTACAGTTATATGCATAAACTCCAGGAACAGTGAAGGTAAACGTAGCATCTTTACCAATTTTAGATTTAAACTTTTCAACTCCTTCTGGCACACCCTTTTTAGTAAAAGCTATATTGTGACCTGGATTTACGGATGTCCAATTTACTGTATCGCCCACTGCAACTCTTACAATTGGGGGATTGAAAACATTAATTTGTCCTTCATACTTATTCAGCATCTCAACTTCGAATGTTTCTGCAAACAATGTAGAAATTGATAAAAAAATAAAAATAAAAATATGTATAAAGTATTTCGTCATACATTTGATATAATGACATAAATATAATTATCAAATCAATTTTATGGAAAATAGAAAAGATCTTATTGCACTTATTAATAAGTTTTTTGATAAGAAAGTAGTCAATATTGATGATCTTATTGATGATTATTATTTACGAAATGAGACTAATCTTAAGCGTTCAGAATGTATCTTGGTGATGAATTCATTCCTGAGATATGCTTATGAGTTTGATCAAATAATAGACAAATGTACAATTAAAAAAATTTCTAAGAATAATCTTATAATTAAAAATATTTTAAGAATGGCAATGGTTGAACTTTATATTTTACAACGACCAAGTTATGCAGTTATCGACAGTTGGGTTGAAATTTCTAAACAAAAAAAAAGAACAAAACCATTTTCTTCATTTGTGAATGCAGTTTTGAGAAAAATTATAAGTGAAAAAAGTAAAATTAAAATATCAACTCAACAAAAAATTCCTCAGTGGTTGTGGATGTCATGGAAACAAGATTATGGAGTTGATGTTGCAAATAAAATTACAGAAGCATCTTTGACTGAGCCACCATTGGATATTTATTGTCATAAAAAAACTAATCTTGATAACCAGTTTATAGAGATAGAAAAAAATATTTTTAGAAAATCAAAAGCGGGATTTGTTGAAGACATAGAAGGGTTTGAAAAAGGGCAATGGTGGGTTCAAGATATAAGTGCATCAATTCCTGCAAAACTATTTTCAAATATCAAGGATCAAAAAGTTCTTGATTTATGTTCTGCTCCTGGTGGTAAAGCAATGCAAATGATATCTATGGGAGCGAAGGTAACATGTGTTGAATCTTCAAAGCAAAGAGTTCAATTAATGAAAAATAATTTCACTAGACTGAAGTTTAATCCAGAAATCATAAATAAAGATATTTTGGATTGGACGAGTACAAAAACTTTTAAATACATTCTTCTTGACGCTCCATGCTCGGCAACAGGCACAATAAGAAAGCATCCCGATCTTATATTTTTGAAGAATAAAAATGAATTAGGTAAATATATTAAAACACAACAAACTCTTTTGGAAAAAGCATTAAGTTTGTTATCCACTCAGGGTCAGTTAATTTATTGTGTTTGCTCTGTTCAAAAAAATGAAGGGGTTAAACAAATAGATCATTTTTTAAAAAAATATAAAAATATTAGAAGAGAACCTGTTAAAAAATCTGAATTCACTCAATTTGAAAAATATATCACTAAAGATGGAGATATACAGACATTTCCCTATATGAAAAAACCGGGTGGAATGGATGGATTTTTTATTTCGAGACTGTATAAAGAGTATTAAATTAAAAAGCTTTTTGATATAAAGATAGTGGTTAATGTCTAAAAAAATCAAAGTTTCTCCATCAATCTTAGCATCCAACTTTTCCATGTTGGGTGAAGAAGTTGAGCACATATCAAATGCAGGTGCAGATTATATTCATGTCGATGTCATGGACGGTCACTTTGTTCCAAATCTAACAATTGGTCCTGATGTTGTTAAATCCATAAGAGACAAAACTGCGGTCCCTTTTGATGTTCACCTAATGATTGATCCAATCGAGCCCTACATTGATGGCTTTGTAAACGCTGGGGCAGATATTATTTCAATTCATCCTGAAGCCAATGATGATACTGAAAAATGTCTGAACAAAATAAAGTCACACAATGTCAAAGCAGGATTAGCAATTAATCCTGATACTGATTGGGAAGTTGTTAAACCATACATGAATGTTTTAGATCTAATACTTGTAATGAGTGTTCACCCTGGATTCGGTGGTCAGAAATTTATAAGTTCAGCAATTGATAAATTAAAATCCTTAAGAAAAGAAATTGATCAATCTGGAAGGGAAATTGAATTGGAAGTTGATGGTGGTATCAATTTTGAAAATATACAGTCTGTAATTGACGCGGGAGCAAATGTGATTGTCGCTGGGACAACAACATTTAAAGGTGGACAATCAGAGTACAGAAATAATATCGAAAAATTACGAGGTCATTAAAATTTGAAAATTAAAATTAAAACTGCGCTTGTTTCGGTTTCAAACAAAGCAGGGCTTGAAGAACTTGTATCCTGTTTAACAAAACACAACATTAATATCATATCAACAGGCGGCACTTCAAAATTCATTAAAGATTTGGGAATCGACGTAACTGATGTTTCATCACTAACAAATTTTCCTGAAATGATGGATGGGCGAGTAAAGACACTTCATCCAAATATTCACGGAGGATTGCTTGCGAAAAGGGATGATAAAAATCATAGAAGTGATCAGCAAGATAATCAAATAGAAGATATTGATTTGGCAGTTATCAACTTATACCCCTTTGAGGAAACCATAGATAGTGACGCAGATAAAGAAGAATGTATTGAAAATATTGATATTGGCGGTCCTGCCATGCTTAGATCGGCTGCAAAAAATCATAAGTTTGTAACTGTTATTAGTGATGTAAATGATTACAAAAAACTGATTATTGAACTTGATAGTTATGAAGGCTGTACATCATATGAGTTTAGAAAAGAATTAGCAGCTAGAACTTTTGCTCTGACAGCATACTACGATACTTTGGTAAGTGATTGGTTTTTAGATAATGATGAAATAAGAGATAATTTTTTATTACCAAACAAATTAGTAAGTAAGCTTAGATATGGTGAAAACCCTCATCAAGAAGGAGCACTTTATCAATCCCCAATTCAAAAATCTGGCATTCCTCATGCAGAGCTTATTCAAGGAAAAGAATTAAGTTACAACAATATTAACGATGCCGATGCTGCTCTCCAATTAATTAAAGAGTTTAGTTCAAATGAACCAACTGTTGGCATCATCAAGCATGCTAATCCATGCGGTGTTGCAAGTGGAGATAGTTTATTAGATGCTTATGAAAAAGCGCTCTCTTGTGATCCAACAAGTGCATTTGGCGGGATCATTGCCTTAAATCAGAAGATAGACAAAGAAACTGCCAAAAAAATAATTGAGATCTTCACTGAAGTCATCATTGCACCAGAAATCACTGAAGAGGCCAAAAATATTTTTAAAAATAAAAATAATTTAAGAGTCTTAATTTTAAATGAAATGAATTCAAAAAATATCAATAATGACTTCAAAAGTATTGAGGGTGGTCTTTTGATGCAATCAAAAAACGATAAGATTACAAATGAAAATAATTTAAATTTTGTGACTCAAATTAAGCCTACAAAAGATCAGATATCAGATCTACTTTTTGCTTTCAAAGTTTGCAAACACGTTAAGTCAAATGCAATAATTTATGTCAAAAATAAAAAAACAATTGGTATCGGTGCTGGGCAAATGAGTCGGATTGACAGTGCAAAAATAGCAACTCAAAAAAATAGTGAGATGGAACAAAATGAGTCTAATTCTCTTGATGGTTCAGTTGTTGCATCTGATGCATTTTTTCCATTTTCTGACGGCCTTTTAGTCACTGTAGCATCAGGAGCTAAAGCTGTTATTCAGCCAGGGGGATCGATGAATGATGATGAAGTTATAAAAGCCGCTGATGACTCAAAGATTGCAATGGCCTTTTCTGGTGTACGTCATTTTAGACATTAGATTTTTTGATTGAGAAATAAAAGACTGGAAAAAATAAAAAAATAAAAAAAACAAAATTCCATTCAATAATATTTTCATAATTATCATTGTCCAAAGACAAAATAGATAGATAAATATAAGCTAAGCCAATAAAAATAAATATTATTAAATAAAGAAAAAATTTATTTAAGAAGTTATGGGAAGTTGAAATTGTTAGCCAAGCTTGGCAAATGGGCATCAGAACAAAAAATACGAAAATACCGATTTCTCTCATAAAGCGGTATATTTTTCCATCAAATCCTAAGGCAATCAGATAAATAATTAAAAATAAACAAGCGACAACACTTAAAAAAATTAAGACTATATTTTTATAAATACTAAGATAAACCTTCGACCAAAAAAAAATCATTAAAATTAACGAGGGGATAATAAATATTTTGTATAAATAAAATGATAGACCGTAACGTCCAACTTTACTGATAGAAGTACATCCTTCTATAATTGGGATGCACCAATCAACGTATCCATTCGATGCAGAGATAAGATATGATACAAATATTGTTAATACCGGAACTAAAAAAATTGATAATGAGAGATTCTTGCTCAATTATAAATTTCTTTTTGCAAATTTTTTTTGGAATATCCCAAATACTAATATCAAAATCATCAGTACTACAAACAGCCACTTCAAAGAAGTTGTCAAACTAGCAAGTACAACTTGTGACTCATCCAATTTTGAATAGTTTAAATTCATAATTACCGATTGAATATTTTCTGATAAATCAAAGAGTCCAGTTAAAATAGGTATAAACAAAATATAACCATTTTTAGAAAACATTTTCACATAAGCACCAAGTATGAGTGAAACATATAAAATAGGATAAACCGTATCTAAAATAAGAGTTGAATAAATATTTATTACTCGTCCCTCCTCACCCATAGCATTAAATGAATTATAGACATCTTGAATGCCATAGCTCAGCTTAAGATCAATCATATTTACAAAAATATTGTATGGAAGAAATATAAAAATTAAACTACAAATATTTAGTAATATGAGAATAACAATTTGAGATTTTTTTGATGAAATAAGATTTAAATAATTCTTAATCATTTTTCGTGAACAAAGTACATTCCAACAATGCCAATCAGATTAAACAAGACTATTGATATCATTGCATATTGAAGACTTCCTGTGAAAGCTAAAATTAAAGACATCAATCCAGGCACAAGCCAAGCTGTTGATTTTCCAGCAAATGCATAAAGACCAAAAAATTCTGTCATTTTATCTGGCGGGGCAAGTTTAATCATCAACGCTCTTGAAGCTGTTTGTGCTGGTCCATAAAATATTGATATACCAATAACAACACAAATATATGTAACTTGGCTTACTGAATTAAATATTCCAAAAGTAAGATCCTCGACACTTGCGGAGTACTCATCAACACTGATGAAATAAAATATCGTATCTTTATCGATCGATAATCCTAGTATACCAGAAGCAAGTAAGCCCCAAAGAGATAAATTAATTACATTTTTTGAACCAATCAAATCATTCAAATAGCCTCCATATATTGAACTTGGACCAGCAAATATGTTTAATATTATTCCAAGGATTAATACTTGCGTCAGAGTCATACCAACAACTATGCTTGCATAGACTCCACCAACAACAAATAGAGCATTCAATGCATCTTGATAAAACATTCTTGTTATTAAAAATGTAAAAATATTTTTATGCCTCTTAGCCTCTTTAAACGTATTTGTAAAATTGGTTAATCCAACCTTGATGGAATCAAATGTAGTAATTGGATTCTTTTTGAGATCAGGAGTAAATAAAAATAGAGGGATAATAAATAATGCATACCAAATTGCACATAGTGGACCCACAATTCTTATATGCTCATATTCGCTGGTATTTAGTCCAAAAAGATTTTCTGTCTCACCTCCGGGCCATACAAATATCAAAAGAAATAAAATTAATGCAATTAAACCTGAAATATATCCCAATCCATATCCCATACCACTGAGCCAGCCAGAATTCTCAGGTGTTTCTATTGTGGCCAAAGCCGAGTTATTGAATACTTCAGAGAAACCAACCATGGCTGAAGCCAAAATTAAACCAAACATAACAATCCAAATTCCGTCTGGCGCTCCGGGAGGTGAATACCAAAGTAATGCCATACCGATGACGAATAAAATTGATGTAATACCCATAAGCAACTTTCGATTTCCTTTGATATCAGTAATTGACCCAAGAACTGGACTCAAAATTGCTATTGCAATCCCAGAAATAGTTTGAGTAAGAGTTAATTTTTGAGCACCATCTTCTCCTGTTATAAAAATATCTGTAAAATAAACTGAGAAAACAAAAGTCATGATTAATGTGTAAAAAGGTTGATTTGCAAAATCGAACATGGTCCAGGAATAACGACTTAATCTTGAAGCTCTCATATAAACCAGATCTTATATGATTGAATCATAAATGTATGTGAATATTTATTGCTTAAATATGAAATTATTATTTGAAATGGTTTTAATATTTTTTTGATTTACAATTTCAAGTTGAAAACGATTGTTTAAGAAGTAACATTCATAGTCTAACTTCTTTATCTCTTTTATAATTTCAAAATTGGGTACTCCTGTGTGTTTATGCTCAATTTCAATCATGAGATTTGGTTTATCTTTTAATATAAGGTTTTTTGCACCCTTAATTATATCGAGCTCATGTCCTTCAACATCAATTTTGATAAATCCAATTTTATGATCGAACGTGTAAGCGTCAAGACTCATTTTTTCAATCTCAAATGATTTAAAATCTGAGTTTGCTAAATTATTTTTTTCATGGATTGTTGCCGTTCCCAACTGATACAACTCTTCATAATCAGAGTAATCAATATTTTGATTACGAAATGGTATTTTAAGATTCGTAAAGCCCTGTCTAGATGAAACTGCTAAATTCTCA
This sequence comes from uncultured Pelagibacteraceae bacterium, assembly GCA_902518955.1. Lineage (GTDB taxonomy): Bacteria > Pseudomonadota > Alphaproteobacteria > Pelagibacterales > AG-422-B15 > CABYIR01. The sequence continues at coordinate 5,797 of CABYIR010000017.1, read as the reverse complement.
ATTGTGATATTCTTATATTTTTGGAAACCTTTTTTTAATTTTTTAATCAATAATGGGTTAGCTTCAAAAGCATAAACATATTCAGATTCTTTTGATAAAAAGTAAGAATATACTCCTCTATAGACACCTATATCGATAGAAGCTAATGATTTATTAATAAGATTTGGTAAGTAACAAATTTCTCTCTCAGTTTGTTTTTTATAAAATCTTTCAGCTCTTTTTTTTAATAAATAAGGTTCAGATAAGAACAAATTTTTGATGAAAAATTCAATTTTTTTATTAGCTAAAATTCTCATAATCTAGAATGGAGCGAGTGAAGGGAGTCGAACCCTCGACCTAAACGTTGGCAACGTTTCGCTCTACCACTGAGCTACACTCGCATGAATTAAGGTATTTATATGAAATTAAGTTGATTTTCAAGATAATGAACTATTTAACATACTTGATTAATATAATAGAATTTAGCAATTATGAACTTTGTTTCTTTAGACGACTTACCAAAGAAAATACCAATTTTTCCTCTTACGGGTGCAGTTTTATTTCCTAAAACTCAATTACCATTAAATATCTTTGAACCACGCTACGTTCAAATGTTAAATGCAGCCCTTGCAACACCGCATAAACTGATAGGAATGATACAACCTATTTCTGGAAGTGATAACTCACTTAAAAAAGTTGGGTGTGTTGGAAGAGTTACTTCATATAATGAAACTGACGATCATAGATATTTAATAACTTTGAACGGGATTATTCGATTTGAAATTGCAAATGAATTAGATACAACTACACAATACAGGCAAGTTGAAGTGAATTATGAAAACTTTATCACTGATTTAAAATCTGAGGATGTCACAAATGTTGATCGTGAATCTCTTCTAAAACTTATTAAGAAATATTTGAAAAATAAAAGCCTACTTGCTGACTGGGATATTATTCAACAAACTCCAACAGAACAGCTAATAAACTATTCTGGAGTTCTAGTTCCATTCACTCCCGAAGAAAAACAACTACTTTTAGAAGCTAAAACAATAATGGGAAGAAGTAGAGCTCTTGAAGCACTGTATCAATCATATACAATTGAAGAAACAGCTGATACTAGTACCCAACTTCATTAAATCATTTTATAAAGTCAAAAAATTTCTCTTCCAGAAGCAACTTTCATTATTTTCTTTTTGATAAAAGGAACTCGGTTCAATATTTTAAATGAAGTTTCAATTGATTTATTTATAAAATTATTTTTAGAAATAAAAGCATCATTCATAAACATAGTCGAGAAAGAAAATAAGGTATTGTCCGGAATTCTTTTCTTGTAAAAATCATTAAAAATGAATTTATGATTTAACTCATATCCTAAAGATAAATATCTATCCAATACACTATATAAAGTGCTTATATCTTTAAGTGTTAGATTAAATCCTTGACCTGCAATAGGGTGAACTGTGTGTACAGATTCTCCTAGCATTATTATATTCTTATATGTCATATTCTTATTGAAACTAAATACTAATTTATGTTTATTGATTGAGTGTATATTTAGTTCATCAATATACATGTGAGCGTATTTATAGATTTTATTTTCAATTTGTTCTTTTGAGTATTCTAAAATCTCAGAATTATCTTTTAGTGACCAAACAAATGAACAGCGGTGATCATTAACTGGCAACAATGCCAGAGGTCCATCTTTTGTGAAAAATTGATAAGCTGTATTTTGATTACTTCTCTTTACATTGGCATCAATAGAAAGGGCTGTTTGATCAAATGGTTTTTTGATTGAATTATTCTTATTAAAATTATGAATTAATTTATTCTTATTATCAGTAAAGATAAATAATTTTGTATGATAACTTTTACCAGACGATAAATTGACAATAGCATTACCTTCATCAAGATCAATATCTGAGATTTCATCTTCAATAATTGATATGTTTTTTGTATCTTTTACTTTAAGCAATAAAAAATCATATAAATCACTATTTGGAATAATCTTTCCTAGTGGTTTAATATTATGATCTGAAAACTTAAGTTCAGTTTTTTTATTATTACTTTTGTTGATAAAGTAACATTCAATATCGTTTATTATTTCATATTTTTGATCAGATAATTGATCAATGCCAATATCACTTAAATATTTTAATGACAAAGATGATAAGAAAGTAACCAGATTTGTATCATTTTTTTTTGATATATTGAAAAAAAGATCAATAGAAATACCCAACCTTGAAAAGGCTACCGCAGCCAGAAGGGCAGATGATCCATTTCCTAATATTGTTAGTTTATCAAGCATTGTAAAAAAATTAATCTTTATTCGAACTGTTGTATAAAATTTATAATAAGTTAATAATCTAATTACAAATAAAAGCTTGTTTTTTTAATTCAAGATTTTTTAATATGCAATTATTTCCAACTCCATTAAAAATATTTATATTAAATAGGTTGGCCGAAATCAGTGGGTTATTGTCTATATTTTTATCTATCTTTATTATTATAAGTATTTTTACTTATTCTCCAATTGATCCTAGTCTTTCTCATTTTACAAATGCTTCAACTGCAAATCTTGGAGGTCAGCTAGGAGCTAATTTAGCAGATATTCTTATACAATTTTTTGGACTCTGTAGTTATGCTCTAAGTATTCCTCTATTGGCGTGGTCCTACAAATTGATAAGATTTAAAAGCCTTCCATTCTTCTCTATAAATATTCTATCTTTACCTATATTTATAATTTTTTTAGGCTCTTTATTAATTATCACACCATTTAACAGTTTGTCGGGCGTAGTTGCATCTCAATTACTTGAAATAACTAATCAGTTTATAGGTTTTTCGAATACTGCTCTTAGTTTATCAATACAATTAATCTTATTCAGTCTTCTAACTCTTTTCTTTTTTATCACCTCTGCTGGATTGAGTAAATATGAGTGGCAATATTTGATTCAAAAAATTTTCAATGGAATAATATTATTATCTCATTTGATATCGAAAGGTGTTATTTATCTTTACTTAAAAATTAATAATACAAACACAACTAAAACTAAAGAAAATAATAGTAGTTTCAAAAAAATTGAACCCAAAATTGATTTTGATAATTTAAAAGATCAACCAGTTCAAAGTTTTAATGAAGAGAGAATTGAGCCAAATGTAATGGCACAAGAAGAAATTGATTTAAACGATATTAAAAAATACAAACCACCACTAATTGATATTCTTTCGAAACCTGATAGCAAAAATGAGTACGCCTTATCAAAAGAGGAATTGGTGATAAACGCAGATGCACTTCAATCTGTATTATCTGATTTTAAAATTGAAGGTGAGATTATCAATATTTCTCCAGGACCTGTTGTAACAATGTATGAGCTTCAACCAGCCCCAGGTGTCAAAGCTTCAAAAATAATTTCTCTATCTGATGATATAGCCAGAAATATGAGTGCAATGTCAGCAAGAGTTGCGATTATTCCTGGGAAAAATGTCGTTGGTATTGAAATCCCAAATCAAGAGCGAGAAGATGTCTTTTTAAGTGAATTATTCAAAAAAGAAAAATTTGTTTCAGATCAAAAAAATTTAATTTTGGCTATAGGAAAAGATATAAATGGATTACCAGTCTTTTCAAATCTTGAAGATATGCCTCATCTTTTGATTGCTGGAACTACTGGATCAGGTAAGTCGGTGGGTATTAATGTAATGATTGTATCCATACTATTTAGATTATCTCCTGAAGACTGTAAATTCATATTGATAGACCCAAAAATGCTTGAATTATCGGTTTATCAAGGTATTCCACATTTAATCACTCCAGTTGTTACCGATCCTAAGAAAGCTATTACTGCTCTTAAATGGGTCGTAAAAGAAATGGAAAATCGATATCAAAAAATGTCGATGTTGGGGGTCAGAAATATTAGTAATTACAATTCTAGAATTTTAGAAGCTCAGACAAGATCAGAAAAGATTTATAGAAGAGTTCCTGTTGGAATTAATCCCGAAACAGGAGAACCAAAAATCGAAAAGGTTGAAGTGGAATTAAAAAAGATGCCCTTCATCGTCGTAGTTGTAGATGAAATGGCAGATTTAATGATGGTTGCTGGAAAAGAAATTGAACATACAATTCAAAGACTGTCTCAGATGGCTCGTGCAGCAGGCATTCACTTAATAATGGCTACTCAGAGACCAAGCGTCGATGTAATAACTGGAACCATAAAGGCAAATTTTCCGACTCGTATCAGTTTTCAAGTCAGTTCAAAATTTGATAGTCGAACAATCTTAGGAAGTGAAGGAGCTGAAAAACTACTTGGTAAGGGTGATATGCTATTAATGACAGCGGGTGGAAAAACAACAAGAATTCATGGGCCATTTATTTCAGATAAAGAAGTGGAAAAAATTGTTCAATCTCTCAAAAAGCAAGGCTTTCCTGAATTCGACGATGAAATCTTAAAAGAAGATGACGACCAAGACTCAATTAGTTTAAGTGATAGTGAAACTGATGAACTATTTCAAGAGTCCATTAATGTTATCATTAAAGAAGGAAAAGCATCAACTAGTCTGCTACAAAGAAAATTACAAATTGGTTATAACCGAGCAGCTAGAATTATGGATCAACTTGAAGAGAAGGGATTAATCTCTCAAGCAAATCATGTTGGTAAAAGAGAAGTATTTTTTGATAAAATAAATAATGACTAAATTCCTTTCATTACTATTTTTTTTTATATTTTTAAAATTCAATTTTGTATTTGCAGACTCATTAGTAAATTTATCAGAAGCAAATTGGAATGATATTGATACAATGACTGGACAGTTTAAACAGACTAATCATGATGGAAATATTCAATACGGCAATTTTTATATTAAAAAACCACATCGATCATTATTTGAATACAAAGGACAAAAAGAAAAAATATTAACTAGTAAATTTTTCTTACATATAGTTAGTCAGAAACACTTCATTATTGACTCATATCCAATAGGCACTAATCCACTCAAATATTTATTACTTGAGAATCTGGATCTACAGAAACATTTTGATCTTGTATTTGCTGAAACAAAGGATGAATTTGCGATTAACCTAACTCAAAAAGATAGGAATAATAATTTAGAGAAAATTACCCTTTATTTTAACAGAAACTCGTTAGAATTAAAAAAATGGGATATATTCAATGAATTTGGAGAAAAAACATCTTTAGAGTTTACAAATATCATAAAAAATATATCTATAAGCGCAGATAAATTCGTTATTCATTACAACAACACTGATGAATAACAGGCAGGTGAAACCTAAATAAATTAATCAATTATATGTCCGTTAGTTCAAATGATGAACTCAAGCAATGGCTTGATTCAAATAACATTACTGAAGTTGAATGTATTTTCCCTGATATGGCTGGATCGTCAAAGGGAAAAATATTGCCAGTCAATCGCTTCATCAAATCTGTTGAAGATCAAGGTCTCAAATTAGCCGACTCTGTTCTTGGCCAGACTGTATCTGGGTCTTGGATTTATGAAAGTGAAGTTATTGATTATGTTGAAGAAGACGTAATCATGATACCTGATTTGTCAACAATAAGGAAGATACCTTGGAATAAGGAGCCTACTGCACAAATAATTTGTGACCTGTATTATAATTCAGTTTCGCCATCTGAAATTGCTCCGCGTCAGATTTTAAAAAATATGGTCAAAACTCTAGCAGAAGAAAATATGAAAGCTATTGTTGCCCCCGAATTAGAGTTTTATCTATGTGAACAAAATTTAGATCCTGACCTACCACTTAAAACTCCAGTTGGTAAATCAGGAAGAAGAGAAATGTCGAGTCAGGCTT
>CABYIR010000016.1 GCA_902518955.1 uncultured Pelagibacteraceae bacterium | reverse complement strand
AAACTTGTTCAAAAAGGCGAATTAGATTCACTTTTATTGAATGAGTAAAAAATTTAAAGTTGCATGTATACAACTAAACACTAAGCAATGTTTAAATAGAAATTTAGATCATCTAGTAAACTATATTCATAAAGCTATCGAAAATAGAGCTGAGCTTATTATTACACCAGAAACCTCTAATATTATGTCCTTAAAGAAAAGAAATCTTTTAAAAGTTATAAAACCTGAGGAAGAAGATATTTTTTTAAAATCAATTAAAAAAATTTCAAAAAAAAATAAGATTTGGATTTTAATTGGATCATTAGTAATTTTGGATAAAAAAAATAAAATACGAAATCGATCTTATTTAATTAATAAATATGGAAACGTTGTTTCATTTTATGATAAAATTCATATGTTTGATGTAAAACTATCAAATCAAGAACTTTATAATGAGTCAGAAATTTTTGACTCAGGAAAAGAGATTAAAGTGGCTAATTTACCATGGGGGAAAATTGGTATGAGCATATGCTATGATTTAAGGTTCCCCAATCTATTTAGAAAACTCTCACAAGTGGGATCAAAGTTCATTTCTATTCCATCAGCTTTTACAAAATACACTGGCCAAAGGCATTGGGAAATTTTGTTAAGATCAAGAGCTATTGAAAATGGTGTATATATTTTTGCGCCAGCACAATGTGGGCAAAATTCAATTAACAGACGTACTTACGGTCATAGTCTTATAATTGATCCGATGGGAAAGATTATTGCTTCAGCAAAATCTAAACCAGGAATAATTTATGCAAGAGTCGATGAGAGCTTAAGTACCCAAGCAAAAAAAATGATTCCTAGTTGGAATATTGATAAGTGGTATTGAAAAATAATGAATTCATACCCATATTAATGAGATGATTGTTCTAAATATTTTATGTGACGACTGTTCTAATGAATTTGAGGGTTGGTTCGATACTCATTCTTCATGTCAAACTCAAATTAAAAAAAGTCTTGTTGTATGCACTCGATGTGGCTCCACAAATGTAAAAAAAGGCCTTTCAGCCCCTAATGTTTCATTAAATAAAAGCTCAGATATTAATAAAAATAAAGTAATGAATGAGCTAAGATCAAAAATTAAAGATGTTCAAAGTTTTGTTGAAAAAAATGCTGAGTACGTTGGTGATAATTTTACTTACGAAGCAAGACGGATTCATTATGACAAAGTAAAAAAGAAACCAATCTATGGAACTGCTTCAAAAGAAGATGTTAAAGATTTACAAGATGAGGGAATTGATGTTGCAACAATTCCATGGATAGAAAAAAAAGAAAATTAATTTTTTTTACCTGTCACAATAAAGTTTGCTTTCATACTTTTCGACTCATTCCAGCTATTTAAGAGTGGATTAAAATTTATACCTACAGACTCTATAACTTCGCAATTATTTTGAATTAGAAATGAGTAAACTTCTTCAGGAGTAAGAAATTTATTCCAGTCATGTGTTCCTCTCGGTAAGAAATTAAGTATGTATTCCGCAGTATATTTTGCAAAAATAAGAGAAAATAAAGTTTTATTTAATGTAGCAACAAATATAAGTCCATTTTTATTCAATAGTTCACAACTTCTTTTTATAAACACTTTTTGATTATTTACGTGTTCCACAACTTCCATGTTTAGTATTATGTCAAAACTTCCTTTAATATCTAACTCCTCAACTGTGGTATGGATATAATTAATATTTAGATTATTATTTTTTGCATGTATTGATGCGGCTTCGATATTTTGCTTTGATGCGTCAATTCCAGTTACATTTGCACCGAGTCTTGATAATGGTTCACATAACAAGCCACCACCACATCCAATATCTAAAATTGATAACCCCTCAAGTGGTCTTTCTTTTATATTGTCAGATACGGAATAGTTTAATTTTATATTTCTGATGATAAAATCTAGCCTTGATGGATTAAATTTGTGCAAAGTTTTAAATTTACCATTAGGCTTCCACCATTCATTAGCAAGCTCAGTAAATTTCTTTACTTCTTGGGGATTTATGCTGCTGTGTTCCATTTTAAAGCCAACTTATACTTGATTAAAATACCTATATAAAGTAATCCTAAAGCAACTTAAAACTATTATAAGCTTATCAGATTATAGACTTATCTAATCGTAAACTAAAAAATGTCCACACTAGTATTAAAATTTGGGGGTACTTCAGTTGCTTCGACAGAACTAATTAAGTCAGCCGCTAAAATTGTTAAAAAAGAGTATGATAACGGTCATAATATTGCTGTTGTAGTTTCAGCTATGGCAGGAACTACAAATAATTTAATTAATTACGTTAATGATTTTCATAGCTCTAAATCTGACTCGGGAGAATTTAATGCTGAATATGATGTCGTTGTTTCTTCTGGTGAACAAGTAACTTCAGGTCTAATGTCATTGGCGCTTAATGAAATTGGTGTACCTGCAATATCATGGTTAGGATGGCAACTTCCAATAATTACAAATGGACCACATCGTAATGCTAATATAAGAAAAATTATTCCTGATAAAATTAATAAATGCTTCAAAGAAAGAAAGGTTTCTGTTTTAGCTGGATTTCAAGGTTTATCGTCTGAGTCTCGTATTACTACAATTGGAAGAGGTGGATCAGATAATACTGCTGTTTTTTTAGCCTCATCATTAAAAGCGGATCGTTGCGATATTTATACAGATGTTGATGGCGTATATACATCAGATCCAAAAATGACAGGCAAAGTAAAAAAGTTAGATAAAATTTCATATGAAGAAATGATAGAAATGGCTTCTCAGGGTGCAAAAGTATTACAAACCTCTTCAGTTGAGTCAGCAATGATTGAAAACGTTAATGTACAAGTAAGATCGACGTTTTCTCCTGATCAAGAAGGAACTCAAATATCTTTTGATGTAGATGAAAATCAAGCAAAAGCAGTAACAGGAGTTGCATATTCAAAAGATGAGGCAAAGATAACAATAATCGATCTGGTTGATCAGCCTGGAATTGCCGCTAAAATATTTAGATCTTTATCAAATCAATCAATAAATGTTGATATGATCGTGCAGAATAATTTCATTGAGAGAAAAAAAACAAATATGACTTTTACAGTTCCAATGTCTGACTTGAATAAATCTTTAGATGTAATTTCGTCATTGAAAAGCGAGATGAATTTTTTACAAGTACTAAGTGAAGATAACTTGTCTAAGGTTTCAATTATAGGATCAGGAATGAGAAATCAGCCTGGTATAGCAGCAAAAATGTTTGAATGTCTATCTGCACAAGGCATTAATATAGAGGTAATATCAACTTCAGAAATTAAGGTTAGCGTTCTTATTGAAAAGTCAAAAACCAATGATGCGGTCAATGCACTACATGATATTTTTGAATTAGATAACCCTTAAGAAACAATTTTCTTATAAGAGAAAATTATTGATAATTTATGACATACAATACTGATAATACTTATTTACGTAGAAAAACAAAAATTGTACGCATTGGAAAATTAGAAGTTGGAGGAAACTCGCCAATTTCTGTTCAATCGATGACTAATACTATTACAGAAGATATAGATGCAACAGTTGCACAAATTATTGATCTTGAGAATGAAGGAGTAGATATTGTTAGGGTATCATGTCCAACTGAAAAATCATCTTTAGCGCTTAAAGAAATTATTGATCAAGTTTCAGTTCCAATAGTTGCAGATATACATTTTCATTATAAGAGAGCGCTTGAAGCAGCAGATTCAGGCGCTTCATGTTTAAGAATAAATCCAGGAAATATTGGCCCTGAAAAAATAAAAGAAGTTATTTCTGCAGCTAAGTCAAATGATACAAGTATGAGAATCGGTGTAAACGCTGGATCATTATCTGAAAAAATTCTTAATAAATATAAAGAACCGTGTTCTGATGCTATGGTTGAAAGTGCATTAGAAAATATTCAACTTCTAGAAGAAAATAATTTCAATAATTTTAAGATTAGTGTTAAAGCTTCAAATATTCATACAACAGTAAAAGCATATAAAAAATTATCTGAAAAATGTGATTATCCTTTTCACCTTGGGTTAACTGAGGCTGGTACATATCTGAGTGGCACAATCAAGTCTGCAATCAGCTTAGGTCAATTACTAATGGATGGAATTGGTGACACAATAAGAATTTCCCTTACAGACAATCCAGTAGAAGAAGTTAAAGTAGGTTTTGAAATACTTAAAAGTCTTGATTTAAGAACAAGGGGTGTAAAGATTGTCTCTTGCCCCTCGTGCGCAAGACAGGGTTTTCCAGTTATAGATACTGTTAAGATTTTAGAACAAAAATTAAGTCATATTAAAGAGCCGCTCACAATTTCTATTATAGGCTGTGTTGTGAATGGGCCAGGTGAGGCGTTAAAAAGTGAAATTGGTCTAACCGGTGGGGGTAAAGATACAAATATGGTTTATCTCTCCGGAGTGGCGGATCATAAAATTAATAACTCAGATATTGTCGATCATATTGTTCAATTGGTTGAAGATAAGATTTCAAAAAATGATAAAAATTGAAGAATTAAATAAATTTATTGATCGTTATAAACTTCTAGAGGATCAATTAAATGCTTCAATAAGTGATAAGGAAGAATATATCAAAATTTCAAAAGAATATTCTGATTTAAAGCCAATTATTGAGAATATCAAAGAATATCAAAGTATTCAAAATGAGATCTCAGATTTAAATGAGCTCATTAATGAAAATGATGAAGAAATCTCATCTATCGCAAAAAAAGAATTACAAGAATCTCAAGAAAAATTTGAAATAAGTGAAAGAAATCTAAAGGCCGCCCTAATTCCAAAAGATCCTCTAGATGAGAAGAATGTAATTCTTGAGATAAGGGCAGGTACAGGAGGTGATGAGGCCGCTCTGTTTGCAGGTGATTTATTTAGAATGTATCAAAAGTTTTCTGAAAGTTTAAAATGGAAATTTGAAATAATATCTATTTCTGACTCGGACCATGGGGGAATTAAAGAAAGTACAATTAAGATTTCAGGAAAAAGTGTTTATTCTCTCTTAAAGTATGAGTCGGGAGTTCACCGAGTTCAAAGAGTTCCTGAAACTGAGTCTCAGGGGAGAATCCATACTTCTGCAGCAAGTGTGGTTGTTTTGCCGGAGGCAGATGATGTTGATATTGAGATAGAAGAAAAAGATTTAAGAGTAGATGTTTTTAGGTCCAGTGGACCTGGAGGACAGTCAGTAAATACCACCGATAGTGCCGTTAGAATCACTCATTTACCCTCAGGTATTGTTGTGCAACAACAAGATGAAAAATCTCAACACAAAAATAGAGCAAAAGCAATGATCGTTCTAAAAACGAGACTTTATGATTATGAGCGAAAAAAACAAGCAGATGAAAGGGCTGACAAGCGTAAGTCTCAGATTGGTTCTGGTGATAGATCAGAACGAATTAGAACATATAATTTTCCGCAAGGGAGAGTAACTGACCATAGAATAAATTTAACACTATATAAATTAGAACAAATTTTAAATGCTGATGGTTTAGATGAAATAATTTCTAATTTAAATATTGCAGCTCAGGGAGATCAAACATGATCATTTCCGAGGCTTTAAATTATGGGACGAAGGCTTTATCTGCCTCTGGCTTAAGTCAATCAAATTTAGAGGCAAAATTATTAATAAAAAATCAATTGGATTTTAATGATGAAGATTTTATAAAATCACTAAATCACTATATATCTCTAAAAGATTTTGAATCTTATAAGATAAAAATTCTTAGGCGGATGAATCATGAGCCAATAGCCTATATCATCGGACAGAAAGATTTTTGGAAAAATACTTTTAATGTTTCAAAAGACACACTTATACCAAGACCAGACTCCGAAACTTTGATAGAAAGCGTGTTAAAATATTTACCTCACGATAAAAATTTTAATTTTCTTGATCTTGGAACAGGTTCTGGCTGTCTAATAATTTCAATTTTAGAAGAGTTTAAAAATAGTAAAGGTACTGGTATTGATATTTCTAAAAATGCAGTTTCAATTGCAAATAAAAATAAAAAAAATATTAATAATGACCTGAGTCTTTTATTTGTTGTTCATGACTTTTTTAATTTTGATACGAAGGGATTCGATGTAATTATTTGTAATCCACCATATGTACCTAAAAATGAATTAAATGTAATCATCGAAGAAGTGATTAATTTTGAACCACATTTAGCTTTATTTCCAAAAAAAGGAACAAAAGATTGTTATGAAAAAATTATCAGTAATATTAAATTAACTAATAATAAGAGTTGTTATGTATTTTTTGAAATTGATTATAGGGACTATGTTATGATATCTAACATATTGAAAGATAATAATTTTTCAGTCTTAGCAATTGAAAATGACTTAACTAAGAGACCTCGCTGTATTGTTGCTAAGATGAATTAAATTAATACTTGATTATTTTTATGTCTGAGACTAGTTTATCGCTGTTTACAATTTTAGATTGTAATATTTTCCAAAATTATAGGATTTTTTTTCTAAAGTGAAATATAAAAAAAGAGCTCCTTTTAAAAGAGCAAACAATCATAGAAGTAACAATGAGAGCTTTGGTAATGGCTCATTGAATAATAGTTCAAGAGTTACCGGAAGCTTATCTACTGTATTAGAGAAATATAGAAACTTGGCTAAGGACGCAACTTCTTCAGGAGACTATGTAGGAGCCGAAAATTACCTCCAACATGCCGAGCACTACAGTCGAATGATAAATGAGAGAAATGCTCGTACAAACGGAGCTTCAAATGGAAAAGCTAATGGATCTCATAAAATAGATGAGTCTAATGATGTAGAGAATCCAAAATCAAAAGAAATAACCCAAGAAACAGAAGAGTCTAAGTCTATAAATTAGTTTCATTATTTATATCAAAGTCTATTCTTTTCTTAACTTTTTTAAATTTCTCCAACTGACTATCGTTTAATTTAATTCCTGATGGAAGTCTCATAGTCATCGGATTAATTTTTTTATTATTAAACCAAACTTCGTAATGCAAGTGAGGACCAGTAGATAAGCCAGTAGAACCAACAAATCCAATCGTTTGACCTTGACGTACTTTAACACCCTTGCTCATTCCTGAGGCATATGAATTTAAATGGGCGTATGCTGTTTTATAACCATTTAGATGTTTTATTCTTATATATTTCCCAGCACCTCCATTTGTTCCAATAACTTCAATTCGACCAGTTCCGGCAGCCATAATAGGCGTACCAGTTGGAGCAGCGAAATCTACTCCTTGATGTAATCGGTTATATCCTAGAATTGGATGTTTTCGCATTCCATAGGATGAAGAAAGTCTGGCTCCATTTATTGGTGTCTTCATTAAAGCTTTAGTTGCGCTTTTACCGTTTGAGTCAAAATAATCTATAAGCTCTCCTTTATCATCGGTAAAACGATATAATTCAAACGATTGATTATGGAGTTTTATTTTAGCAAAATTGACTACATCTGACTTAACATAGCTTTGTTTTTCATCTTTGTAATAATCAAAATATAAAGTGAGTATATTTCCTTTTCTAATATCTCTCTGAAAATCAATATCAAAACTAAAAAGTTTTATGAATTCCATTATAATATTTTCTGGAATTTTTTTTGCAGTCATTGATTGATAAATACTATTGTTAACCTCAACTTCAACAAATTTTGAGCTTTTAAAAATTTTTAGTTCATCAACCTTAAGCTTAATTTCGTCTGAGGTAAAATCGATGTATATGCTGCGCTCTTTATTTGGGTAAATAATTATATAATCAATATCTTTTTCATCATTTATTTTTTTAGAATTAATTTCAATTTTAGTTCCAATTCTGATTTTTTTTAAATCAATTTCTTTTGATACTAAATTTATTATTTTTACTTTTTCATTAATATTCAAATTAAACTGATCAAGAAAATTTGAGAATGTTTGACCGACTTTAATAAAATAGACCTCTTGATACTTATAAGAAATTTCAAGGGAGTCTTTACTGTTAGCAAATATTAATGCTTGGTCTCCATCATTAATATTGCTTGTGTTTGAACTAATATTCCCGGAAAAATTATAACTTAATAAAAATGCAAAGCCGATTACACCAAGAAGAATTATGGCAATAAATGGAGTCGTTCTTTTTTTAGAAAAAAACATCATAATTAATTTTTTGGTATACATAATTTCAAGTAAAATACTAAAAAGATTATTTATTAATTTTCAAATTAATTAAGTAATTGAAAAATATAGGTTTTCTTATCCCTGTTTAATCGCAAATTAGAGCCATTTTTTATGTATGTTGCTTGACTTATGGCGGTTATCCTTTAAAAAGCACTTCACCCTTGTTCGGTGATGCTTCTGAACTTGCGGCACATAGTCAAGTTTTTGGCTTTAAAATAATAGCAATCTTATTTTTCTTTTTTTTGATAAAAAGATAGGGAAATTTGCGCGCTTTTATGCTGTTGGAAAAGTAAATTGAAAGAGAAACGTGGGCGGTAATTTCGCAGTACAGAATAACCGTACACGTCTATTGGGTTATGTAATTAATTTTATGTAACACCGCCAATAATTTGTGTGCGTCATTTTTAAACTTGAGAGTTTGATCATGGCTCAGAATGAACGCTGGCGGCACGCTTAACACATGCAAGTCGAACGAGATCTTCGGATCTAGTGGCAGACGGGTGAGTAACGCGTGGGAACCTGCCCTTTAGTAGAGAATAACTCGGGGAAACTCGAGCTAATACTTTATACGCCCTTCGGGGGAAAGCTTTATGCGCTATTGGATGGGCCCGCGTTAGATTAGTTTGTTGGTGAGGTAATGGCTCACCAAGACTACGATCTATAGCTGGTCTGAGAGGATGATCAGCCACACTGGGACTGAGACACGGCCCAGACTCCTACGGGAGGCAGCAGTGGGGAATATTGGACAATGGGGGCAACCCTGATCCAGCGATGCCGCGTGAGTGATGAAGGCCCTAGGGTTGTAAAGCTCTTTTGTCAGGGAAGATAATGACGGTACCTGAAGAATAAGATCCGGCTAACTCCGTGCCAGCAGCCGCGGTAATACGGAGGGATCTAGCGTTATTCGGAATTACTGGGCGTAAAGCGAGCGTAGGCTGATTTGTAAGTTGGATGTGAAATCCCAGAGCTTAACTCTGGAACTGCATCCAAAACTACATTTCTTGAGTTTGGTAGAGGAGAGTGGAATTCCTAGTGTAGAGGTGAAATTCGTAGATATTAGGAGGAACACCAGTGGCGAAGGCGACTCTCTGGGCCAATACTGACGCTGAGGTTCGAAAGCGTGGGTAGCGAACAGGATTAGATACCCTGGTAGTCCACGCAGTAAACGATGAATGCTAGATGTTGGAAACATTAGTTTTCAGTATCGCAGCTAACGCATTAAGCATTCCGCCTGGGAAGTACGGCCGCAAGGCTAAAACTCAAATGAATTGACGGGGACCCGCACAAGCGGTGGATCATGTGGTTTAATTCGAAGCAACGCGAAGAACCTTACCGGCCCTTGACATACCAATCGCGAACTTAAGAGATTAAGTTTTTCACTTCGGGTGGATTGGATACAGGTGCTGCATGGCTGTCGTCAGCTCGTGTCGTGAGATGTTGGGTTAAGTCCCGCAACGAGCGCAACCCCTACCTTCAATTGCCAGCACGTTATGGTGGGAACTTTGAAGGAACTGCCGGTGATAAGCCGGAGGAAGGTGGGGATGACGTCAAGTCCTCATGGCCCTTACGGGCCGGGCTACACACGTGATACAATGGTAACCACAAAGAGCAGCGATGGAGCAATCTTCAGCAAATCTCCAAAAGTTACCTCAGTTCGGATTGTACTCTGCAACTCGAGTACATGAAGTTGGAATCGCTAGTAATCGTAGATCAGCGCGCTACGGTGAATACGTTCCCGGGTCTTGTACACACCGCCCGTCACACCATGGGAGTTGGTTTTACCTGAAGCTGGTTTGCTAACCGTAAGGAGGCAGCCAACCACGGTAGGATTAGCGACTGGGGTGAAGTCGTAACAAGGTAACCGTAGGGGAACCTGCGGTTGGATCACCTCCTTTCTAAGAGTTTTTTTGAGTTCTTCAGAATTTAAAAAATTTATAACTTAGTAATTATATGTGGATTACCGTCCGCGTTTCTCTTTCATTGTTTAAAACTATGAAGCCTACCGTTTTGTCGGGCTTGTAGCTCAGTTGGTTAGAGCGCACCCCTGATAAGGGTGAGGTCGGAAGTTCGAGTCTTCCCAGGCCCACCAATTTTATCGGTGGTTTCTCTTTTGGGGCTTTAGCTCAGCTGGGAGAGCACCTGCTTTGCAAGCAGGGGGTCACCGGTTCGATCCCGGTAAGCTCCACCAAGTTTTAAGCTTTTCCATTTACATCGTGAAGTGACATCAATACTAAATTAATAAAATTTTTATTGAGAATTCAAATATCAAAAAGTAATGCTGCAAGAAATGTTAGTTCGTTTCTTGTACATAGAATAATCAAGCGTTTAAGAGCATTTGATGGATGCCTTGGCATACACAGGCGATGAAGGACGTAGTACGTTGCGATAAGCTTCGGGGAGTGACGAACACACTTTGATCCGGAGATTTCCGAATGGGGCAACCCAACTCTTCTGAGTTATTGCTAACTGAATACATAGGTTAGTAAAGCGAACCCGGCGAACTGAAACATCTAAGTAGCCGGAGGAAAGGATATCAAACGATACTCCGTGAGTAGTGGCGAGCGAAAGCGGATCAGGCCAATGGTTAAGATTGTACAACCAGAATTACCTGGAAAGGTGAACCATAGAGAGTGATAGTCTCGTATGGGTAATGACAGTTTTAATCTTCGAGTAAGACGGGACACGTGAAATCTTGTCTGAATATGGGGGGACCACCCTCCAAGCCTAAGTACTCGTGTATGACCGATAGTGAACTAGTACCGTGAGGGAAAGGTGAAAAGAACCCCGACGAGGGGAGTGAAATAGATCCTGAAATTGAATGCTTACAAGCTGTCGAAGCCCGCAAGGGTGACGGCGTACCTTTTGTATAATGGGTCAGCGAGTTAGTTTAAAGTGCAAGCTTAAGCCGTAAGGTGTAGGCGTAGCGAAAGCGAGTCTGAATAGGGCGATAGTACTTTGGATTAAACCCGAAACCGAGTGATCTAGCCATGAGCAGGTTGAAGATAAGGTAACACTTATTGGAGGACCGAACCAGTTGACGTTGAAAAGTCTTTGGATGACTTGTGGTTAGGGGTGAAAGGCCAATCAAACTCGGATATAGCTGGTTCTCCGCGAAAACTATTTAGGTAGTGCGTCATACGAATTCCATCGGGGGTAAAGCACTGGATGGGCAAGGGGGGAGAGATCCTTACTAAGTCCAACCAAACTCTGAATACCGATGAGAAATATATGGCAGACAGACTATGGGTGCTAAGGTCCATAGTCGAAAGGAAAACAGTCCAGACCAACAGCTAAGGTCCCCAAGTTATTGTTAAGTGGGAAAGGATGTCGGACGACCAAAACAGCCAGGAGGTTGGCTTAGAAGCAGCCATCCTTTAAAGAAAGCGTAACAGCTCACTGGTCTAATTAAGTTGTCCGGCGCCGAAGATGTAACGGGGCTAAACAATACACCGAAGCTTTGGACACAATTTATTGTGTGGTAGCGGAGCGTTCCGTACGTTGTTGAAGGGAGACTTGTGAGAGCTCCTGGAGATATCGGAAGTGAGAATGCTGACATGAGTAGCGACAAAAAGAGTGAGAAACTCTTTCGCCGAAAATCCAAGGGTTCCTGCGCAAGGCTAATCCGCGCAGGTTGAGTCGGCTCCTAAGACGAGGACGAAAGTCGTAGTCGATGGGAAACAGGTTAATATTCCTGTACCGGATGAGATGTGACGGATGACGTAAATTGTATTTCCTTATAAGGATTGGAAATGCAGTGAAGTTGTTCCAGGAAATAGCCTCATCATTGAGACCGTACCCGAAACCGACACAGGTGGATAGGTAGAAGATACCAAGGCGCTTGAGAGAACTATGCTGAAGGAACTCGGCAAAATACCTCTGTAACTTCGGGAGAAGGAGGACCTATGTTTGGGCAACCAGATGTAGGTGGCACAGAAATGGGGGTAGCAACTGTTTATTAAAAACACAGGACTCTGCAAAGCCGCAAGGCGAAGTATAGGGTCTGACGCCTGCCCGGTGCCGGAAGATTAAAGTGAGTGGTGCAAGCTACAAACTGAAGTCCCGGTGAACGGCGGCCGTAACTATAACGGTCCTAAGGTAGCGAAATTCCTTGTCGGGTAAGTTCCGACCTGCACGAATGGCGTAATGATTTCCCCGCTGTCTCCAGCATAGACTCAGCGAAATTGAATTCTCCGTGAAGATGCGGAGTACCCGCGGTTAGACGGAAAGACCCCGTGCACCTTTACTATAGCTTTACATTGGTGTTAGAAATTGCATGTGTAGGATAGGTGGTAGACTTTGAAGTAAGGGCGCCAGCTCTTATGGAGTCATCCTTGAAATACCACTCTTGTAATTTTTGACATCTAACTGAGGCCCATTATCTGGGTCCAAGACAGTGTATGGTGGGTAGTTTGACTGGGGCGGTCGCCTCCCAAAAAGTAACGGAGGCGTGCGAAGGTAGGCTCAAGCTGGTCGGAAATCAGCTGTTGAGTGCAATGGCATAAGCCTGCCTGACTGCGAGACTGACAAGTCGAGCAGAGTCGAAAGACGGTCATAGTGATCCGGTGGTTCTGAGTGGAAGGGCCATCGCTCAACGGATAAAAGGTACGCCGGGGATAACAGGCTGATACCGCCCAAGAGTTCATATCGACGGCGGTGTTTGGCACCTCGATGTCGGCTCATCACATCCTGGGGCTGGAGCAGGTCCCAAGGGTTTGGCTGTTCGCCAATTAAAGTGGTACGCGAGCTGGGTTTAGAACGTCGTGAGACAGTTCGGTCCCTATCTGCCGTGGGTGTTGAAGAATTGAGAGGAGTTACTCCTAGTACGAGAGGACCGGAGTGAACGTACCTATGGTGTACCAGTTGTCGTGCCAACGGCATCGCTGGGTAGCTAAGTACGGACGGGATAACCGCTGAAAGCATCTAAGCGGGAAGCCTCCCTCGAAACGAATTCTTCCATGAGAGTCGTGGTAGACCACCACGTTGATAGGTCAGGTGTGGAAGTGCAGTAATGCATGAAGCTAACTGATACTAATAACTCGATCGGCTTGATTTTCTATGTACTAGAAACAAACTAGTAAATAGCAAGCAACACTTGAGATAGATGATTAATAATTTTTTTATTTAGTATTGATTCATGCTTTGTTGATCTGGTGGTTTTAGCGGAGAGGTTACACACGATCCCATTTCGAACTCGAAAGTTAAGGGCTCCAGCGCCGATGGTACTGTGTCTTAAGGCACGGGAGAGTAGGACATTGCCAGGTCTACTAAGCATGAAATATAGTTACTTCACAAAATTAGATTTCTTTTATTTAATATTTCTTATATAGAAAAGTTGCAGGTATACCACTAACTACAGTGTTATCCTCTACATCATTTACTACAACTGAGTTAGCTCCAATTATTGAATTCTTTCCTATAGTTACACCAGGTAGTATACATGCATTAATGCCGATCCATGATCCATTGCCTATAACAACTTTGCCTTTAAAAAATGTTTGCTGAGACATTATAGATAAATTTTTATTTTCATTTGAGTGAGTAGCATCAGATATATAAACTCTATCAGAGATTAAAACCTCTTCTCCAATTTCAACTGATTTGTAAGCGTTTAATTGAAAATCTCTACCTATTTGCGTATTCTTACCTATAGCTAGTGAAATAGACTTACTGCTTTTATAACAATTTAATATTGATCTCTCTCCAATTGTTACATTGGACCCAATTTTCATTCTCTGTGGCTGAATAAAAATAGAGTTTTTACCAATTCTCAATCCATCCGTATGTAATGTATTCCTTATTCTAAATGAATAATAGCTGCTTCTTAAAAGTGTATTTATTTTTTTTATAAATCTGATCATTATCTTAATATTCGATAATTAACTCTGAATAATAAAGCAATTATGTTTTTATATAATAATAATTTCTTTTAATATACATATTACTATTTTTTCTTTTTAAATTATTTTTTTTAAATAACCTAATAATTAATGATAGTATTTATTTATGTTTAATCCTCAAAAATTTAATAATCAGGAATTTATAGCAAAATTAAATATCTTTTTTGTTGCAACCTACTTATTAATTTCAGTATTAAATACACCCTTTATTTTAAAAATATTTTTTTATTCAATTTCGCTAATACTGTTAATTCATATTGGAGGTTTAAAGAAAAGTTTAATCAGAGGATTCAACTTATACTATCCATATTTAATTTTTACTATAATTTGTATTTTTTCTTTTATTATATTTTCATCATCTAATTATATAGATGGAGATAGACCGAAAATTGAAAATATAGTTGCACTGTTAATTTATTTTATTTTTCTAAATCAATCCCAAGATCATTATATTAATATTTTTGACTTATTATTAAAGATCACATCTCTTTTTCTAATAATTTCACTGCCAATTCATGTATTTTATTATGAAAGTTTATTTTTAACTGCATCATCATTTTTATATGCTTTTGATAATATTGATTTTTCAGCTAAAAATACTTTTGGAGTATATTTATCTTTCTTACTTCCTTTTAGTATTTATAAGTTAAGCAAAAAATTTAGTATTTATAATTATTTAATTACCTTACTTCTAAGCGTATCAATATATTATACCTTTTCCAGAACAGCTTTAATATTATCTACTATTGCAATTCTTATCTTAATCTTAAGTAGAAAAAAATCATTGGTCGCTGCTAGTGTGTTATTAATTTCAAGTATTTTACTTTTATTATTTATTTTTCAAATAAATTTCACAAAATATAACGATTTGAAAGTTGAAAGTCACCGGCAGGTTCTTAATAATCCAGAATGGGAGACTGAAAATATAAATCAATCTTTCACATTAAATAGTTCAAGAGCTGAATATATTTTTAATGCATTAGAGGGATTTACTAAAAAACCTTTTTTTGGACATGGATTATCTCATTTTAAAAAAGATCATAGTTATTTTGATAAAGATGGTAGGCATATTAGAAATCCTGTCACACATAATGATTATGCACAAATTTTATATGAACTTGGTATAATAGGCATTATCAGTTTTCTTTATCTTTTCTACTTCAATTTTAAAAATTCTTTTAAATTTCATTGCAATGATAAAAACTTACTAAAATTATATTTTATAAATATTTTTCTTTTATTTATTAGTCTGAATGCAATTAATTTAATTGATCATCCTCTTTTTTGGATAATCATGGCATTAACTTTACCAAAAAAAAATAAGGTTATTAAAAATAATTAAGATTTAAATATATAATTGATGTACATTATAATTGGATATTATTTATGAAAATTACAGTTGTTGGCACAGGATATGTTGGATTTTCATTATCAGTTTTGTTAGCTCAGAGATTTCATGTCATTGCTCTTGACATCGATGAAAAAAAAATAAGTTTGATTAATCAGCGAAAGTCAATTTTTAAAGACATTGAAGTTGAAAAATTCTTATCATCAAAAAATCTTAGACTAAATGCAACTCAAGACAAAAATGAGGCTTATAAAGATGCGGAGTTTATAATTATTGCAACACCTACAAATTATGATGAAGAAAGTGGATCGTTTGATACATCATCAGTTGAGTCTGTGATCGATGATATTCAAAATATAAATGAGAAAGCTAATATTGTAATAAAATCAACTATTCCTTTTGGTTTTACAGATTCTTGCAGGCAATTTTATAAAAATGATAATATATTTTATTCACCAGAATTTCTTAGAGAAAATAATGCTTTGAGTGATAATTTGTATCCATCAAGAATTATTGTCGGTGATACAACTAAAAAAGCAGAAAACTTTGCTCGTATACTTGCGGAATGTTCACTTAAGAAATATGAAGAAATTCCAATATTGCTAATGCAGTCTAAAGAAGCCGAGGCTGTGAAGCTTTTTTCAAATACATATCTGGCTATGAGAATATCTTTTTTTAATGAGCTTGATACTTTTAGTGAAAAAAATAGTCTTAGCACTAAGAGAATAATTGATGGAATATGTGAAGATCAACGAATAGGATCATATTACAATAATCCTTCATTTGGTTATGGTGGATATTGTCTTCCTAAAGATACAAAGCAATTACTTAAAAATTATGATAAAATTCCTAACGAAATAATAAAGGCCATAGTTGCTTCAAACGAAACAAGGAAAAATTTTATTGCTGACAATATAGTAAATAAAGCCCCTAAAATCGTTGGGGTATATAGATTAGTAATGAAAAAAGAGTCCTTAAATTTTAGAGAAAGTGCAGTTATTGATATTATAAAGAGAATACAAAACCACGATATAAAAGTAGTATTGTACGAACCGCTAAACCAGCAAGTAGATTTGGATGGTGTTGAAATAATTGATAGTTTAGATGAATTTATTGATATTTCTGAAATAATAATTGCTAATAGACTTTCTGATGAATTAGAAAAAGTAAAACATAAAGTATACTCAAGAGACTTATTCAATAATAATTAATTGTAAATTGAAATAGATAATAATAGCTATTTCACTAAAAAAATTAATAAAAGGAGCATTTTTTCAGTTATAAAAAAGAAAAAAGTAGTGACTCATATTTATTTAGGTAATAGGTTATTTTTTTATCGCGGGGTGGAGCAGTCTGGTAGCTCGTCAGGCTCATAACCTGAAGGTCGTAGGTTCAAATCCTACCCCCGCAACCAAGACTATTAAAATGTTCAGTAAAACAAATAAGAATTATTGTCTTTTATAAATAAATGATATTCATTATCCAAACAATGATCCATATCTTCTAATTCTTTGAGGGTAAAATAATAAAATCTTTCCTTGAATATAATTATGGGGCAAGTACCTTCAGGTCCCATTGTAAAATTATAAGTATTGATTTGACCGCCATTACTTGGAAAAGGATTACTAATGATTGATAGTTCTTCTTTATTTTCATCCCAATCTATATTCTGAATATTTTTTTCATCAAAATTCAAGCTACATATTTTATTATTAAGATTTAAACTAAGAAGACTATAATGGTATTTATTATTAAAATCTCTTTCTATTTTTACAAAATAGCTTTCATGATCAAGATTTATTTTTGAAAGTTTAATCGCATTATATCGATCATCTCCTAATACTTGTATTAGATTATCTTCTTCTAAATAATTTGAATTTAGGAGTTTTTGATAATCGAAAATTACTATTTTTCCTGGCAATCTATCAAAAGAATTAGATGCCACTGCAATATCATTATTGATTATGCTAAGTGAAGTAGTATGAGCTAATGAATTTATACTTTTATAGGTTTTGGCATCTAATCTTTTTAATGAAGCAATCTTCTTAATTTTTTTGTCCTTGAGGTTGTACAAGTCACCACTCTCTTCGGTCAAGACAACCTCATTATTTAGACAATCAATGGATTGAAACTTTAGATCAATAAATTTTAATTTAATTTTATCAGATAAACTAATTAACTTTATTTGATTGATAGCTATCACACATATTAATAAAAATATTAATGAAATAGATAGAAATACCTTTTTCTTGTTAAGTTTTATCTTAATCATTAATTACGCTAACATAAAAATATTTAAAAAGTAATATCAGACCTATCAATTTTTTTCTTGTATATATATAATAAATTCAAGATTTAAATGAAAAATAAAAAAAATATAGTTGAAACACATTTCGATAAAATTGGATCTGAAGACATTAACATTAGTATACACGGCTCTGCATCAAACCCAAAATTATTACAGTTTCCATATGTATATATAGAAGAAATAATAAACGACTATATTTCTAAGAGTAGCATAGAAATTAATGTTCTAGATTATTGTTGTGGAACAGGATTATATTCAATTTACCCATCACTTAGAGGAATGAAAGTAGACGGAATAGATATATCAGATAAATCAATAAATGTTGCAAAATTAAGATCTAAAAAGTTTGGGGTAAGCGAAAATTGCTATTTTCAAAAAATGGATGCTGAAATATTAAAGTTTAAAGATAATAAATTTGATTTAATATTGAGCTACAACTCATTGACCTATTTAAATTTAGAAAAGTCATTTAAGGAATTAAGTAGAGTAATTAATAAAGACGGAAAACTTTTAATAATGGACTCTGTTGGACATAATATTTTATTTTTATTTAATAGATCAAAAAATTTAAATAATTGGGCAGGGTCTATTAAAAATGATATAAGACTTTTAAAGAAAAAAGACATAGATTTAACAAATAAATATTTTCATCTCGATAGTATTAAATATTTTGGTTTTTTTTCTTTAGTTTTTTTATTTCTTGAGAGAAAAATAGGGCTCAAAGTAAAGATTTCTCTAATAGATAAAATAGATCAATTTTTATTGAGCCTTCCATTTGCCTATCTTCTAGCATTTAAATATGTTGCAGTCTATTCTCCTAAGAAATCTTAACAATAATTACAAATAAAAAAATGTTAAATATACTAAATAGAAATAATTAAGCTGATCATAAAAATAATTTTAAAAAAAGTGTAAAGTATAATAATCTAATTAAATGATAAAAATAGGAATCAATGGATTTGGAAGAATAGGAAGAGTAATCTGCAGAATTATTGATCAAAGTAATTATTTAAGTGTTGTTGCAATTAATGATATTAATCCAGATATACAAAATATAAACTATCTACATAATTACGATACGACATATGGACCACTTTCAGAAAAAACTTATGTAGATAACAATAAAATTATTAATCAAACGGGAAGTTTCAACTGTAGTGTGTATTGTGAAACAAAAATTTCAAAGGTCCCATGGAATGAAAGAAATGTTGACATTGTTATAGATTCATCAGGGGTAAACGAAAATTTAATTCTAGCAAAAGATTTATGTGAAACTGTAAAAAAAGTAATTGTAACGAATAGTCCAGATATAAGCCTAGTTGATAAAACAATCATTTATGGTGTTAATGAAAAAAATCTAGATTTTGATAATGATTTTTTAATCGCATCAAGTATTTGTGACGCGACTGCATTAACCACACTACTTGGACCAATAGATGATCAATTTAATATTGAAAATGGCTTTGTCACAACTTTACATCCGTGGCTAGGTTATCAAAATCTTTTAGATGGGCCTTCAAAATCCTACGCTGTGCCTGGTGAAATTATTGACAACTATGCATTAGGTAGATCAAGTCCAATGACGATTATACCAAAAAATACTTCTGCTGTTACTGCAAGCTATAAAATCCTTCCCAAATTAAAAAATAGATTTTCAGCTCATTCTTACAGAGTCCCAACGAATATTGTTTCCTCAGCAGATGTTACTCTAAGAGTAGAAAAAGAAATTAATGAAAATATATTGGTTAAATTTCTTAGAGATTTTCAAGCTAAAAATTCAAGTTTAATTTTTCTAAATGAAAATGCTTTAGTTTCTACTGATTTTATTAAAAGTACATATTCTGCAATAGTTGATATGCGATTTTTACATGTAAGCGATAATTATATCAGAATGATGGTTTGGTATGACAATGAATGGGGTTATAGCTCAAGAGTTGTTGATCTAGTTGACTATATTTCTAAAAAAATTGCCTGATAATATTTATATTTTTGACTTTGATGGAGTCATTTGTGATAGTATTTCTGAGATTTTTCAAACTTCGTTGGGTTCATTTTTAGTGTACTTAGAGCTTAACAGTATTAAATTTTATAAATTTAATAATGATGATAATGAAATGATTAGTATGTTTAGGGATCTATTTCACATAGCTGGCTCATCAGATCAAATGAAAAATATATGGTGTGAGATTTTTACAAAAAAAATGCTATTTAGTGATACAGATTTGGCTTTGAAAAAGATAAAAAACAGTCATATTAATTATAAAAAAGAATTTTATATATTTCGGGAAAAATTGAAAAATAAATCAATGAAAAAATGGCTTTCATATCACAAAATCTTCGACGGTTTTAAGGATTTGTTAAATAATAATAGGAATGCAAATAATTTTTATATTGCATCTGCAAAAGACACAAATTCAATATATGAAATCTTAAAATTCAATAATATTAATTTTGATAAAAATAAAATTTATAGTTCATCTCAAGATGATGATAAATATATAATATTTAATAATTTATCAAAATTAAGTTATAAAAATAGAATTACTTTAATTGATGATAATTTTGATAATTTACTAATAGGTTTAAAATTTAATTTCACATGCTATCATGCAAATTGGGGACAGTCATATAAAAAACAAAATTCTGAAAAAAAAATTACAGAAGTTACAAAAAATAATCTTTTTGAGATAATTGTTTAATTTATGTTAGAGCTATATTCTTCTTCTATTATTGATAAGCAGAATGTTCAATTCATTATGGATGACTCAGAGAATTTAAATGGCTTTCAAGATTCTTTGCTTAAAGAATATAACCAAATTTTTATTTTATATGATCAGGAGCTTAAAAATATTAAAAGTAAAATTTTAAATAAGATGAAGAACCATAAAAGAATTATTGAAATTCCCTTAAAGGCTATAGAAAGTATAAAATCATTAAAATCTGTTTCATACGTTATTGATAAATTAGAAAAAAATAATTGTTCAAAGAGTGATGCGATTTTATCAATTGGAGGTGGAACAGTCTTAGATATTTCTGGTTTTGTTGCCTCAATTTATATGAGAGGTATTGATCTTATAATGATCCCCACTACTTTGATGGGTCAGGCAGATGCATGCTCAGCTGGAAAAACATGCGTAAATGGAAATCAAAATAAGAATTTGATGGGAAGTCTCTATATGCCAAAATATGTATACAATAATGTGAGATTTTTAGAGACTACAAGTAACCATTCAATGAGACAGGGTTTATCTGAAATCTTTAAATATGGATTATTGGGATCAAGAAAGTTATTAAAATTACTAAATGAATATTCTCATGATCAAAAAGATAATAAAAATTTAATTTCTATTTTAAAAGAAACAATTAAAGTAAGGATTAGATTGAGAAAAATAGATCCTTTAATAAGTAATCTAGGCCATACATTTGGACATGCTCTTGAGTCGGAGTCAAAAAATGAAGTTGCACACGGTGATGCTATATCCGTTGGAATTCTCTTATCTCTCAAGCTAAGTTTGCAAAGAAAAAAAATAAAAAAAGATCTATTCGATAAAATCATTTATATAATGAATAAACTGAGACTAAATATGAATATTGATGAATCTGTAAACTTAGAAAAAATGGTTAATTTTATGATGAAAGATAAAAAATCGAATGGGAAAGAAATAGGATTTGTCCTATTAAAAGATATTGGTGTTACTGATAAAACTTTGAATAAAAAATTTCTTTTTCTAAATAAAAAATATGTTAAAAATTTTTTAAAAAATACTTTTAGTAAAGATGATATTTTAGTCAAAAATCATTGGAAGAAATTAATTAAAAGTTCCTCATGATAAATAAAAATATATTTGTGGTTACTGGTGGAACTTCGGGTCTAGGTTTAGCAATTGCGGAAAAAATCTATAAGAGTGGTGGAATTGTAGTTGTTTTAGGTAGAAATGATACAAATATAAAAAAAATAAATAAAAAATATAATTACAAGAAATTAATTGCATTTAAATGTGACGTTAGTGTAGAAGAAAATATACAAGATATTTTTAAATATATTAAAAAAAAATATGGTTTTGTTTACGGCCTCGTAAATAATGCAGGAATTAATCCTAGTAGATCAGGTATATTAGATACTTCATTTCTGGACTGGAAAAAAACTATCGATACTAACTTAACTGGATATTTTTTATGCTCTAAAAGTGCAATTAATCATATGAAAAAATTAAAAAGAGGTTCTATTGTAAATATTTCATCTGTAGCATCTTATGGTATGAAGGATAGGATATCATATTCATCAAGCAAGGCTGGTATTATTGGATTTACTAAATCACTAGCCTTAGATCATGCGGATGAGGGAATTAGGGTAAATTGCATATGTCCTGGCTATATTCCAACAAAATTAGTTGAAGGTTATCTAAAAAATTTATCAAAGAAAAATCTAAATAATTTGATTGATCGCCATCCAATGAAAAAACTCGGTAAACCAGAGGATGTTGCAAATGCTTCAAAATTTTTTCTTTCATCAGAATCATCTTGGATAACAGG
>CABYIR010000015.1 GCA_902518955.1 uncultured Pelagibacteraceae bacterium | reverse complement strand
TTACATATTTAAAATGGTACAACTTAAAGGAGTCATTTGAAAAATCCGATACTGACTTAAAATCAAGTGAACAGCTAATTCAGAAATTTACACTAGAAGTAAGCCAAGCAACAAATGATCAAGCCAAAGCTAACGAAAAAATTCAGCCATTAAGAGAAAAAGAAATAGAAGCTGCTGCGAAATTAAATAGAATTAACCTAGAAAGAGAAAGTCTTGATAAAGAAGAAGAAAGAATTAAGGAACTAAAAAAATCACTTGAACAAACTATTCAGCAAAACATAGGGGACTATGAAAGAGAACAATATCACTTAGAGAATGCACTAAGAGATTTGGATGCTCTTAATGTCAAAAAAGGTGATTTAACTGCAGAAATTAGCATAGATGACTTTGATAATGAACAGATAAAAGATTTAAAAGAAGAAAAAAAACAACTTGAAGATCAAATAAACGAACTGGAAGAAAATATTGAAAAATACAATTCTATTAAACAATCCAAAAGAGATGAGTGGCAAAAGGCCCTTATAAGTGAAGAAAATCTAAAATCAAGAGAGTCAACCTTAAAAGAAGTAGAAGGTTATGATGACCCTAACAAATGGACGCAAATCTTTTCAGAAAAGTTCTACAGAAATCTGTCAGAAATATCAGAAAAGGTTATCAAGGCGGAAGAGCTATCAACTGACTCTCGAAAATCTTATGATAAAGCGAGTAATGATGCTAAAGATGCTGTGACAATGTCAATGCAACTAAGAGAGAATCTTAGACAAAAAGATGTTGAAGAAAAACATAGTGATTGGAATTATGAGTACCAAAGACTTAGTAAGAATATTCAATCTTCAAAAAATCAAATAAATGAATTAAAGCAAAGACGCATAAAATCAGAAGAAGAATTAAAAAAAATTACAAACAGGCCTGAAGAAATTGCTCAAAAAAGAGGGCAGCTTATTGAAACTAAGGGTTTTGCTGAAACTGAAAGACAATATGCTGCCGATAGATTGGCAGAAGCTGATAATGAATTAAAAAAATATGAAAACAAACTTAGAAAAGCTCAAAATGACCTTGCTAACGTAAGGGAGTCAAAAGGAAGAACCGAAGCGACAAAAGAGTTGGCTGAGAGCAGACTTTCTGAATTAGAGTCTGAGTCAATTGAAAAATACAATTGTAAGCCCGACTCAATAATAACTAAATTATCGATTGCAGAAGATTTAGAAACTTTGCAGGATAACTTTGAACGCAATGAGACAAGACTAGAAAGATTAAAACAGCAAAGAGATAATCTCGGAGTTGTTAACTTAAGAGCTGATCTAGAAACAAAGGAGATTGAGCAGGAATTAGAAAAAATGAATAGTGAAAAAACAGACCTTGAAACTGCAATAAAAAAAATGAGAGTGTCAATTGAAGAATTAAACAAAGAAGGAAGAGCAAGACTTCTTAAGGCATTTGATGTAGTAAATAATCATTTCAAGGATGTGTTTGTTCAATTATTTAATGGTGGTAAAGCACATTTAGAACTTATTGACTCAGATGATCCTCTCGAAGCTGGATTAGAAATGATGGTCAGTCCTCCTGGAAAAAAATTACAATCAATGTCACTTCTCTCAGGAGGAGAGCAGGCATTGACTGCTATGTCTCTTATTTTCGCAGTGTTTTTAACAAATCCATCTCCTATATGTGTTCTCGATGAGGTTGATGCTCCACTTGATGATGCAAATGTTGAGCGCTTTTGTAATTTACTTGACGATATAGCCGGTAAAACAAATACAAAATTTTTAATTATTACTCACCATGCTCTCACTATGTCCCGAATGGATAGGCTATTTGGTGTTACCATGGCAGAAAGAGGTGTAAGCCAAATAGTTTCTGTTGACCTTAAAAAGGCTGAAGAAATAGGTGCTGTTGCTTGATGCAAGATGATGAGGACAAACTAAAGCAGCTTAATCAAAAAATAGAAGCCGCAAAATCTAAGAATCAGTTAGACAATCATTCCAACATACCACCATCTCAACTTGGAAAAGTAATGAAATTAACGGTAGAAATTGTCGCAGCTGTGGGCATTGGGGTTGGTATTGGAATACTATTGGATAACTTTTTTAATACACGCCCTTTATTCATCATTATCTTCTTTTTACTAGGGAGTTGTGCTGGAATTTTAAATGTTTTTAGGGTTGCAAAATCAATGCAAAATCACTAAAAATTACGCGATGGCGTCAGCAAAAGAACCAAATTTAATCGATCCAATACACCAATTTGCAATATCAAAATTAGCGGATATTAAGATTGGTAATATTGATATTTCATTCACAAATTCATCACAATTCATGGTGATTACCACGATTGCAATCATGTTTTTATTTATGTTAGGACTTTCTAAAAGATCAATTATTCCAAATCGATTTCAAATGATATGTGAACTCTCATACAATTTTATAGCTAACCTGCTACGCGCCAATGTAGGTGAACAAGGGAGAGACTATTTTCCATTTGTTTTTACTTTATTCATGTTCATTTTCTTCTGCAATCTAATTGGCTTAATTCCTTACACGTTTACTGTAACAAGTCACATTATTGTAACATTTGCTTTTGCAGGTTTAATTTTCATTGGCGTAACTCTTATCGGATTTGTAAAAAATGGTCTAGGGTACCTAAGAATGTTTTATCCTAAGGGAGTTCCTATTTATATGGCTCCTATAATCATTCCAATAGAAATAATCTCTTATCTAACAAAGCCTGTAAGTCTATCTGTTCGATTAATGGCAAATATGTTGGCGGGACACAGCATAATAAAAATATTTGCTGGATTTATCGTGATGATGGGATTCTTTGGAATAATACCTCTTGCAGGTCTCGTTGCAATTTATGCATTAGAAGTATTCATTGCTTTTTTACAGGCATATATTTTCACAATTTTAACATGTATTTATCTTAACGATGCATTACATCCGCATCATTAATTTGAATTTTAAGAATAACAAACGAAAGGAATAAAAATGGAAGTAGAAGCAGCAAAATTAATCGGTGCGGGACTAGCAACTATTGGTGTAGCTGGGCCTGGTGTAGGTTTAGGAACTGTATTTGGAGCATATATTTCAGGTATATTTAGAAATCCTTCAGTACAGCAACAAGCTTTTGGTCAGGTTCTTTTAGGATTTGCTCTAGTTGAGGCTATTGCACTATTCGCATTAGTTATCGCATTCTTGATTCTCTTTGGGTAATTAAGAGTACGTTTACACTATGACTTTTTTCTGGAAAATAGTTTTTCTCGTCTCCATTATTCTGTGGCCACAGATTGGTTTCACAGAAGGAGGTGGGCTTCCTCAAATGGATATTACAACATTTCCATCTCAATTGTTTTGGCTAATAATCACATTTGGGATTCTCTATTTATTTATGTGGAGGACAGCAATTCCAAAGCTCAGAAACACAATAGAAGAAAGGCAAGATAAAATACTTCTTGATATTAATGAAGCAGAAAAACTAAAGTCAGAGGCTGAAGAAACTCTAAGAGAATATGAAGAAAAAATTCAATCAGCTTCTAAAGAAGCTGGTGAGATTATTAATCAGGCGAAGACAAAAGCTGATGAAATGATTGATAACATTAAAAAGCAGCAAGATCTTAAACTCTCACAGATGCTTAGTGACTCAAAAGATCGAATTAATAAACATTACGAAGATTCAAAAGATCAAATTGAAAATGCAAAAATTGAGTCTATAAAACTCATAAGCGCTAAATTTCTAACTGAATCACTCGATGATGAAGATATACGGAAAGAGATAAATTAGGAAAATATGGATTTTTTTTACCAACCATCTTCATGGGTCTTTATCGCATTCATTATCTTTATTTCAATTGCTATATATCTTAAAGTACCAAATATGGTTACTAAATTATTGGATGAGCAAATTAGTAAAATTAAAAATGACTTAGATGATGCAAGAAAACTTAAGGAGGACGCAAATTCACTATTAGCCGAATATGAAAGAAAAATAGAGTCTGCTAACAAAGAGGCCGAAAATATTATTAATCAAGCTAAGAACAATGCAAAATCATATGAAGAAAATTCTAATAAGAAAATTGAAGAATTTATTTCAAGAAGTGAAAAGCAATCAATTGAAAAGATTCAGCAGGTACAAAAAAGTGCTATTAAAAAAATAAATGAAGAAATTGTGAATAAATCTGTAGAAGTAGCAGAAAAAATAATTTCAAAAAATATGAATGATCAGAATAATAATAAGTTGTTTGAGAGTTCAATTAATCAAATTAAAAAACTTCAAGATTAAAGCACCTTTTTTTGATCATTTAACAAAATTATTTTATCTTTACTAATCTAAGCTATAAATACCATATGGCTGTATATACAAATATTTCACTGATTGAATTAAATGAATTCTTAGATCTTTATTCTATTGGAAAAGCTGATGACCTAGTTGGAATAAAATCTGGAATAGAGAATACTAACTATTTAGTTAAAATAAATAATCAAAAATATATTTTAACTATATTTGAAAAACGAACTCATCAAGATGACTTGCCCTTCTTTTTTGATCTTATGAATCATTTGAATGATAATGGAATAAAATGTCCTCAAGTAATTAAAACTAAGGATGATGAATATTATAAACTACTAAAGGGAAAACCAGCCTCTCTTACGTCTTTTGTTGATGGAGAAATACTTAATCGAATTGAACCTAACCATTGTTCTGAATTAGGAAAATTTATGGCGTTATTTCACAATGCTTCAAGTGTCCTTAATATGAGTAGGAATAATCAAATGGGCTTTGAAAATTTTGATTTTTTGATTAAAAAATTAGAGGATAACATAGTAGACTCAGATGATGTTCCTATTGAATTAATCAAAAATGAATACCGTTTCTTAAATCAAAATATATCCTTTAATTTACCGAGTGGTATTATTCATGCAGACTTATTTCCAGATAATGTTTTTTTTGTAAATAATTCATTGTCGGGCATTATCGATTTTTATTTTTCTTGCAATGATTATTATGCATATGAAATAGCTATATGTATAAATGCTTGGTGCTTTGAAGAAAAAAGTAATGAATTTAATATCTCAAAAGCCAAGAAATTACTTTCAAGCTATAATGGTGTTAGGGAATTAACTATTAGTGAAATAGATAGCTTGCCTTTATTGTGTAGAGCTGCAGCATTGAGATTTTTACTAACAAGGTTAATAGACTTGTATCAAGAGACAGGCAACTCTCTTCTTGAGAAAAAAGATCCAACGGAGTATCTCAAGAAGCTTAAATTTCATCAATCAATTTCTCATGCAAGAGAATATGGTTTATGAAAATTAAAATTTATACAGATGGAGCCTGTTCTGGGAATCCTGGTAAAGGTGGATGGGGAGTGTTAATCCAAGAAAACAATAATGAAAAAAAATTAAGTGGAAGTGAATTGAATACTACTAATAATAGAATGGAATTGACTGCAGTTATCAAAGCGCTTGAACACTTTGATAAATCAAGAGAAATAGAAGTTTTTACTGACTCCAAATATGTAATGCAAGGAATAACTGAATGGATCAAAAATTGGAAAAATAATCATTGGAAGACATCTCAAAAAAAAGATGTAAAAAATAAAGACCTTTGGATCTTACTAGATGCTGTTTCCGCGAAGCATGATATTAAATGGAGTTGGGTAAAAGGTCATGCTGGCGACTATGGAAACGAAATAGCCGATAAACTTGCAACACAAGCAACATTGGAAAGTTAGATGCTATCAATCATATTTAGTGCACCACTTAGTAATGCTTGCCCTGACTCTTGCTCAATAAAAAGCTCTCTAATGACCGAGTCGACCAAATACATAGAGAACCTTTGCGTTTTTATGGAGGTCCCAAATGGATCACTGTAATCAGTGCCTAATGCTTTTGAAAATTCTGCTTTGGAGTCAGATAACATTATAACTTTTTCTGCAGCCCCTAAACTTTGAATCCAAGCAGAATTCACAAAGATATCATTTGTACTAAAGCATATAATCTCATCAACACCTTTTGATTTTAAAGCATCATAATTATCTAAATATCCTGGCAAATGATTTCTATGACATGTAGGAGTAAAGGCTCCAGGTAAACCAATTAAAACTATTTTTTTCTCCTTGCAATACTCCCTTAAAGAAAAACCTTGCGGTCCATCTTTTTCAGTCATTATTACAAGATTTTCTTCAGGAATTTGATCGCCTACTTTTATACTCATAACTGAAACTTTCTAATTATTTAAAACATATGCTATTTAAAGGTAATGATATGTAAAGATAATTAATCCTCACTTTCAAGACAGGAAAAAATTAGATGATCTTGCCACTTACCATTGATCTTGAGATATTTTCTAGCCTTACCCTCAATATGAAAGTTATTTTTCTTAAGAACATTAAAAGATGGTTCATTTGACTCTAAGCAAGCTGCCTCAATACGATGCAATCCAAGCTCATTAAAAATAAAACTTTTAATTAACATGATTGACTCTGACATAAATCCAAGTCCAATTCTATTTTTTGAAATCCAATATCCAATTGAACAGCTTTGGAGTACTCCACGCTGAACATTATTGATATTTAATTCACCAATTAGTTCATTAGAATATTTATCAAAAATTAGAAAAGGATATGCCTCATCATTACTAATTAACTTTTCATAAACTTTGACTCTTCTTAAAAAAGAATTTCTTTCAAGATCATTAAGAGGCCATGTAGGCTCCCAGGGTTTGAGATGAGACATGTTCTCTCTTCTCGTTTCTGACCATTTTTCCCAGTCTCTATATTCAGGTGATCTTAAATACACTCTTTCCCCATCAAGATATTTGGGTATTTTTTTAGAAGGATATGATGATAAAAAAGACATGGTATCAATTGCTAGATTCTATTTTAAGTTTAACTTCATCAACACTGTTGTTCAAACTATCAAATTTCTCTGTAGCTTCAAATAATTTCTCATAACCATTTAATAAATTTGTTTTTGATTGAATAGAATTTTCAACTGTATCAAGAAATTTAACTGGATGAGCTGTGCCTAATATAAAGTTATTTTCAATAAGTTGGCTTTGTCTTGAGGCATGAATACCAATAGCAGTGTGAGGATCTACTAGATACCCATCAGTTTCATAAGTATCTCTTATAACTTTTGCAACACTTTTCATATCTACTTTTTCTGAAGAGAAATAATTTTGACAAACTTCAAGACTTTGAGAAGTGACACTTATATTGCCGTTTATTTTAAAATAATTCATTTTTTCATTTATTTCCAAACTAGAACGATTAAGAGCGTCAAATAATAACCTTTCAAAGTTACTTGCTACCTGAATATCCATACTGGGACTCGAAGTTTTAACAACTTCACGCAACGTGTATTGACCTGTTTTAAAAAAACGATCCAAAATATCATTTTCATTTGTAGCCACAATTAAACGATTAATATTTAAACCCATTTTTTGGGCAATATATCCTGCATAAACATCTCCAAAGTTGCCAGTTGGCACAGAAAAGTTATATTTACTCTCACAATTATCCAATCTTAAAGCTGAAAAAAAATAATAAACTACTTGTATCATTACTCTTGCCCAATTTATTGAATTAACTGCTGATATATTGTATTTTCCACTAAATTCATTATCAGCTAAAATCTCTTTAACAATATTTTGACAGTCATCAAAAGTCCCATTGATTTCAATAAGATTTATTTTGTTACTTTTGACTGTGGACATTTGTCTTCTTTGAAATTCAGAAACTCTATTCTTTGGATATAGACAAAAAATTTTTAAATTCTTACTTTTATTAACTGCATGTATTGCTGCTGAGCCAGTATCACCTGAAGTAGCAACAATTAAATTCATTTGTCTATCTTTTTTATCGAGAAAGTAATCAAAAATAGGAATTAATAATTGCATAGCAAAATCTTTGAATGCTAATGTTGGTCCATTAAATAATTCCACTACTGTTTCACCTCTGGATAGTTTTTTAAATGTAACTGGATCAGGTGAGGAAAAATCTTTATACGCACTTTTTATAATACTATGGAGATCATCTTCGTTTATTTCAGAACCAATAAATGGTTGAATAATTTTTGAAGTAAGATTTTCATAACTTAGATCAGATTCAAGTTCTTTTGTATTGATTTGAGGCCATTCATTTGGAATAAATAAACCGCCATCTTGAGCCAGACCCTTCATTAAGACATTCTGAAATGATCCTACTTTTGATCCCCTTGTACTTATGTATTCCATTTAATTCTAATCATTTGATATACTTGATAAAAATATAAGATTCCGACTGCAATAAATAGCAAGAACCATGTTCCAGCATATTGTAAATGATTATTTGGTATTTGAGTAGGATTAAACTCAATCAAAGTTTGCTCAAAATAATTTTGATCAATTATCTTCAGGATAAAAAAGCTTCCATTAAGTTTATAAAATTGATTCATTTCGGTTGAGCTTAATGTATACCAAATATTTTTAATGTAGTCATTTTCAGGTGAGAACATATTTCTTTGTTTAGATGAAATTAGTATTCCTTTAAGACTATAGTTTTTATCATAATCTATATCTAGGAAATCTATATTTTCTTTTTGCTCGAATGATATCCAGCCTATATCTACGTAAATAACGCTATCATCGATAGTATTAAAAGCGCTAACTATATTATATCCAGAATGACCACTTAAATTTGGTCTAAAAAAGAATGTTTGAGTATTTTCTATAAATTTACCTTCTACAGATGTATTTCTATACTCAAAATCTTTTATTCTATCATTATATGGAAAAGTAATATTTTCTGCTGATTGTCGACTACTTATACTATTTAATAATTCGTTTTTCCATTCTAATCGTTCAAGTTGCCATAAGCCAAGGTTAGGCAAAGTAATTAATACCGATAAGAAAATGAAATGAAAAAGAATATTTCTAATCAATTTAAACTTTAGTAATAGCCCCAAACATATATTGCGGCAAATAAGAATAGCCAAACAACATCAACAAAATGCCAATACCATGCACAAGCCTCGAACCCAAAATGGTGATCAGATTTAAAGTGGCCAGCAAGCATCCTTCCCAAGCATACAACTATGAAAAGCGTTCCTATTAGAACATGAGCGCCATGAAATCCAGTGGCCATATAAAATGTGGCACCATATATATGCCCTGAAAATTCAAATTCTGCATGCATATACTCATAAACTTGAAATCCAGTAAAGATTACGCCTAATATAATTGTGAGAATAAGACCTTGAATAACTTCTTTTCTATGGCCTTCTTGAAGTGCGTGATGTGCCCATGTGAGTGTAGTGCCAGATAGTAATAGTATAAGAGTATTTATAAGAGGAATATGCCACGGGTCCATTAAGTGAATGTCTGCTGGTGGCCATGCGGAACCAATTTGTTCTGTAGGAAACAATGACGCATTAAAATAAGCCCAGAACCATGCAACAAAAAACATCACCTCCGAAGCTATAAACAAAGTCATGCCATATCTAAGTCCCAACTGAACAACTTCAGAATGATGGCCATCATGCTCACCTTCTTTGATAATGTCACGGAACCACATGTAACCAATATAAATTACGATTCCTAAGCCTAGTATCATTACCCAGGGATTGTCTGACCTAAAATATATAACAGCTCCAAAACACAAAACTAAAGCCCCGATTGACGCCAATAAAGGCCATGGACTAGGATCTACTAAATGATATTGGTGAGAATTTGAATTTTTTGAACTCATGAGACTGGTGTATCAGCATTTTTAAAAAAGGTATAGGATAAAGTAACTTCAGAAAGATCTTTTAAAAATTGATCATCAATTATTTCTGGATCAATATAAAAACTTACTGGCAGTTTTATTTCTTCTCCAGGCTCAAGCATTAAATCATGAAAACAAAAGCATTCGATTTTTGTAAAGTATTGACCAGCTTGTTCTGGCGTTACATTAAAGAGAGCGGTGCCTACTTGCGTTTCATTAGATAAATTCTGAGCTAAATAATTAATAACTTTATTTTCACCAATTTTAATTTTATATACATTTTTTTCAGGCGAAAAATCCCAGTTAAGATTTGTTACATTTGCATCCAACCTAATATTAATATTTTGATTAATTGTGTATTCACTTTTTTCCAAACTAACAGCTGGGGTTCCGCCAAAACCTGTAACCCTACAAAATAAGTCATAAAGTGGAACAGAGGCATAAGCTAAGCCAAGCATTAAAAATACAACTGTAACCAACATAATAACAATTCGATTATTGCTATATTTTGTTCCTGATGAGTTAAAACTTTTCATACAATTAACCTATTAACGTCAATCTATACATAGTATAAAAAAAGAATGCTAGCACAAAGCCCACAAGAATAAGTGCTGTAATTATATTTTTTCTTTTTATTTTTTTGTTCTGCATAGTTACCAAATCGTATTATCTATTAATATTATTGAGAAAATATTAAACAAATAAAATATTGAGAAGAAAAATAAGTTTTGGGCTTTTTTTTCAAATCCTGGTTTATTAATACTCAACTTCAAAGTAATAGATAAATAAACAAATATTGAACTCAAAGCAAAAATAGATATTGAATAAAACATTGAATAATAAAATGATAAAGACATGACTACAGGCATAAGAATTAAAGAGTATGCGATAATCAGATTTACGGTCTTTTTATTTCCTACAACAAGTGGCATCATTGGAATGTTTGCTTTTCGGTAATCATCTGACTTATACAAAGCCAATGCCCAAAAATGAGGCGGAGTCCAAACAAAAATAATTGTAAAAATAAGAAAAATTTCAATCGATAATGAACCAGTAACAGCTGCCCAACCAATCATAGGTGGAAAAGCTCCAGCCGCACCACCGATCACAATATTTTGAGGAGTTCTTTTTTTTAACCAGATCGTATAAACAAAAATATAAAAAAATATTGTTAAGGCTAGTATAGAAGCAGCTAAGATATTAGAGAAAAAATATAATATTCCAACGGATAAAATTGACAAAAACAAACCAAAAATAAGTGCGTGATTTGCTTTGATTTTTCCTAATGGTAAAACTCTATCTTTTGTTCTTTCCATTAACTTATCGAGATCTCTTTCATACCACATGTTAAGTGCTCCTGAAGCACCAGAACCAAGAGAGATAGCAAATAAGATCATTAGTACTTCAAGATTAAAAATAAATCCTGGAGCGATCATTATTCCAACTAGAGAGGTAAATATTGAGAGAGACATCACTCGAGGCTTAAGAAGAGAGAAGAAGTTTTTAGATATACTTACTATATTAAACTTTGAATGAACATCTTCACTCATTAATGTGTTTGTTATATTAGACACAAGTATTCCTTTTACTTAATCTGAGGAAGTTCCTCAAATTGGTGAAACGGAGGTGGTGAAGTTAATGTCCACTCAAGAGTTGTAGCTCCCTCCCCCCATGGATTATCAGCGCAATTTTTTTCCTTCATAAAAGCATTGATAAGCATCACAAAGAAAACGAGTAAGCCGATTGAAGATAAATATGAACCAATAGAGGATACATAATTCCAACCTGCATATGCCTCTGGGTAGTCAACATACCGTCTAGGCATCCCAGCTAATCCGAGAAAGTGTTGCGGGAAGAAAATAATATTAACGCCAATAAAAGTTAACCAAAAATGTAATTTACCTAACCATTCGGAATAGTTTCTTCCAGTCATTTTTCCAAACCAGTAATAGAATGCGGCAAAAATTGCAAAAACTGCACCCATTGATAAAACATAGTGAAAATGAGCAACGACATAATATGTATCATGAAGGGAATGATCTATTCCAGCATTTGCTAAAACAACTCCTGTAACCCCACCAACGGTAAAGAGAAATATAAATCCTATAGCCCACAACATTGGTGTCTTTAATTCAACTGAACCTCCCCACATTGTTGCAATCCAAGAAAAAACTTTAATTCCTGTAGGAACAGCTATAACCATAGTAGCGAATACGTAATATGCCTTAACATCAGCACTCATTCCCACAGTGTACATATGATGCGCCCAAACTATAAACCCAAGAAATCCAATTGAAACCATGGCATAAGCCATACCAAGATATCCGAAGACCGGCTTTTTAGAAAAGGTTGAGACTACATGACTAATAATTCCAAAGCCTGGAAGTATAAGTATATAAACTTCTGGGTGACCAAAGAACCAAAATAAATGCTGAAACAGAACGGGATCACCTCCCATTGAAGGCTCGAAAAAAGCTGTGCCAAAATTTCTATCCGTCAAAAGCATTGTAATTGCTCCAGCTAATACTGGAAGTGATAGTAAAAGTAAGAAAGCAGTTACTAAAATTGACCATACAAAAAGAGGCATCTTATGTAATGTCATGCCAGGCGCTCGCATATTAAATATTGTTGTTATAAAATTAATAGCACCAAGGATTGAAGAGGCTCCAGCAATATGTAGAGAGAAAATCGCTAAATCCACTGCGGGTCCAGGTGCGCCTAGAGAGGCAGACAATGGAGGGTAAATAGTCCACCCACCACCAACTCCATTACCGCCAGAAGTTCCCTCAACAAAGAGTGAGGCTATAAGTAATATAAATGAAGCAGGTAAAAGCCAAAATGAAATATTATTCATTCTTGGAAACGCCATATCAGGAGCACCTATCATCAAAGGGACGATCCAGTTTCCAAATCCACCAATCATAGCAGGCATTACCATAAAGAAAATCATGATTAAGCCGTGATTAGTAACTAAAACATTATACAAGTTGTGATCTCCACCCAATATACCATCACCAGGGTGCATCAATTCTATTCTCATAACAACTGACATGACCCCACCAACGACACCTGCAATAATTGCAAAAATTAAGTACAGGGTTCCAATATCTTTATGATTTGTAGAGTATAGATAACGTCTCCATCCAGTTGGATGATGATCGTGACTGTCAATATGATCTGCTGTTATATCTGCCATTAGCTCTCCTTAATACTAATTTTTTACAACCTGAAAAGTTGTATTAAAGTTTGTTTTACTTGATGCGTATTCTTCTTTAGCAAAGCTTAGCCAGTTATCAAATTCATCTTGTGATACTACTTTTACATTTATTGGCATAAAAGCATGTTTTGGACCACAGAGCTCAGAACACTGTCCATAGTATGTTCCAGTTTTTTCAGCCTTAAACCATGTTTCATTAAGTCTTCCGGGAACCGCATCTTTTTTTACTGCGAAAGCAGGAATAGTCCATGCATGCAATACATCATTTGATGTAATCAATAATTTTACTACTTTATTTACTGGAACGACAATTTGTGTGTCTGTTTCTAACAATCTCAAACTTGGATCGGATAATTCCTCATCTTGAAGCATATTTGCATCAAA
Source organism: uncultured Pelagibacteraceae bacterium (assembly GCA_902518955.1). Taxonomy (GTDB): domain Bacteria; phylum Pseudomonadota; class Alphaproteobacteria; order Pelagibacterales; family AG-422-B15; genus CABYIR01. The sequence continues at coordinate 14,297 of CABYIR010000015.1, read as the reverse complement.
AGAAAAGTCGTCGTAATCTGGATATTCATAACTCCAGTACCATTGATTACCAATTGCTTTAATAGTTAAATCAGCTTTTGGAATCGTTTCAGCTGTGTAAAGTATTCTGAACGATGGGATAGCGATAATTATTAAAAGTATTACCGGTATCACAGTCCACAAAACTTCAATCAAGGTATTATGTGTTGTAGTCGAAGCTATTTGATTTCTATTGCTGTTGTATCTGTAAGAAATATAGAGAAGTAAAGCCAAAACCAGTATCGATATACCAGTGATTATTGGCATTAAAATATAACTGTGAAATGCAATCACATCTGACATTAACTCAGTTGCTGGTTCAGAAAAACCTAACTGCCAGTCCTTAGGCAATGTTTCAGTTGAGCCGGCATTCGATAAAAATACAAATAGGGCAACAAAAATTAATGATAAATACTTCATAAATAACTAATATTTAACTTAAATATAACTAAATTGATAAATAACAATATAAATATATATCTTGATTAACAGAGGAAAATAATCCTTTTTTTAGCGACAGTTTGACGCAATTTTTCCTGGTTTTTTAACATTTTTGGTATTATTTATAGATACACAGAGTAAACTACAAAAAATGAATAACAAATCACAGAATCAAAATTTAGAAAGTCTTTTTTTTAAAGACTCAGCTCTCGATAATGAGAAGGTTGATAAAATTGTATCAAACTCATTAGCAAATGCAGACGATGGTGAACTCTACTTACAGTTTGAAGAAAGTGAAAATTTTGTTTTTGATGACCAAAGGCTTAAAAGTGCTTCGTTCGATGTATCAAAAGGTTTTGGCCTGAGAGCTGTTGCGGAAGATACAACCGGCTATGCTCACTCATCGGATATTAATGAAGATTCATTAAAAAAAGCAAGTGAAACTGTGAGCTTTGTTACAAAAAAAAATAATAATTCATTCAATCATAATTTTTCAAAGACAAATAAGAAATTATATGAGGATATAAATCCAATCGATTCAACGCAGTTTGACTTAAAAGTGAATACTTTAAAACAAATTGATGAATACGCACGAAAACAAAATCCAAATGTTAAGCAAGTTTCTGCATCTCTAAATGGATCTTGGGAAGTGGTTAGAATTTATAGACCAGGTGGCGTAATGGTTGAAGATATCAGGCCTCTAGTCAGACTTTATGTATCTATCGTTTTAGAGAGAAATGGTAGATTAGAAAATGGTAGTCGAGGATCTGGTGGAAGAGTTGATTATGAAAAATTCTTAAATGCTGATCATTGGCAAAATCAAGTTAACGAAGCTATACAACAGGCTGAAGTAAATTTAGAGTCAGTTGCTACACCGGCTGGAGAAATGGATGTTGTGCTTGGCCCCGGTTATCCTGGTGTTTTACTTCATGAAGCCATTGGACATGGCCTTGAAGGTGACTTTAACAGAAAAAAAACATCTGCCTTTTTCGACTTAATGGGAAAACAAATCGCAGATGAGTCAGTTACAGTTGTTGATGATGGAACAATTGATTCTAGAAGAGGATCACTGAGCATTGATGATGAAGGAACGCCAACAAATTGCACGACATTAATCGAAAATGGAATACTTACTGGCTATATGCAAGATAGATTAAATTCAAGGCTAATGGGTGTCGAGCCAACAGGAAACGGGAGAAGAGAAAGTTATGCTCATACTCCAATGCCTAGAATGACGAATACATACATGATGTCAGGAAAATCTGAGCCTGAGGAAATAATTAAAACTGTTAAGAATGGACTTTATGCTGTTGATTTTGGTGGTGGTCAGGTTGATATCACTAGTGGTAAGTTTGTTTTTACATGCACTGAAGCATATAAAATTATAGATGGTAAAGTTGATCAACCAGTAAAGGGGGCAACGCTTATTGGAAATGGCCCAGATGTCTTAAAAAGAGTGAAGATGGTTGGAAACGATTCTAAAATGGATACTGGTATTGGAACATGCGGCAAGGATGGTCAAAGTGTACCTGTGGGCGTAGGTCAACCTACAATGCTTATTAACAATTTAACCGTTGGTGGAACTGCAACTAGCTAACTTACTTGTCTATCTCTACCCTTCCAATAAGGTTCTCGTAGAGCTTTTTTAAGTACTTTACCGCTTGCATTTCGAGGCACTTCTGAGATGAAATCAACTGATCTTGGTTTTTTGTAGCTCGCAATTTTTTCCTTACAAAAATCTATAAGCTCAATATCTGTGAGAGATGATCCTTCTTTTATAACTACGCAAGCCTTGACAACTTCTCCAAGCTTATCATCAGGAACCCCAATAACAGCAGCATCAACAACTTCAGGGTGAGAAAATAAAACTGCTTCAACTTCAGTTGAATAAATATTTTCACCTCCAGAAACAATCATATCTTTGATGCGGTCTTGGATGTAAACATATCCCTCATCATCCATTCGACCTGCATCGCCTGTATGCATCCATCCATCTACCAGAGATTTTTTTGTCTCCTCTTCCTTATTCCAATAACCTTTCATAATTTGAGGGCCTTTAGCACAAATTTGACCTATCTCTCCTCTCGGTAGTTCATTACCGTCTTCATTTCTTATTTCAACAGTTGCACCTTTGACTGGTTTTCCACAAGACTTTAAGAGTTCAGGCTTTTCTCTAAGTGCTCGTTCATGATCATCAGTGCTTAGAATACATATAACAGCAACTGTCTCTGTCATTCCAAAACCTTGGCCAAACTTACATCCAAAAACATCCATAGCTCTTTTTAGTGTTTCAGGAGCAATTGGAGATGCACCGTAGTGAATTTGATCTAATTCACTAAACGTATAGTCATCAACATTTGGAACCGTCATAAGACATGCTTGAATCATAGCGGGTACAAGAACAGTATGAGAAATTTTCTCTTTGGACAAAGTTTGAACTACATCTGATGGAATAAAATCTTCATGTATAACAACAGTTCCACCAACTGCTATACATCCACAGAAATTAATCATTGCTGCTGCATGATACATGGGAGCAACTAGAAGTGTTCGAGGAGGAATTGGAAGTACTAATCGATCAAAATATTGTTCAGTATTTGCAGCTACATTTCTTTGAAGAATTATTGCTCCTTTAGGTAGTCCAGTGGTACCACTAGTATACATTTGATAGACATCATCATCTTCCGCAATATCCTGATTAAGATTTTCAATGCCCGCACCCTCAGTCCAATCATTTAAATCTGTCCAATCAGATAATTTGTTACTGCCACTTATTAAGATATATTTTTTAACGGAATGAAGTTTATTTTTAAAACTATCTACTCGAGAAATAAATTCATCACCGCGAACCATAATTAATTTTGATTGCGAGTCATTGATGATGTACTCCCACTCTTGATTTGCTAAACGATAATTCAGTGGAACTGGAACTACGCCCACTTTTGAAGCCGCATGATACATTATTGCCATTTCATCACAGTTTTTTGCAAGAAATGTGAAGCGATCACCTTTTTTAAGGCCCTCTTTAATAAAGCTATTTGCTATCTGGTTTGCAGTAATATTTGCTTCCTTATAAGTTCTTTTGCTACTTTTAAACTCTGAAAATAATTGATCAGGAGTTGTTTCAGCATATTTTTCTAAATTTTGATGAAGTAACATAATAAGTAAAATTTTATCCTTTCAAATTATTACTTTCAACTAGATTTTAACTTTTGAAAAAAATTTAATAATGATCAAAAAAAGTGTCTTTAAGTTTTTCATCGGCATACAATTGCATTTGATCATCATAATGTTTCGAATTTCGATCTATAGTTGCACTTCCATATTGATGTATACTTTCTGAAATTTGATCTTTATCCTCGTCCCAGACCACATATATATACAATCCATCACCTGCTACAGCTTTTAGAATTCCATCATCAGATCTTGGCGCATATACAGCCCTTAAAACATCTGGACCGCCCTGTATTGAAATCATCTTATTGCCTCGATCAAGGAAGTTGACATTCTTCCAAGGAACACTCAATGAACCAAAGTTTTTATACATTTCGTCGACACAATCACTAAATATCTCTAACGGATTCGGCTGAGGTTCTCTTTTTATTTCAGCTAGCCATTCTGGAGATAAAATACAAACTCCAAATGCTGCGTACTCATTTTCGAAATCAGTTCCTAAATCCCATTCTTTTAAAAATTTTTGAGCCTCCTGAAGCTTTTTATTCTCAGAGAGATCAGTATTAAAAATTTTTTCCATAAATGCATACTGTCTTGAGTTATATGAAAATTTATTGTCGTGTTTTATCAAGCTTATTTCTTCATACGTAATATCAGTATCACGGTTGAGTAATTCATAAGATCTGTACGCACGATTTGTTGTTCTAGTTTGAAATCCAAATGTATCTGAGAAATCCCTAGGATTTAAATTGTCTTCTTCATCAGTTACAAAAAATGGATTTTGATTTGCGCTAAACAAATATCCTGAGTTAGGATTTTTTATTTGTGGAATGTCATCAAAAGAGTGAAAGTCTTTCCAAATTAAATCACTTCGATCACCAGGAAGTATTTTACTCCAGTCAAAGTTTTTATCTCTAATTGGCGATTTTACATTATGAACAAAAAAGATATTATCTTCTTTATCGGCGTATATTAAGTTTAAACTTGCTATTTCCTGCATTCTTAAAGCATTGGTCCACTCTTCAAAGCTTTCTGCCTTATTTAATCGATACCATTCTGTAACTTGATTGACATCTTCCATGCCAACATACCTAAGAGCATAGGCTTTCGTTCCATCTTTTAAAACTGGACCATGTTCTGAGAAGTACATATCTAATGGATAATTTATTGTAAAAGGTCCAAACAGCTTAACTCTGAAATTTTGATTAATTATTCTAAAATCGACCCATTCGCCATCCAATAAATATTGATTCTCATTTTCTGGATTAACGGTAAGTTCATATATATCGCCAAGATCGGGCTGGTTTACAGTTGCTCCCCAACCTAAGTATTCATTAAATCCAACGTGGATAAATGGAGAACCTGGAAAAGTCCCTCCCATTATATTTAAACCTTCATCACTTTTGATATGAGCCTCATACCAAGCTACGGGTCCTGTAAGAGGCTGATGCGAATTAATGACTAATAAAGTTTCATTATTTGAAGATCGTTTTTTTGAAACTGCAAAAGCATTTGATCCCGAAGGATTAAAATGAGATTTAACTGATGCAATAAGAGGTTGATGAGATAAAGAGTTTGTTGCAACTTCTAACTTTTCTTCATCAGATAATAAATCAATTAATTCTTCGATATAGTGGTCAAAACCATAAAATAAAGGCATTCTAAAGACCATTCCAACCAGTAAGTCATTCTCAGAAACTGGAAAAATAGACTGATCTACTTTATTTGGATTTAATGCAGCCCAATAATTAATTCCATCTGCATATCCTTTTAAATAAGTAATAATATTCTGGTCAATTATATTTTTTTTACTTCTTACTACCTCTTCAACATTCATAAATTTGATAAGAAAGTCTAATTCAACCCCCTTTATTGCGCTCAAATTGGATAAGATGTCACCCTTACCCGTAAAGAGAGAATAAAGAGTTGAGATTGACTCAAAAGAGAAATCAAAATCTGACAAGGAGCCCCTAGCCATTTTAATTGCAAACTCAATATTTTCATAGTCATCCTCTGTATGAGCATACGCAAAACCAAAAGATGCATCCTTATCAGTTTTACCTATTACATGAGGTACTCCGTATTCATCTCTTTTAATCTCATAATTATAAGATTGAGCGATTTGTATGAACTTTTCAGGTGAAAAGTTTTTTGTATTATAAAAATTGGCAACAATAGTAATGATTGTCAGAAATACAGCTATTGCTAAAAATGAAAAAAGAAATCGGGTCAATGCTATGCAGCTGATTTATTATCTAAGCTTACATTTTGAGGAGCTAAAGGCTCGTTACCCAAGATATAATCTGCTGCTTTTTCAGCAATCATAATCGTAGGAGCGTTAGTATTTCCACCTATCAGAGTAGGCATTACACTTGCATCAACAACTCTTAAGCTTTCAACACCTCTGACTTTAAGTCGATCATCGACAACGGCAAATTCGTCACTACCCATCTTACAAGTTCCAACAGGATGATAGATTGTTTCTGCGTGCCCTTTAATAAATTCCTCAATTTCTTGATCAGTCTGCACATGATCACCTGGATTAATTTCTTTCCCACGATATTCATCAAAAGCCTTTTGATTAATAATTTCCCTAGACATTTTGACACCCTTGATCATAGTATCCCTGTCTTTTTGCGTTGCAAAATAGTTAGGCTGAATAATTGGCTGAACTTTAGGATCTAGAGACTTTAATGCAATATAGCCTCTACTTTCTGGACGTAACATACATACGTGATTACTAAACGCATGAGTATCAGGTCTTGTCTTGCCATGATCTTTCAATAAAGAGCCAACAAAATGCATTTGGATGTCTGGCACGTCTAAACTATCATCTGTCTTTAAGAATGATAAACCTGAAAGTCCAATGTCAACACCTGGTCCTTTTCTAGTCACTAACCATTGTCCCAGAATAGATGCCATTCTAAATATTGCTAAACCACCTGCAGTATATTTAGCTTCAGTTACCGGTTGTGTACATTCATAATGCGATAATATATCCAAGTGATCTTGAAGATTTTCACCTACTCCTGGCAAGTCAGCTACAACGTCAAGGCCCCATTTTTTTATGTAATCAGCTTTTCCAATTCCAGATAATTGTAATATCTGCGGTGAATTAATTGCTCCACCACAAACAATAACCTCTTTGTCAGCAAAAGCTTTATTTATATTTTTGCCTTTTAAATATTCTAAACCAACACATTTATTTCCATCGAATAGAAGCTTATTGGTAATAGAATTTGTAAAAATAGTAAGATTTTTTCTACTCTTGATAGGGCTTATGAACGAATGCGCAGTGCTAGCTCTCCTTCCTTTCCATATTGTTTGCTGACAGGGGCCAAATCCTTCATGATCGACTCCATTCAAATCTTCTTTATATTCGTAACCAGCCTGCACTCCTGCTTCTAAGAAACATTTATGTAATGGATTATTATCAAAAACAGGGTTTTGGACACCTAATTCACCATCTGATCCATGAAATTCTGAGCTGCCATTTTCGTTTCGTTCAGATTTTTTAAAATAGGGTAAAACTTCTTCATATGACCATCCATCATTTCCAAGCTGTCTCCAAATATCATAGTCACGTGGATGACCCCTTACATATAGCATTCCATTTATATTAGATGATCCACCAATCCCTTTTCCTCTTGGGAAAAAAAGTTTTCTGTTATTTAAGTTACTTTGACCCTCAGTCCAGTATCCATAGTTATAGAATTTACCCGCACCTTCACCAGACATTAACTCAAGAACACCAGCGGGCATTTTCACAAATGGGTGCCAATCAGTACCACCAGCCTCGATAAGTAAAACTTTATTATTTGGATCTTTAGAAAGTCTATTGGCTAGAACACACCCAGCGGATCCAGCTCCTGCTATTATATAATCAAATGACTGGGTCAAAATACATTCCTCATTAAATTAATTCGTCTCAGATAATTGAGCTTTAAATCTTTTCATATTTTCAACATAATGCAATGCACTTAATTTGATCATTTGCATTTCTTGTTCTGTTAGTTCCCTTTTTATTTTTCCTGGAGATCCTACAATCATTGAGTTATCTGGAAATTCTTTTCCTTCAGTAATAAGTGTATTCGCACCCACTAAACAATTATTTCCGACTTTCGCCCTATTTAAAACTGTCGAACCCATACCAATCAGAGAGTTGTTACCTACGGTACAACTATGAAGAATTACTTTATGTCCTACTGTGACATTATCCCCAATAGTTAATGGCATACCATCATCAGTATGACAAACACTTCCATCTTGTATATTTGAATTTTCACCAACAATTATTGGATCATTATCGCCTCTAAGCGTTGCACTAAACCAAATGCTCGCATTCTTTTTAAGAACAACGCTTCCAATAACAGCAGCATTCGGAGCTATCCAAAAGTCATCTCCATCAGTAGAAATGCATTTCTCACCTAATTTAAAAATCATAAAATTTTATTTTTAATAATTCCATCATAAGTTATACTAAAATAGGTATTCAAAAAAGTATTTTTATGGTTGCACTTACTACACCAATTTGTGAATTTGGATGGAAAGCTCCTGATTTTAATTTGCTGGGAGTTAATGGAAAAATGTACTCATTTTCAGAAATAAAAGGAAGTAATGGAACATTAGTTATGTTTATTTGTAATCATTGCCCATATGTAAAATCGGTTATTCATAGAATTGTAGAAGATGTATCAATATTAAATGACAAAGGCATTGGCACTATTGCAATAATGTCAAATGATGTAAATGATCCTAAATATGGCCACGAAGACTCATTTGATAAAATGAAATTATTTTCAAAAAACAATAATTTCACATTTCCATATGTCTATGATGAATCACAACAGGTTGGGAGAGAATATGATGCTGTTTGTACTCCTGATTTTTTCGGCTTTAACGCAAACAATGAGCTTCAATACAGGGGGAGACTTGAAGAGTCTAAGATGGAAATTATTCCAAATGCTCGCAAAGAGTTATTAGAAGCAATGTTCCAAGTTGCTGAAACTGGCAAAGGGCCTTCTGAACAAATTCCAAGTATAGGGTGTTCAATTAAGTGGAAAGACTAATTTTCTCACTGTGATTATTATAACTACACAATGTTTTGAACCTAATATAGGAGGAATTGAATCATTAATGACTGGTCTGGCTGAAAATTTAAGTTCTATTGGAAAAGAGGTGTTAGTTCTCGCAGATGGGAAATTTAGCTCAGAAATTGATAAAGATCGAAAATACTCAATCAAAAGATTTTATGGATGGAAGCCTATACGAAGAAGGAAGAAAGCTCGGTATATTGAAAAATTATGTAAAGAAAATAATATAGAAAGTATTTATGCGGACTCATGGAAAAGTATTGAATATATAGAAAAAAAAGAAAAAAAAATATTAGTATTAGCTCATGGAACTGAAATACCTAAGCAATATTGGTCTATTGTGTTAAATACTTTTCGTTTTAAAAAAAATAGAATTATTAAATCTTATGAAAGTGCTTATAAAATAATTGCAAATTCAAATTATACTAAAGACCTAATGCAGGCATCATTAAAGATTGACCCCAAAAGAATTCAAATCATACATCCTGGTATTGATGTTTATCAAGAATTTATTTCGTATGAAGAGAGGGAATATGTTGATAAAATTACTAAAAATAAAAATCCAGTGATAACTACTTTGGCTCGAATAGAAAAGAGAAAAGGTCACATATATATAATTAATGCAATTAATGAATTAAAAGATCAGTTCCCTAATTTAGTCTATTTAATTGCAGGCAAAGGTCCATATCTAGAAAATATAAAAAGGCATGTAGAAAAACTTAGTTTATCGAACTATGTTTTTTTTCTTGGTTGGATTACCGAACCTGAAAAGTCATTAATATTAAAGAATTCAGATATCTTTGCTATGACACCAATAACAATCGGTGAGTCAGTGGAAGGTTTTGGAATGGCATTTATAGATGCTGCATTTCATGGAGTTGCATCAATTGGAAGTGATAGTGGTGGTATAAAAGATGCTATTATCGATAATAAGACTGGAATTATATGTGAAGCAAGTAACCAGTCAAATATTACATCTAATCTAAAAAAGTTAATTGAAAATGAAGAATTACGCAATGAATTAGGGAAAAACGGAAAAAAATTAGCTGAAGAAAAATTCTCATGGAATAAAAAAATTTATGAGTACATTGGCGCTGCAAAGACTTAAAGTTAATTTTTGGTAGCGGGAGAGGGATTTGAACCCCCGACCTAAGGATTATGATTCCTCCGCTCTAACCACCTGAGCTACCCCGCCATCGAAAAAACTATATAAATGAGAAATTTCATTCTACATCTATAAGATCCTGCAAATACATGCTTCTCTATTGAATCTTATTAGTCTTTATAAATGTAGCAAACCTATATTTCAACCTTTATGATATATATGAAAAATTTAGAAGTTATAATTTTACTTATTTTTATACTCTTTTAATTCTTCAAATATTTTTTTTGTAGTAATATGTAGTTGATCTTCAAAAACTACTTTTTCACTAAAACCAATTTTTTTTATTTTAGAATTGTCACCATACCATTTTTCACTTTCTCCCATCGTATCATTATTGCTCCAATTTATTTTGATATTATTCATTCCTAGTGAGTTTTTAATTTGTTTTACTACAGTTGCAATTTTAGTTGATTTACCGCTAGATAAGTTGTAAATCTCATTCATCTTACCTTTTTTAATTAGGATTTGTAATCCACTTACTACATCATCTAGGTATAAATAATCTCTTTCTTGTAAGCCATTGCCTTTTAGAGTTATGCTCTCATCAGAATTAATTATTTTATTGATACAATCATAAATAAATAATTTTTTTACACTTTCACCATAAACACTGAATATTCTTGCAACCCTAATATCTAGTCCGTAAACATCACTATATATTGATGATAACTTCTCACAAGCAAGCTTAATAGTTGAATATGGAGAAACTGGATTTAGTGTATCATTTTCTCTAAATAGTTGTTTATTTTTAGTATCATACACTGAGCCACTAGATGTAAAAACTATTTTTGAATTTGTATTTATAAAAGAGTCTAGTGTATTGCAGTAACACTGCACTGACTCAGAAAATCTTTTTCCAATTTTATTGAATGATTCTTCGACACTAGATATACCTGCTAAATAAAATATATTAATTTGATCAAATTCACTAGTAAGTTGATTTGATACTTTTAATATAAATTTCTTATCTAAAAGATCTCCTGTAAAATGATTCTTTTCAAAATTTAAATCTGCTTTTCTTGAAAGTGTAAAAACAGTCTCATTATTGCTTATAAGGTAACTCTTTAGTCTTTCACCAATTGTTCCAGATGAGCCAACAATAAAATTACAACATTTATTATTAGGCATTATTTAATTATTAAATTTTTTCACTTTTTACAATTCTCATATCATGGTCTACCATTTCTTTGACAAGAGAATTAAATGATGTTTTAGGAGTCCATCCTAATAATTTTCTTGCCTTTGATGAGTCTCCAATTAGATTATTAACCTCTGAAGGTCTAAAATATTTTTTATCGATTGCAATAATCTTCTTTTTAGTATTTTTCTCAGTTGCAAACTCATTCTTACCTCTGCCTTTCCATTCTATTTTTAATTCTAAGTATTCAGCTGCTAACTCTATAAATTTTTTTACAGAATTCATTTGACCTGTTGAAATAACAAAATCTTCTGGTTTATTGTGTTGCAATATAAGCCATTGAGCTTCAGCATAATCTCTTGCATGACCCCAATCTCTTTCTGCATAAATATTTCCTAAATATAAACAGTCTTGCATACCTAATTTAATTCTACAAAGACCCCTTGTTATTTTTCTTGTCACAAAAGTCTCACCTCTAACTGGGGATTCATGATTAAACAAAATTCCATTTACAGCGAACATATTATATGAATTGCGATAATTTTTTGTTATCCAGTAAGCATATAATTTTGCTATTGAATAAGGTGACTGAGGATTAAATGGAGTATCTTCATTTTGTGGAGTTTGAAGGACATCTCCATATAATTCAGAAGTTGAAGCTTGATAAAATTTCGTATTCTTTAAGCCAAGGTTTTTTATGCTTTCTAAAATTCTTAAGCAACCTAATGCATCAACATTAGCTGTATATTCAGGGGTTAAGAATGACACATGTACATGACTTTGTGCTGCGAGATTATAAATTTCGTCAGGTCTTATTTTTCCGATAATATTAAGAATGTTTGAACCATCGGTTACATCTGCATAATGTAAAAAAAATCTTTTTTCTTTTAATTTATTATCATTATATAAGTGATCTATTCTTTCAGTATTGAACAATGATGATCTTCTTCTAGTTCCATGAACTATGTAATTTTTATTTAGCAAAAACTCTGCTAGATAAGATCCATCTTGCCCTGTAACACCTGTGATTAATGCAATCTTCTTTTTTTTCATTTTTATATTTATAAAATTTAATTTAATTAAACATTTTATAGTATCAATTTACATAATAAATTCAAAATTATTTTATAGATTAATAATATAATCTCTAAATATACGACCTGCTTTCTCTTTAGAGTGAAAATTTTTAATTTTCAAAATACTTTCTTTTCCCATTTTAATTAATTTTTTTTCATCATTTATTAGTTTGGTAATTGTATTTGAAAAATTAAATAGGTCTTTTGGATCTAATAGTATGCCAGTAATATTATTATCAACAACATTACTTGTTCCACCTTCGATACCAGCTATTACAGGTAATCCAAAAGATGCAGCCTCAACAATTACGTTTGGCGCTCCTTCACAATCACCATTATCTAACATATAATTTGCTAAAATAAACAAATCAGCTGAACAGTAATAATCATTGAGCTTGTTATCACTTACATTTTTCAATATTTTTATATTTTTCTCAAGATCATAACTTTTTATCATCTTCATAATATTGTCATACTCTGGTCCATCTCCGATAATAGTTAGTCTAACCTTTCGATGGCTCACCAAAACTTGATTAAATGCGTCTATTAGCAAATCAAATCCTTTTCTTTTTATTAACCGGCCAACAGATAAAATTTCAAAAAAATCACTTTTTTTACTAATATTTTTTTGAGTATTTTTCACGCCATGTAATGGGGTTGGAATTACTCTAATTTCGGGGTGAACTCCAAGCTTACTTATTAAAATATTTTTTGCAAAATCTGATACTGAAATACAAAGATTTGACATTTTATAACCTTTTAAAAAAAACCTTTTTATATATCCTTTAATTCCTTTTGCTCTTATAGCTAATGTAAGTTCTTCAGCATAAGCAAATATTATTACTTTGCTTTTGAAAAAATATAATAAGAAAGATAAAATACCATTTCCTATGCCAGATATATTTAATATAACCACATCGTACTTTCTAATTTTAAAAAAAACTAAAGTTGATAAGAAAAAATACATTGTGAGCAATTTTAAAATATTTGGATTACTAGAATTGGTTATTGATTGATGCTCAATAAATTTTATCTTTTCAGTATTTAGTCTATTTTTTTGATCAGTCAAAACAGAAATTTTTAGATTAGACTCACTTATCAAATTGTCGACATAAACAAGTGATCCTCCTACTAATGGGGGCGGATAATCTGGACTAATTAATAATACACTTTTATTCAAAAATCTTATTACTTTTTTAAATTAATATTTTCTAATTGCAAAAGCTACACCAAGCCCATTATCAGTATGTTCCCAAGTATAAAAGCTTTCTTTACTTTTAATTTCTGTTTTCCATACGTCATGCAAATAAGGATGCTCATGTGAAGCTATGTCATCGAAAACTAAAACACCTCCAACTTTTAACTTTTTAATAACATTTCTTAAGTCAATTTTTGCACCTTTAAGTGAATGATCTCCATCAACAGTAATTATATCAAAAAAAATATTTGGATTCTTTCGGAAAAAATCTGGAACAGTTTTTTTTGAATCTCCATTTATAAAAGTTAAATTTCCTGAGTGACCTACTTTTAACATTTCAGATTTGACAAAATCTGGCCCCGGATTATCTACACCAGTGTAATTCTCAATCCACATATCAAAAGCGTAGACATCAACATTTTTTGATTGTGAACAAACTATTCCCATTGATCTTCCTCTTCTTACTCCAATTTCAAGATAGTTTTGGATCTTTAAGTTTTTACTTACTGCATATAATACTGTATTTATATCTGCATAGATCCATTTATCTCCAAAATTATTTATGCCAGTGGAGATATATTTTTTAACAAAATCAATACACGGCTCAGGCTCTAATCTATTTAGCACTTCAAGCACACTAGTTATAGTTGTGTATGATGTGGACTCATTTGCAAGAGTTTTAGTTCCGACTAAATGAGGGTCAAATAATTGAAAATTATTATCAAAGTAAACTGCATCACTAAGATGAGGAATTTGACTCCAAGACTTTTTTTTACGGATTTTTTTTATCTTATTATTTAGTCTTACTAAAATACTATGAAGATAATTAATCATATATAAACACTTATTACTATATCAGTGATATGCAAGATAAAAGTGATCAAAAATTACTATTTATTAATTTTAAAAAAATTTTTTAAAAAACCTTCTTTGTAAAACTTATTTTTTTTGATCTTATTGTTTTTTTTAGAAGTTGAGTCAAGCCCATAGCCAT
>CABYIR010000014.1 GCA_902518955.1 uncultured Pelagibacteraceae bacterium | reverse complement strand
TGGCTAAAGAATTTAAATTGCCACTCAATCTTACTATGTATCTATCAGGTACAGTTGAACTGTTACACAATTATTCACTAGTACATGATGATCTTCCAGCAATGGATAATGATAAATATAGAAGAGGTCAAAGAACCACCCATTATAAGTTTAATGAATATACGGCTATTTTAGCAGGCAACGCTTTACTAACTAAGGCATTCGAACTTCTTGTTTCTAAATCTTTCAAAATTGAAAATGATGTTAGGTCTAACTTAGTGAAAGAGCTAACATTTATTTCTGGCGAAGAAGGTCTGCTTAAGGGACAATATCAAGATCTATCCTTAAAAAAATTTAATATGAAAAAAAGGCTAGAAATTAATAAATATAAAACTGGAATGTTGATGGCATTTTGTTGTCAATCGGTTGCGATTGCTTCGTCTAAATCAAAAACAACACAAAAAAAAATGTATCAATTGGGTATGGTTATTGGAGAAATTTTCCAAATAAATGACGATTTTTCTGATTTTCCTAAAATGAATAAGAAAGATACTAAGATGTATACGTTAAAAAGAGATAGACTTTACAAAAAAGGTATCAAAATAATGAATAACCTGAACTTTAAGAGAAGTGAAAGTTTTCAGATGATTGATTATGTAAGGGATTTAATTGTCTAGCCGCACTGAGCTTTATTTCTCATTAAATGATCAGCCAATACACATGCTGTCATTGCTTCAACTATTGGAACAGCTCTAATCCCAACGCATGGATCATGTCTACCTCGAGTAGATATAGTAGTATTTTTATATTTATCATTTATTGTTTTTTGTGATTTTAAAATTGATGAGGTAGGTTTTATTGCAACAGATAATTGAATATCTTGTCCTGATGAAATACCACCTAGTATCCCTCCAGAATTATTTGAGGAAAAAATAATTTTTTTATTTTTATTCACTCTGAGTTCATCAGAATTTTCAGCTCCAGTGATATCAACAGAATTATTTCCAAGACCAATCTCTACTCCTTTGACAGCATTGATACTTATCATAGCTGAGGCAAGATCTGAGTCTAATTTACTGTAAACAGGCTCACCCAGACCCGCAGGAACATTTTTAGCTTCAACAAAAATTTTTGCACCAACCGATAAGCCTTTTTTTCTAATAGCATCTAAATATTCTTCCCAAATTGGAATTATCTTTTTATCTGGACAAAAAAATGGATTTTTATTTGTATTTTTCCAATCAAAGTTTCTTGGATTAATAGCTATTTCTCCAACTTGGATAACTGCTCCATGTATTAAGATATCTTTTTTAGTTAAATACTTAATGACCTTTCTTGCTATAGCACCAGCAGCGACTCTGCATGCTGTTTCTCTTGCTGAAGATCTTCCTCCACCACGGTAATCTCTATTTTGATATTTTAAAAAATATGTTAAATCTGCATGACCAGGTCTAAATTTACTTTTTATATCACCATAGTCCTTTGATCTTTGATCCTTATTCCATATGATGAGAGAAATAGGGGTTCCAGTTGTTTTTCCATTAAATACGCCGGATAAAATTATTACTTTATCGTCTTCTTTTCTTTGGGTAACAAATTTGGAGGTTCCAGGCTTTCTTTTATCTAGAAATTTTTGAATATCTTTTTCATTTAGCTGAATATTTGGAGGACACCCGTCTATGACACAGCCAATCGCAGGACCATGAGATTCCCCCCAAGTTGTAAATCTAAAAAGTTTTCCAAATGTATTTGATGACATTACTTATCTCTAATATGCAAATATTCTACTAATGCATCAAGATACACCTTATCTCTAGATCCTTCAAATTTTAAAACTGCTGTTTTGGCTTTTTTAAGATATTTATTTAAAAATTTAATTGATTCAATATGAGTGTTACAACTTTCCATGATTGAAAGAGTATCAATAAAGTCCTTTTTTGATCTTTTTTTCTTCAAAAAAAACTTTTTAAGCCTTTTTTTATTTAAAGAAGATGTGTTTCTATAAGCGTGAATAATAGGATAAGTTACCTTACCTTCATAAAAATCTTTACCAATCATTTTTCCCAGCTTTTTGCTTTTTCCAAAATAATCAAGGATGTCATCAGATAATTGAAATGCCATACCAAAATGATAACCGAAGCTATTGAGGGATTTTTGAATATTTTTAGGTTGATCGGAAATTATACTTGGAAGATAACATGAAACCCTAAAAAGTTCCGCTGTTTTGGAATTAATTATAGAAAGATACTTTTTTTCACTAAGATCAATTTTGTATAAATTGTTTACATCTTGTATCTGGCCACGAGCAAGAATTAGTGATGTTTCTGATAATATTTGAAGTACTTTAATTGATTTATCAGCAACCATAAGCTTGAATGCTTTGCTTAAAAGATAATCCCCTACAAGCACACTGATCTTATTACCCCAAATAAGATTAGCACTTTTTTTCCCTCGTCTTAGTTTGCCACCATCAATTACATCATCATGCAATAGAGTTGCATTATGTATAAACTCAATACATACAGCTAAATTATATTGTGCTTTACCTCTGTATTTAAGTAATCGTGAAAATAAAAGAGTGAGAACAGGTCTAAGTTTTTTTCCTTCTGCATCTATCAGATGACTAGCCGCAAGAGTTATTAACTTTTCTTCATCTTGAATATTTTTTCTTATTTGATTATCAACTTTTCTTATTGATTGAGAGAGACTCCTAAAGAGTCTGTTTATTGGTAATAAATCAGTATTTTTCTCATCTTTTTTATTCATGTCTTAATTTTTGATTTTACTTATAATAAACTTTCTATAAATACTACGTTATTGGTATTATTTAGGTAATATATTTATATATATATGTTCAGCTCAAAAAAAAGAATTAATGTAGTAAATCTCAGAGGTGTTATTGGTGATTTAGGCCGGTTTCAAAAGGGACTTACTTTTGATAATACCAATAAAATTATAGAACGTGCTTTTACTTTTAAAAAACCACACTTAGTCATAATTAAAATTAATTCTCCAGGAGGCTCACCTGTTCAGTCAGAATTAATTTATAGAAAAATTAGAACTTGTGCGAAAGAAAATAATGCTGAGGTAATTACGGTAGCTGAAGATGTTGCTGCATCAGGTGGATATATGCTAATGTGCGCAGGTGATAAGTTATTTGCTAATAAGAGCTCTATTGTTGGATCAATTGGCGTAATAAGTGCATCATTTGGATTCAAAAAGCTTATTGATAAAATTGGAATTAAAAGAAGAGTTTTTACTAAAGGTGATAGAAAATCTTTTCTTGATCCTTTTGAGGATGTTTCAAAAAAAGATGTCGATAAGTTAATAAAAGTTCAAGATAGTATATTTGAAAACTTTAAAGACTTAGTGATAAGAAGTAGAAAGAAAAAAATAGAACCAAAGAAAGTATTTAATGGTGAGTTCTGGACAGGCGAACAAGCGAAAAAGCTTGGATTAGTAGATAGTAATGATGATATCGATGCTTATTTAAAAAAGACTTATGGAAAGAAAATTAAAATAAGAAACATTGAATCTAAAAAATCTTTTATTAAAGGATTAATTGGCGGTAAGTCATCACAACTGAATTTAGTTGGAGATCTCGAAGAGACAATTAAAGAAAGTTCATACTGGGGACGATATGGCCTCTAATTCTATGGAAGATCTTGTCGCTCTATGCAAACGTAGAGGATTTATTTTTCAATCAGATGAAATTTATGGTGGTCAAAAAGGACTCTATTCTTTTGGACCAATGGGAGTCGAACTTAAGAATAATTTAAAACAAGCATGGTGGAAAGCTATGGTGTGGCAAAGAGATGATGTTGAAGGACTTGATGCATCTCTTTTGACGTCTCCAAATGTTTTAAAGTATTCAGGACATGAGGATACATTCACTGATCCATTATCCGACTGTAAGGATTGTAAAAGTAGATGGAGAGAGGATCAATTAACAGATGGTATATGTCCAAATTGTGGATCTAAAAATTTAACAGAGGCTAGACCTTTTAATTTAATGTTCAAAACATCGATTGGTCCAGTTGACGATGGATCATCCTATGCATATTTAAGACCAGAAACCGCTCAGCAAATATTTACCAACTTTAAAAATATTCTTGATTCTACTAATAGAGTGGTTCCATTTGGTGTTGCGCAGATGGGTAAAAGTTTTAGGAATGAGATCACTCCAGGGAAATTTATTTTTAGAGTTCGAGAGTTTGAGCAAATGGAATTAGAATTTTTTTGTAAGCCAGATACTGATGAAGAATGGTTCAAATATTGGGTTCAATCTCGAATTGATTGGTGGCTTGAACAGGGAATTAAAAAGGAAAATTTAAAAGTATTTGAGGCGCCGGAAGATGATCTTTCTCATTATTCTAAAGCAACTACTGATTTACTCTATAAGTTTCCACATGGATTTGAAGAGTTAGAGGGAATAGCGAATAGACAAGACTTTGATTTAGGGTCTCATTCTAAAAATCAATCTGAATTTAATATTAAGGCTAAAGTTATGGAAAACAAGGATTCAACCACGAAATTAGCAGTTCAGGATTTAGATACGAAGGAATGGTATATACCTTTTTGTATTGAGCCTAGTGCAGGGGTTGAACGTGGTGTGTTTGCACTCTTAAACGAAGCCTATAATGAAGAAGAAGTTGAGGGAAAGACAAGGGTAGTCTTAAGTCTCAAGCCTCACTTATCACCAATTAAAGCAGCAGTCATTCCACTTAAAAGAAATAATGAGGATCTAGTAAACCATGCAAAAGATTTAAAAAATAAATTACAAATGTTTGGTATGGGGAGAGTCATATTAGAAAATTCAGGAAATATTGGTAAAAGCTATAGAAGGCACGATGAGGTCGGTACGCCAATTTGTATTACAGTGGACTTTGAAACTCTTGAGAATCAAACTGTAACCGTACGAGATCGTGATACGATGGAACAGAAAAGACTTGGACCTGAAGAATTAATAAATTACTACGGAAAATATTTTGATTAATAAAAATAAGTCAGATTATATAAAACCATTACCAAACAAACTTATTAAACAATATAAAGGATGGAAGTCTTCTGGGTTTCTAAAAAATAAAGATTTGTATCAAAAATTGTCTGTGGAAGGTCAAAAGCCTTCAGCCATGATTATATCTTGTGTAGATTCTAGAGTTCAATCAACTCAAATATTTGACACTGAGCCTGGCGATTTTTTTATTCATCGTAATATTGCAAACCTTGTTCCACCTTATGACCGAGATAGTGATAACACTGGAACTGCAGCTGCACTTGAATTTGCTGTTTGTGGTTTAAAAGTATCTCATATTATTATTTTAGGACACTCAGGATGTGGTGGAATTAAAAATGGATATTATTTATGTAAAAATGATAAAAAAAATGCTGATTTATTCTTTGTAAATAAGTGGCTAAGGATCTTAAACCCTGCTTTTAGTAAACTATCAACACACAGCAGTGATCAATCAGGAATAGAAGAACTTGAAAAAACTAGTATCAAAACATCTATTGATAATCTAATTGAGTTTCCTTTTATTAAAAATGAACTTGATGAGGGCACACTATCTATTCACGGATTATGGTATGATATTGCTGCTGGGAATTTAGAGATGCTAGATCCTGAGACTATGAAATTTAAGAGTTGTTAATATAGTTTCTTAGATTTTCATTTTCCTCTTTATAATTCTCAATTAAATGATTTACGACATCACCAATTGATACAATTCCTTTTAATTCATCATTATTCATAATAAGCATATGTCTAATTTTTTTTTCAGTCATGGTTTCCATAAGTTCAGTAACAGAAATATTAAGATCACAAGAGATTATTTTTTTTGTCATGATATTAGTAATTGTTTCGTCATTACTAAAGTTTTCTTGGTGAATTTTTCTCGCAATATCCCTCTCAGAGATTATTCCAATAACTTTCCCAGTAGAGGCTAGTATAGGCATAGCCCCTAAATTATTTTTTGCTAGAGCTTCGCTAGCTGTTTTTAAAGTATCATTTTCACCTAGAGAGTAGCAGTCTCTTTCGGCTAACTTTCTAACCAATCTTCCTGCCATATCTATTATTTTCTAGTAATTTAAAACAAATATAAAGAACTATAGATAATCTAAATAATTGAAATTAGTCTATTTTCTGACAGGAAGGCTTTTTATCATCGATAGATTTTTAAGTTCTGCAGCAGCCCTTCTATTTTTTGCAAGCTCTTGATATTCAGGATCATTAAACCATTCTCTCGCTTTTTCTGGCGATGGAAATGAAAAAATTATAGCTCTTCCTTCGAGAGGAGATGATCCTTCAAAAGTTTCTACAGAATCATCATAGGTAACAAATTCTCCATCATATTTTTTTAACATTGGGAAAAAACCTTTTTCATATATTTGATATGTATCTTTATCATTTATCTTTAGGTTGGCTATCATGAATACTTTTTGTTCACTCATTATCTTTTCTTTCTATTATTTATATATATTTAAAATCATTTATTGAAGTATATATAAAATGAGATTAGTCTCAATTAATATTTATGACATATAAAATCGATAAAGAAAAAAGAGAAAAAGGTCTTAAAATAATGGAGCAGATGGGTCTCATCAAAAGTGGTGATAAACCAATATCAAGGGACTTTATGGCCCACATAGTTGATGCGCTCTACGGAACGATTTGGTCTAGAGATGAAGTAATTAATCTTCAAGAAAGAAGCTTAATCACAGTTGCTGTTCTTGTTGCTTTAAATAGAGAAAATGAATTAAAGATTCATTTTCGAGGAGCATTAAATCTTGGTATATCAAAAGAAAAGCTAGAAGAAATGATATTACATGTTGCACATTATAGTGGATTTCCAACTGGCGTAAGTGCAAATCAAATTTTAAATGAAATTGTTTCTGACTTCGAAAAAGAAAAGTAATACTTAATGAAAAGTGAGTCTTTATCCGGATTTCAGGACTATAAAGTCTTAGATACTGATAAAGAATGGGTACTTTATCATAATTGTTTTTCATTATGCTCGAGAAAAGTTAGAGTTTGTCTAAAAGAACTTGATATTGCTGCAGAGTTAAAACATATAGATATAATTGAGACCAAAGATTGTGAAAACTTAGAAAAGAAATTTTTAAAAATTAATCCTAAAGCTACTGTCCCTGTATTACTTCATCATGGAAATCCAATTTATGAGTCGCACGAACAAATAGCTTTTCTTGAAAAATATAATCCAATATTGAGTAAAAGTGAGATTGTAGATTTTTGGGTGAAAAGAGGCTCATTAGTCGGTGAACCTAATGAAAACCATGATCAATTTGCAGGAAATTGTGTCTCAATTTTTACAGTGCCACTATTTGTTTCAATGCTAAAAAATATATCTATTTTTAAGTTCATAAAATATTTAATAAAACATCCAGTTCGATTTAGAGCTTTTAACTTTCTTATGTTTAAAGTAATTAGCTATGGTGTATTTAAAAAAGGCACACCTTTATTTAAAATTACTAAGTCTGCAGTTAAAAACTTAAATATTCATTTCGATGATCTAAATAATCATTTAAATGAAAAAAAATGGATCGACGGTGATAAATTTAGTTTAGCTGATATAACCTGGATGGTATTATTTCACCGACTAGAAGAGTCACAGCTTACTAATTATTTCTTAAATGATAGAGAGAATTTAATTGGTTATTTTAATAGATTAAAGGCTAGAGAAAGTTATAAATCAGAGCTTCTAGACTATGAGGAAAAGTCAATTAAGGTTGGAAAAGGTGAGTTAATTATTGCTATTGAGAGTAATCAAACTTTAAACAAATATTATAGTTTCATTAAAATATTATAAATCTATTGTTTCTTTTAAACTTTTTAAGACTTTAGAAATTACTATCTCAAGATTATCGTTTTCTCCATAATTTATTAAGTCATATACATATTTGTCTGGCCTTACAATTACACCATTGCAATCATATCTCTCACAGTACGTCTTCATATCGTCATGAGTTTCTTTACAGGATATATAATTCTCAAAATTTGATTCATTATGATTTTCTGTAAAATTAATAATTTTAAAATTATGTTTCTTTAGTAAAGATAAATTTACTTCTGAAATTTTTAAATTATTTTTAAAATCATTAAGAATTAAACCAAAATTTTTCCCCAGTAACTCATCACTTGTTTTAATATTCCCATTTGAGAATACAGCTTTAATTATATTAAAATAATATCTCTCAATAGTTGCATTTTTAATTTTTTTTGCTTTATGGATACCTTTTCCAAGGCGAGTCCCTACCATTGCAGGAAAAAGATTAGCTGATGATCTGAAAATATTTTGTAATCTTGCTCTAGCATTTCTTAAAAAAGCTTTAAAATGGCTTTTTGCATTAATTATGTTTCCCATAGTGATTGCTGCTCGAGTAATTTTATCAACATGTGGTTTTCTCTCACTTTCATATGTCTCTAAGATATTTTCTGAATAAATTCCCTTTAGAACTCCATTGATTTTCCATAATAAATTTTCAGCATCTCTACAACCAGAGTTCATTCCTTGTCCCATGAAAGGTGGCATTTGATGAGCAGCATCTCCAAGAAGAAAAATATTTCCAGTTTTCCATTTTTCAGCAGAAGCAGCATGAAAAGAATAAACAGCCTTTCTCATGAATGTAACTTTTTTTCCTCCAATCCAGTAATCTAGATATTTTGAAAAAACTTCTTCTTTTTGAATCTCCTCAATTGTATCTCCCGGCATAAAGGCGATCTCAAATCGAAAAATATTATCAACTCCTTGAATAATAGTTATTGGCCTAGACGGATTACAATATTGAATTGCATCTACATCTTTAAAACATTCAAAAGTTTCATTAGTATAACCATCAACTACCATCCAAGTTTCATCTGCATCTAGACTATTTAAAGGAATATTTGAGAGTTTTCTTGTTTTACTATTTGCTCCATCACAAGCCAAAAGATATTTACAAGTAAAGTCTTCTTCTTGACCATTACTACAATTTTTTATTTTACAGTGAATAATTCCTTTAATTTCTTTAAGATCTATTAATTCATATCCTTTCTTAATTGTATTTGTTTGATATTTCTCAGCATTTTTTCTTAGCGCTTCATCATACTGAGGTTGATGCATAAAAAGCATTTCATGCTGATAATCATATATTTTAAAGTCCTCTAATAAGACCTTCATAATAGATCGCTTCTTAGCATCCAAATTATCAAGTGCTCTAATTCTTCTTGTCTTAACATTTGTCTCAAAATCACAATATGATATTGCTCTTTTGCATTCTAAGTCCCAGGTTATTGCTCTGGGAAGAGGAAACATTTCATCATCTTTCTCAATTATTAGAGATTTAATTTTATAATATCCAAGAAGATTGGCGCATGTTTCTCCAACAGGGCCGTAACCAATAACAATTACATCATAGTCAGGCTGCATGAATATTTTTAATAAAGAATCGTATCATCAGGCTCGTCAATAACCTTATTATTAATGACTCCTAATTTTTCAATTTCAATTTTAACTTCATCACCTGATTTTAGCCAATTTCTTGTCATTACAGCAGATCCGGCAGGTGTTCCTGTAGGGATTAAATCTCCAGGTTCAAGAGTGAATGCTGTTGTCAAATATTCCACAAGTGTAAAACAATCAAAAATTAAATCATCTGTACTCGCCGACTGCCTAAGTTCACCGTTCACGTGAGTTTCAAGTTTTAACTTATGAGGATCACCAACTTCATCACTTGTAACTAAATAAGGTCCGAATGGACAGTGTGTATCCCATGATTTACCCATTGTCATAGTCATAGGAGGCCCCCTCATCTGCCAATCTCTAATTGTTGCATCATTTACAACTGTGTAGCCATAAATTACATCCTTCGCCTTATCATAAGGAACATGACGACATTTTTTCCCAATAACGAATCCTAGTTCACCCTCATAATCTAAAAATTCAGAAGCTTTTGGTCTATGTATTTCATCATAAGGACCAATCACGGATGTATTTTGCTTATTAAAGATATTTGGATACTTTTCTTGAGCTTGACCAATAGTTTTAGCCGCAGTTTCTTTTACTTCATCACGATGCTCTTTATAATTAAGTCCTACGGCCAGAATTTTATTTGGTTTAGGGATAGGAGCCATTAATTTTACATCACTAATGGATAGTTTATTTGCACCTTTTTCAATTAATGAAGTTGCTCTTTTCAACCCTTCATTTCCAAGTTCAATGAATTCAATCATATTTTGAGGAAGATCTGATGATGAAAAATCTACAATTTCATCTCCAATGACAGCGCCTATTTTTTGTTCTGATTGATATAAAAATGTGACTAATTTCATAATACGTTCCTTTATTTTTTATAATTTAATATTCTTAAAATTGCATTGATTGTTTTATCTGTAATTTGTTTATTGATGCCATTTTCTAATTGATGACTTATCGAGTGTAGAACAATAATCATAATTTGTTCTACTAAGAAATCATCATATTTAACTAGAAAAGATTTATCCCGTATTCCACTTTTTATATCCTTAATAAGAAACTTACTAATGTCTTTCTCAAGTCTTACAGAGAAATCAGCAGCTTCGAGAAAAATTAAGCCCCATTCTGGAACCTGAACTGAACGTTTAATAAACTGCTTGGTAGAGTTGATCAGTTTTTGGGCAGGTTTTTTTGTTTTTACCTCATTCTCTTCAATAACTTTTACTAATTCTATTGCAATTAAATTGGCAACATCTTCAAAAATACTTTTTCTGTCTTTGTAGTGATTATAAAAAGTACCATTCGCAATGCCTGCGTTCTTAGCCATTTCTTGAATAGAAGATTTCTGAAAACCTTTTTTAGCAATAATATTAATTGCGCTGTCAATTATAGCTGCTCGAGTTCGATCTTTTTTTGATTGCAAAGATGCCTTTGATTGGAAATAATCATTCATATTTTTATATACTATATATAAAAATGAGAGTAGTCTCAATTATTATTTATGAATTATTTTGATAAAAAAATTATTTGGATTACTGGAGCATCTTCTGGTATTGGACGTGAATTAGCAATTCAGTTATCAAATTACGATTGCACTCTTATTCTAACTGCAAGAAGAAAAGAACAACTGGAAGATACTAAGTTAAAATGTAGAAATGCTAACGTTCAAGTATATCCTTTTGATCTCTCAAAAATTGACGAGATTGATGATTTTTCATTAAGAGTACAGAAAGAAGTTGGAGAAATTGATATTTTGATTAACAACGCCGGTGTATCAGCTTGGTCTGGTGTAGAAGAAACAAATTTCAAAGTATACCAAGATGTAATGGAACTTAATTTCTATTCTGTTGTAAAATTAACCCAAAGTGTACTTCCTTCAATGATATCAAGAAAAAGTGGACAAGTAGTATCCGTTTCAAGTTTACTTGGTAAATTTGCCATTAAAAAAAGATCAGTTTATGCATCTGCAAAACATGCTCTTCAAGGTTTCATGGATGCTCTAAGAGCTGAAGTTTATGAGCATAATATTAAAGTTAATACAGTTGCACCAGGCTTAGTTGATACAGAAGTAGGAATGAAAGCTTTAACTGAGGATGGATCATCTTATGGAAAGAATGATAGAGGGCATGCTACAGAAGGCATGAAAGCAGATACAGCTGCTAACATGATCATTAGTGCAATTATTAAAAATAAGAGAGAACATTATGTTATACCCTTTTTTAGTTTCTCAAGAGTTGCTCTTTACTTAGCAAGATTTACACCAAACTTAGCTGCAAGAATAGCAAGAAATTATAATGAAGATGGAAAATAAAAATCATGGAACTTTATGATGAAAATTTTATTCTTAGAATTATTTATTCTTTAATTTCTGTTTTGTTAGTTATTGGAATGTCATTTGCTGATTTTAATAAGACACATGCCACACATCCTGATTGGCCAGGTCATGCAAGGTTTCATGTTGTTTGGCAAGTATTGAGTTATTATCCCATAGCAATTATGAATCTTTTTATCTTATGGATTTATTTTCCGAATTTTTATTATCCTTATCAATTATATTTTTGGTTATTTTGGTATTTTACTTTTCTTGGAACCTTTATTTTGACTATTTTAACAATGCCTATTTATGGAGGAACATTATCCGATAAGGGAGGGAGGAGACCTTTTTTGTATACCTTCGGGGAAAAATTGAGTTTTAAACCAGGAAAACAAAAGCATCTACCATTTAAAATTAATGGAGAAATCAAGACATATAAGTTCGATGAGAATGCCCATAACATGATAGCCCCGACTATAATTATAATTATTAGTACATATTTATTTTTAGAACTATGAGAAAAAAAATCACAAGAAGATCATTTTTAAAAAAAGCTGCTGCAACTGCTGTTTTGAGTGGTATGAGTACAATTCTATTAACTCAACAAGCACCTGCAGTCATATCTAATAAAAAAAATTATAATATTTTACTAATTTTAAATGACCAAGAGCGTGCATGGCCTTTTATTCCTAAGAATATTAATTTACCAGCAAGAAGATTCCTTGAAAGTAAATCAACTTATTTTAACCGATCTTATACATCAACACCAATTTGTTCTCCTGCCCGTAGTTCAGTATATACGGGTCAACATGTTCAATTCACTGGAGTTTGGGATAATACAGTAACTCCATGGGTTCCAGGTTTATATGACGATGTAAATACAATCGGTCATTTACTTAGAAATCAGAATTATGAAACTGGGTATTTTGGGAAATGGCATTTAACAAATATTACGGAAAGTAATGTAAATGAGAATGCACTTGGATATGATGGAATGAAAAAAATGTTCAGCAAGTACGGCTTCGATAATTCTGACCAGCCAGGTGAGAGAGATTTGGGGCAAGGTGGCTTTAAGTTTGATGGCTTTACAGCTGAATCTGCTTCAAAATTTATTATTGAAAAAAAAGATAACGAAAAACCATGGTCTGCTTTTATAAATTTTGTTAATCCTCACGATATTATGTTCTTTAGGGCATCATCAGAAATAATAGGAACAGGTTTTATAGCTGAACATCAGAAATTTGCTCCTCAAGATCCAATCTATGATGAAGTACATGATTTTGAATTTCCATTAAATTTTGGACCAAGAGATCTCGATGAAGGTAATTATGGCACTGAGATAATGAACACGGTTTATGGTGAGATACCTTATTCGCGACCAGACCTATGGAAAAAGTTTTGCAACTATTACTTTAATTGTCTGCGAGACGTAGATCGTCATATGATGACACTAATTAATAAATTGAAGGAGACAAACCAACTAGATAATACAATAATATTTATGATTTCTGATCATGGAGAAATGCTGGGACAGCAAGGTGCAAGAGGCAAGATTGTTCCTTGGGAGGAGTCAATTAGGGTTCCAACGCTGGTTTATCACCCGGAATTAAAAGAACAAAAAAAATGTAATTCTATAATTTCAAATATTGATATAGTTCCATCAATATTAGAGTTTTCTGGCATAGAAAAGAATGACATAGCTAATAGATATCCTGAATTAAAAGGAAATAGTTTTGCAAGTTTAGTTGAAAATGTTGATTATGATAATATTCGTGATGAAGAAGGGCATTTAATACATGGTGTTCAAATTATTCCAACAGTTTTTAATGTTGCTGAGAAGTTTAGACATACTGCACTTGCTGATAGTCTTGTAGATAAGTTTAAGGCATTCGCAACCAAGGGCAATTTTTTACCAGATTTTACACCTCCATTAAATTACAAAGGAGTGGTTGATAAAAATTATAAATTCCTCAGATTTTTCTCACCTCGTGAAAATAATATTCCTAATAATTTTGAGGAATTATCAAAAAATAATGCAAGCTTTCAGTTGTATGACCTTTCAAATGATCCTTATGAGCTCAATGATCTTTCAAAGGTTGAAAACAACAAAGATTTAGTAATGCAAATGAATAATAAACTAAATCAATTAACTGATAAAGAAATAGGACTAGAAAACCATGTTCTTCACTTACCTGGACCTGACTGGTTTTGGACTACTTAAAGGAGTATAAAATATGATAGATGAAGATAAAGTTCTTAATTTAGATTTATATAAAAAATTTAGATCTGGAGATGCGCCAGATACATTTCACCATGTATCATTTAAGACGATGAATTATGATCGGATGGTGGATTTTTATGAAAAACTATTTGGCTGTAAGCCAATGTATAAAAGTAAAGAAATTACTTTTATGACATTTGACGAAGAGCATCATCGAATTGCGATAGCAAATACAGAACCTGTTTTTGAAAATTTAGGATTTATTCCAAGGCTTGTGATGAAATTCAAAAACTGGATTAATCGAGCAGTTCCTAATCTTGTAGGCCTTGATCATATTTCGTATCGATTGAACCCAATAGATCAATGGTTCGATTTTTATTTTAGAGCAAAAAAACAAGGTTTAGAACCTTACTGGACAATAAATCATGGTTGGATCAGTGGTATTTATTACAGAGATCCTGATGGCAATTTAGTGGAAATTTTCTATGAACATTGGAGGAATGATCAGGAGTTTTCAGAGGAAGTTGCAAAAAAAGGGTTTCCAGAAGAGCCTGTTGGAACAAATATGGACATTGAGGTCTTATACCAAATGTTTAAAGACGGCGTGCCTTATGAAGAACTAGTTAAGAAAGGTAATACTGTTCCGGAGGGTAAGAAACCTATTTCGGGAATTGAGGCCGCCATGAATATGAGAAAAAAATTTAAATAACATATGTATAATTATCTTTTGTGGTGTTTAAAGATAGGAATTGTTACAAATTTATTTCTCTTCTTTAAAAGTCTAAGTGAGCCTTTTTCTTCAGTTGATGTTTACTTATTAGCTCCAGCACAATTACTATTTTTAATATCAGCCTACCGCTGTATTTTTCCAAATAATTATTCTAAGAAAATTGTACTCCATGATACTTTTTTTTCATCAATATTTTTGACACGGTTCTTAGTTACTTTTGTTGAGATTGCATACATTTATCAATTTAGTTATGTCCTTAGATTGATTAACGACGATCAATTTTTAATAGTTGATTTATTGTCTTGGATAATGGTTTTGCAAGTTAGTATTTCACAATTTTTCGTCTGGTCAGCGATTTTATTAAATGAAGAAAATTTATATTTCTATGAAGAATTAGGATGGTTTGTTATTTTCTCTATAAATACTATTCTTAGTATATTCTTATATTTTTTTGCCGAAATTCATAGTACTCAGGTTGTTCTGCTTATCATCAGTACTATTTTTGGTTTTTTATATTTACCTTGGCAAGTAATTCATCTCCGAATGATTAAAAGAAGAGTAAGACAAATGAGCCAATCTGAGAGAAGCCTGTCTAAATTTAAAAAAGAAATTTTCTTCAAAGGACTAAGAAAGTCTCTTTACGAGAGAATAAAGCTCACTGATTATGATTCATGGGGTGGATGGGTAGGCATGACTTGGATGTATAATTATTGGATTATATTAATTCCTGGATGGATGTTTTATATTGTTTATATATTTTCAATATAAAAATTATAGTTCTAAGCCAAAGTCTACATTGTTGACACTATGAGTTAGTTGTCCCGTTGAAATTCTATGCACACCTGTCTTTGCTATTTCATTTAGATTTTTTAAGTTCACATTTCCAGAAGCTTCACATTCAAATTTATTATTGATAAGTCTTAAACATTTTTTTATTTGCGATACATTCATATTATCCAATAGAACTACATCTATTTTTTGATCTAGAATTTTCTTCAACTGAGATATTTTATCAACTTCGACTGTTATCTTTTTTTTTGGATAAAACATTCTTACCTGATCAATACTATCAATAATATTATCTGCTTTTGAAATGTGGTTATCTTTTATGAAAAAAAAATCATCCAATGACTTCCTATTAATATTTGCTCCTCCTATGCTAAGTGCATATTTTTGTAACTCACGGATTCCAACGATTGTTTTACGTGTAGAATAAATTTTTGAACCATATTTTTTGGCAATTTCTGAATACTTTTGAGCCTTTGTGGCAATGCCTGACATAAGTCCTAAAAAATTAAGAGCAGTTCGCTCACCCGCAAGAATAGCTTGGGTATTGCCATAAATTTTTAAAATTGATGAACCTTTTTTAAATTTTAAACCGTCTTTTTTTTGTTTTTTTATCTTAATTTTTCTATCTAATAGTTTGAATGTTAGAATGGCAAAATCAATTCCACAGAGAACCGCATCTTCTTTAAGTATGATTTCAGCTGATGATTTGTGATTTTCAGCAATTGTAGCCTGTGAAGTTATGTCACCTAATAAACCAAGATCTTCCTGAAGAGCAGTACTTACTTGAGATTTAATATAATTTTTAGATAGCAACATTTTTATCATCAATTCGTAGCTGAGCTTTATCAAGTATTTTTTGAATATCTAACTCCATCGAATCTAGATTTTGATCTATGTTCAATTTATATTTGTCATTTTCAGTGACATAGTCTGATCTTAGGTGACAGCCACGACTTTCTTTTCTCTTATAAGCGCCTACAATGATAAATTTACTCACTAAAATCATATCATTTAGTTTTGCCGATAGACCTTTAGATTCTCTCTCAATTCTAACAATATCTCTTAATCCTCTGATAATCGATTGAGAATTTCGAACTATACCAAGGTTTCTCATCATTGAAGATCGAAGCTGCCAAATATATTTTTTTGCTCTGATTTTATTTCTAGTTTTTTCTTTATAAGTTTTAATAAATGACTGACTTACACTATCTATTTTTTTAATAGGACATTTATTAATTTCCTCAGCAACAATTTTTGCAAATACGAGAGACTCTAATATTGAATTTGACGCTAGTCGATTAGCACCATGAATACCTGTAGCCGCTACTTCTCCACAGCACCAAAGTCCATCAACAGATGAACGACCTTTAAGATCTGTTTTTACTCCACCAATATGATAATGAGCTACAGGAATTATAGGTATTAATTCAGAACTTGGATCTATATCAGCTTTATCACAGTATGATTTTACTTGGGGAAACTGTTTACCAAAGTCATTCCCAATATTTTCTCTGCAATCAAGAAATACAGAATTACCATTTTCGATTTGATCAAAAATACTCTGCGCAATAATATCTCTTGAAGCTAATTCAGCTTGTGGATGAACACCAAGCATGAACCTTTCATTATGCTGATTAACCAATGTAGCGCCTTCGCCACGTATTGCTTCTGTTGCAAGGGGAGTCGGATCAAGACCAAAATCTAACCCGGTTGGATGAAATTGAACAAATTCCATATCAGTTATTACAGCCCCTGCTTCAGCTGCAAGAGCAATACCCTCACCATAGGATGTACGAGGGTTGGTAGTATTTGCAAAGATACCTCCAAGGCCACCTGTCGCTAAAATGACATTAGGACTTTGAATTACAACATGATTTTCAGGTAAATTTTGATTATTTAAATGTCCAATTACTCCATAAATTGTATTGTGTTCCATCATGATACTGTCAATGGATACGTTTTCGAGGACAGTTATATGGTCAGATGACCTTACTTTTTCTGTAAGTCCTCGCATTATTTCAATACCAGAACTATCACCTTTAGATTTTACAATTCTATTGAAACTATGAGCTGCCTCTAATCCAAGATTAAAAGTTCCATCTGAGTTTTTATCAAACTCAACACCTATATTTTCTAAATCTTTAATTATATTAATCGACTCTGAAATAACTTCTCTAACTACTTCAGATTTAGCAAGACCTTTTGCAGTCGCTAGGGTGTCATTTATATGGCTCTCGTTACTATCATCTTTTGAAAATGGCGCCGCAATTCCACCCTGGGCCCAACTACTTGAAGTATTAATTCCAAGTGAATTTTTTGTAATTACACATACTTTTCTTGGAGCTAAATTTAAAGCGGCATTAAGACCAGCAACTCCTCCTCCTACAATTACAACATCAGGAGAATATATGCTGTCAGTCATTATTTTTGTCTGCCGATTTCAAGCATGCGATCAATTGATAATCGAGCCTTGTCAATGATTTTATCATCGACGTTTATTTCATATTGATCAAATCGAAGTGCATCATATATTTTTTTTAATGTAATTCTTTTCATGTGAGCGCATAAGTTACATGGACGGATAAATTCAACATTTGGATTTTCTACTGCTACATTATCACTCATAGAGCATTCAGTTACCATAATAACTTTTTCAGGTTGCTTATCTTTAACATAGTTACTCATACCAGCAGTTGAACCAGTAAAGTCACTGACTTCTACAACTTCAGGTGAACATTCTGGGTGTGCAAGGACAATTATATTTTCATGTTGTTCTTTATAGGCCAAAATTTCTTTTGCAGTAAATCTCTCATGAACTTCACATCTACCTTTCCAAGAAATAATTTGAACATCAGTTTGGTTTGCAATATTTTGAGCAAGGTATTCATCAGGTAGAAAAATAACCTTATCAGTATTTAGTGACTCAACGACTAGCTTGGCATTTCCAGAAGTACAACAGACATCAGTTTCTGATTTAACTTCGGCTGAAGTATTTACATAAGTAACAACAGGAACACCTGGATATTTTTGCTTAAGTAGTCTGATATCATCAGCTGTAATTGAATCAGCCAGAGAACAGCCAGCACGCATATCTGGGATCAAAACTTTTTTATTGGGACTAAGTATTTTTGCTGTCTCGGCCATAAAATGTACACCGCATACAATAATTGTATCAGCCTCGCTATCCCGCGCTTCATATGCGAGTTTTAGAGAATCTCCTACAATGTCAGATACGCAATGAAATATCTCTGGTGTTTGGTAGTTATGAGTAAGTATTGCCGCATTCTTCTCTTTTTTAAGTTTTCGAATTTCATGTATAAGAGGGGCATGAAACGGCCACTCAATTTCTGGAATAATTTTTGAAACGGATTTATAAAGCTCCGCTGTTGAAGCTCTGACCTCTGAGTTATAATCTGTTGGGTATGACAATTCCTGTTGCATAATAATTCTATTCAATAAATATTTATAACAATTATAGTTAATTGTATATATTTCAACACCTTCTAGTTTTGAGCTAAAAACAAGGTTTTGCCGTCGTGCTGGAATTGGTAGACAGGCTGGTTTGAGGGATCAGTGAACATAGTTCGTGCGAGTTCGAGTCTCGCCGACGGCACCATTAGTAACCGAACCAAGATTGCTGATTTAAAACAAAATTACTATTGTCACTACATAAGTTCATTACTTTTAAATCATCTCCTTGTACCTTTCTCATGTCAATTAAAACAAAATAGAATTTCTCATACTTTGCTATTATTTTCCCAATCACCTGATCATTGGCATAGATATTTTCGTTCTCATCTTCATCCTCTATTAACCGATCGCTGATTAATGAAAATATAATTTTTGGTATTTTATTTTTTAGTTTCATCCGTGCTGTGACTTCTTGCCCTACATAGCATCCCTTTTTAAAATCAATACCATTTAAAAGATGAATATTTGCTTCTAATGGATAAACCTTTTTCATATCAGATAATATTGAAGATGGAACTATTCCATGTTTAAAATAATTTAGATTGATATCATCATTATTTATTTCATATTCTTTTCCATCAATTAAATTATCAGCTGTGATTACGTGTGCTCCTAATTCAGCAAGTCTTGGGTCAATTATCAATAATGAGTTATTTGACAAAAATGTATTTCCTGAAAAAATTTCACTCTTATTTAATGTAGTTTGAAGATTTTCGTACTCAACAAAATAATATTGATAGTCATTTGACACATCTTCTATTTTTACTTTTGATCTCAGCTTATACATATTCAAGACCTTGATTAAATCGTCTTTAAATTTTGAATAGGAGCAAATAAATAAACTTTCTTTAAAATCTGAAAGAATAAGGTCAGCGATTAATTTTCCTTGTGGGCTGAGAAGACATGTATAAATAGAATTCTTATTTGATACTTTTGATACATCGTTTGTAAAAATGTTATTCAAAAATTCAATACGATCTACGCCAGAAACTTCTATTATGGATATACTATCGTTTTTGGTTACTTTCATATCTGAACTGATAATTTCATATTAATAATATTATTTTATATATATATTATTAAAAATGGAAATTTTAGTAGTAAGCTATTCACGAATTGGGGATACAATTTTAGCTACTAGTCTTGTTAATCACTTAATAAAAAAATATTCAGAAGCAGAATTCACGGTAGTAACAAGTACAATTTCTAAAGATATATTCACCAATATGCCAAGATTAAAGAAGCTTATTGTGATTGATAAGCAAAAATATGCTGGGCACTGGTTTAAAATATGGAGTTTTGTAAAAGATAACAAATGGGATCTAGTTGTGGATTTGCGATCTAGTTATTTGTCATATTTTTTGGAAGCAAATGAAAGAAAAATTTTTAGAGGTAACGAGCATGAGCATAAACTTGATCAATTTTCAAAGTTTTTGCAAATAGGTGACAATATTGAACCAACAATATGGGCAGATGAGGAGAAATATAGTGATATTTTAAAGTCAAAAAAAATAAGTGAAAACTATATTTGTGTTGCTCCAATTTCAAATTGGCAAGGTAAAGATTGGCCCATTGATAAATACTTTAAATTATTTGAAGACCCAATATTTAGCGATTTTGAAATAGTAATTCTTGGTGCTACAGATAAAGCTTCTGATAATACAAAAATCAAAAATTTGAAAGAGTCATTGTCAATTAAAGTTAATAATTTAATGAATAATGCTGATATGATTGAGACATATTTTATCTTAAGAAATAGTAAATTATTTTTGGGAAGTGATAGCTCTAATATGCATCTCTCAGTAGCAGCAGGAATTCCAACAATAGGATTGTTTGGTCCAACTAATGATATGGTTTATGGTCCAAAGGGTAAAAAAAGTTATACCGTGAGGACTGATAAAAATTATGAAGAAATTATTAATGATAAAAATTTTACTTTAAAAGACTCACCAAGTTATTTAAAAGAAATTAAAGTAGAAACAGTATTAGATAAAATTAGAGGGATGATTTAAAAATTATGAATAAAAAAGTAGACCTAATCATAAAAAATGGAACTTATGTAACTCATCAAAAAACTATTAAAGGTGATATTGCTGTCAATAAAGGGAAAATATTTAGAATAGGAGATGTCTCAGACTTAAAGGCTTCCAGATCAATTGATGCTGAAGGCCTCCACATTTTGCCAGGAGCTTTTGATACTCAGGTTCACTTCAGAGAACCAGGAAATACAAAAAAAGAAGATCTTAAAAGTGGCAGCAGAGCTGCAATTGCTGGAGGCATCACTACAGTATTTGACATGCCTAATAATAAACCAAGCATAACTACAAAGAAACTTTTTAAAGCAAAATTGAATGGAGCAAAAAAAAGGATGTTCTGTAATTATGCATTTTATTTTGGGGCTGAAAAAAATAATATTCCTGAAATTAAAAAAGTTGAAAAAGAAGATGGATGTTGTGGAATTAAAGTTTTTGTTGGTTCTTCCACGGGTACATTACTAGTTTCAAATTACAACGATATTAAGAAAATAATGAAGAGTACTAAGAAGATGATTTCGTTTCATTCTGAGGATGAAAATGAGCTCAATAAAAGAAAAAAATATATTAAAAAAGGTGATCCCAGATCACACCCATTATGGCGAAATGAAAATGTTTGTCTAAAATCAACAAAGAATTTGGTAAAACTGGCAAACTCAACAAAGAAAAAAATACATGTTCTACACATTACAACTGCTGACGAGATAGAGTTTTTAAATAAAAATAAAAAATTTGTCTCTTACGAAGTTACACCGCAGCATTTAGTCTTATCGTCTCCTTCATGTTATTTAAAACTAGGAACATTAGCTCAAATGAATCCACCAATTAGGTCAGGAAAGCATTTAAGTAGAATTAGAAAAGCTCTTAAAAATAGTGAGATCGATATAATTGGTTCAGATCATGCGCCTCATTTGCTATCAGAAAAAAAACAAGAGTATCCCAATAGTCCGTCAGGTATGCCTGGAGTTCAAACATTATTACCAATTCTTTTAAATGAAGTGTCTAAAAAAACTATTTCTATAAACAATGTTGTTCAATTAACTAGTTTCAATCCTATAAAAAGATTTAATGTAAAAAATAAAGGTTTGATCAAAGAGGGTTATGATGCTGATTTTACTTTTGTCGATATGAGAAAGATTAAAAAAATTAGTAATAAAGAAGTTCAAAGTAAATGTGGTTGGACACCTTTTCATGGTATGAAAATTAAAGGTTGGCCAGTTGGCACTATGATAAATGGCAATAAAGTTTTTTGGAATGGAAAGATTATTGGCAAGCCAAGTGGTAAGCCATTAAAGTTTTCTTAACTTCTGGCAATAAATGACGAGTTCTTAAAATTCTTTTTTCCATATTTTAAAATTTTACCATCAAGAGTTTTTATTTTTCCACCTGCCTTTCTTAATATTGCATCACCAGCAGCTATATCCCATTCCATTGTAGTTCCCAATCTTGGATAAATATTTGCTGATCCATTAGCAATAAGACAGAGTTTTATAGAACTTCCTGTTTGTATAATTTTATTTGCATTAAATTTCTTAAGTATCAGGTCGTTATTTCTAGTATGCGATCTACTCAATGCTAGGATATTTTTCTTTCTTCGCTTTGTTTTGATTTTAGTTTTTTTTGAGAGACCATAATTACGGTCTAATTTCGAATAATATGAAAATTTATTCTCTGTAAAGTAAAGCTCTCTGGAAGTTGGTTTAAAAATAATTCCATAAATAGGTCTCTTATTTTTTACCAGAGCAATATTTACAGTAAATTCTCCATTCTTCTTGATGAATTCCTTTGTTCCATCAAGAGGGTCAACCAACCAAAATAAGCTTGTATTTTTAGGTCTATTTTCATTTTCTTCAGAAATAATAGGAATATTTGGCGTAAGTTTTTTTAGCTTTTCGCAGATTATATTATTTGC
The DNA here is from genome assembly GCA_902518955.1 of uncultured Pelagibacteraceae bacterium. GTDB lineage: Bacteria > Pseudomonadota > Alphaproteobacteria > Pelagibacterales > AG-422-B15 > CABYIR01. The sequence continues at coordinate 5,066 of CABYIR010000014.1, read as the reverse complement.
AGCTATATCAGCCTCAGTAATTGGCGATTTGTCTGCTTTGAGATTTTTTTTAAATGGCTTTTTGTATACTTTAAGTATTGCTTTTCCAGCCAATATAGTAATATTTTTTAGCTCTAAATTTAATTTTTTATCTAATTTCATATACAAAATCTTAAATTAGACATTAGTTTAATTATGTTATAGTTACCACCAATATATTTATAGATAAAAATAATATTCAAATGATGCCTGAAACCGAAATAGAAAATCCAATTGTTGTAGCGATGTCTGGTGGCGTCGACTCATCAGTTGCAGCTGCACTAATGAAAAAGAAAGCAAGCAATGTTTTAGGTGTTACTCTTAAATTGTATGATGAAAAGAAAGTAAAAAATTCAAAAACGTGTTGCGCAGGTATTGATATTCTTGATGCAAAAAAAATTGCAAATACAATTTCTATTCCTCATTATGTACTTGATTTTCAGAAGATATTTAAAGAAAGTGTAATTGATCCTTTTATTAATGACTATAAAGAGGGAAAAACACCCATACCATGTATTAATTGTAATGAAAAAGTTAAATTTTTTGATTTGCTAGAATTTACAAAAAAATTGAATGGCACAGCGTTAGTTACAGGTCATTATATTAAAAAAATGAGAGTTGAAAATGAATGGGCATTGTATGTACCCGAGGATAAAGATCGAGATCAATCATATTTTTTATTCTCTATTAAGAAAGCTGACCTAGATTTTGTTGAATTTCCTCTTGGCGACTTCAATAAAAGTCAAATTCGTGATTTCGCAAAATCAATGAATCTTCATGTTTTTGATAAAGCAGATAGCCAGGATATCTGTTTTATTCCAGATGGAGACTATAAATCATTTATAAAAAAAAATTCTATTGATGAAGAAAAGGGAGAGGTAGTTGACATTAATAATAATGTAATTGGTCAACACGATGGTATTTATAATTTCACTATTGGTCAGAGAAGAGGAATTGGAGTTTCTCAATCAAACCCTCTATACGTAAAAAAAATTGATAAAGAGCAAAATCGTGTTGTAGTGGCCAGTAAAGATCATATCAAATCAAAAAGTATTAAATTAAATAACACTAACTATTTGGTTAATAGTATGCCCTCAAAGATTAAAGTAAGAATTAGGTCAACAGGAAAATTACTTGATGCTACTCATTCAAGGCTTGCTGAAGATAAATGTCAGATCAATTTTAATGATCCAGAGGCAGCAGTTTCACCAGGACAAGCTTGTGTTTTTTATTCTAGAGATAATAATGGACTAAGATTACTCGGTGGTGGATGGATAGAGTCTTCAAAATAGCTAATCAACATATCTTTAATTAATTTAGTATAGATACTATATGTTGATATAAGGTGAAATTAAATATTAATAAAGTTTCAAAAATTAAAAAATTATCTATAAGATTCAAATATTAATATATTTTTTTTAATGTATTTAATTATGAGGGCTTTAAGTACAATATTTTTGGTATTTATCTTGCAAGGATGTAACACGCATCTGTTAGATGGTCAGGATTTTTCTTACTATCAGAAACCAATTCCAAGAGAAGCAAACCTTGTTCAAGAAAATAATATTGAATTATCATTAATTGAGATTTCCTCTTTATCTCCTCAAGTATTAGATAGTATGCCTAGAATTAGTGGGGCTAAAATTCCTGAGGATTTAAGAAATGTTTCTTTTGATCCTTTATTAGATAATTCTTTTCCAGAATATATAATTGGTCCTGGTGATACTATTGAAATACTTTTTCCTTCAGACAATAATGTAAATCGTATTACATCAAGAGGTTTAAAAGTAGATAGCAGAGGAGAAATAGAATTTCCATATCTTGGAAGATATAATATAAGCGGGTTTACTCCAAGTGAGGCTAAAGATTTATTAGTTTCAGCATTAAGTGATCTATATGTTGATCCTGAAATATTTCTTTCGGTGACAACTTTTAAAAGTAATAAAGCATTTGTATCTGGCTCTTTTGAAGGCGGACTTAATGAAATGGCGTCATCTTCGGTTAAAACTAAAATGATAAACTTAGATGATGTTCCAATTACTGTTTTACAAGCGCTTGATCAGGCCGGTGTATCCTTTAGTGAAGCAACTCCCAATCCCTTTTTAATTTTGAATAGAAATAAAAAAAATTATATTGTTGATTTAGGCTTTATTACGAACGGCGCTAATCCCAATGTTTATGTTAAAAATAATGATATTCTATATCTCCCCTCACAAAGTGCTCAAAAAGTTTATGTAACAGGGGCAGTGCAAAATGATAGAATACTTAATTATTCTTCTACCATGACACTTTCCGAGGCACTCTTAAATTCAAATTTAGATAAATCAACAGCAAATTTAGAAGAAATTTATGTGTTGAGAGTGAACCAGACAATTAATAACAAATTAAGAGGAGTTGCTTACAAAGTTGATTTAAAGTCTCCGACAAGCTTAATGTTAGCTGATAACTTTTATTTATTAGATAAGGATATTATTTTTATTAGCACATATAAAGTTACTAGATGGAATCAAACTATGACAAGGATGTTAAGTAGCCTTGACTTCATTAATCTTTGGAAATCTTATAAACCTATAAATTCAGAGGTTTTTCGTACTCAATAATTTCTAATGGAAAATACTTTTTATACAAAAGAGAGTAAAGATCTTAATTTAATGGATCTTGTAAATATCGCTCTAGTAGTACTATATAGTTTGAAAAATACGATAGCATTTACTTTAATAATTTTTCTATTAATTGGTTTTTTTCAATCAGCAAATATTATACCTGAGTATATGTCAAATACAAAGCTGCTAATTAAATTACAAAATATAAATTTAAAAGATGAACAAAATATTGATTTTTCATCATCCCAAAATGAAGCAATTCAGACTGAGATAGCAAAAATTAAATCAAACACCTTAATTCACAATGTAATTAAAAAAAATAATATTCAATTCCCTGAGTTTACTGTCAATCGGCAAAACTCATCATTGATAACTTTTATAGCCGATTTAATTCTTAAATACTCAGGCCTAAATTTAGTTTTAGATTTATTGGGTGGTGCAAAATCAACAGTTACTCAAAAAGCAATTGAAACTACAATGAATGTTGCGCTAGATACCATTGTAGCTACGGTTGATGAGGACAAGGTTTCTGAAGTGAGTGATAAAATAAAAAATGAATTTATACTGACCGAAAATCAAAATAAAAAATTAGATGAGCTACAAGAAACATTCAAAAGTGAAAAACCTGATTCAGGGGAAATTATGTCATTTGCATATAGTGTTCTTTCAACTAATAATTATTCCGACCAAGATATTCTTGAACTAGCAAAAAATTATTTACCAGCAAGCATAAATCTCAGTGATCAAATGCTTTTAAAACTTATTGAAAAGTATAAAGGCGAATATTCACTTGAAGATATTAATTCAATTTCATCTATTAGTATTTTAGATAATAATCCTTCTGATAATGAACCGTCATCATTTAATAAAGAGCTTAATTCAAAAGAAATAAATAATTATGATCAAAATCAATATACAATACAAGACGAGGAAAAGTCAGTTAACTACTTTGATAGTGTTGATCGTAAAGATTTTAACTTTAAATTAATTAATAAACTAAAATCTAAATTAAAAGTTACTAAAAGTAAAAATGCAAATATACTTAATATTTCATACACTTCATCTTCACCTGAATTTAGCAGTAAAGTTTCTAACCTCGTTGCTCAAGAATACTTAAATTACCAGGTAATCACAAAAGCTAGTGCAGGCAATTATTCAACTGAATATTATCAAGATAAAATAGATAACTTGAGAGTAATGCAAGATGAGCTTAGAAATAATATTTTAAAATTTGAATCAGATAATGATATATACTCAACTAAAATTGAAAATTTAGAAAACGATCTCAAGACTAACGATGATCAATTGAGAGAATTAAATAATGAAAGAGATGAGTTATTAAAAATCTATACCAACAAACATCCAGAGGTAACTAAGATAGTTGATAAAATTAAGTCTCATAATTTAATTAAAGATAGTTTAAGTATTGAAATATCAAATACTCGCATAAAAAATAGTCAATTAAGTAAACTTGAATCAGAATTTAACGTAAATGAAACACTTCTATCTACATATTTAAACAAGTTATTAACTGTTTCTTCTGATAATCAATCAGATGCAAATATTCTAGACAGGTCTCAATCAGCAGTAAGAACTAACAATTATGAGTCATCAATTATGATGATTTATTTTGTGATATACGGTTTAGCAGTATCTTTTCTTATTGTAGGAATTGTTATTTTTTATGATTTTTACAGTCTTTTTAATAGATTTCAAATTAATTCTCAAATTAAAGATAAAACAGGTATTGATGCATCAGGCATAATTCCACGTATCAAAGATATATCCAATAAGCCAGTATTAGAATTAGATTTATTAAAAAACAAAGCATTATCTGATAGTCTTAAAAAAACAATTATTAAATTAATTAATGGTAAAAAGGTAGATAATAATGCGTTCATAATTTCTTCTCCTGTTAGTTCTGAGGGCAAGACAATCAATACAATATTACTTGGTATGGCAGCAAATGAAATGAATAAAAAAGTTCTTTTAATAGATATGGACGAAGAAAAAAGATCACTCACAAAACAGTTTTTTGGTAATGATTTTTATCAATCAGGATTTAGTGATTTAAGAAAAAAAAGTTTTGAGGCAAATTTATTAGATGATTACATTATACGGAGTAAATTTAAAAATTTAGATGTTATAACTGCTGGCAATAAAATGATTGAGGAAGATAAAGTGTGGATTGGAGTCGATGATTACAAGGAACTGGAAAATATTTTTTCTCAATTATCAAAAACTTATGATTTAATTTTATGTGATACTATGCCAATTACTTACCATCCCGATTCTATATTAATTTCTAATCATGCAACCTCTATTTTAACAATAAAACATAATTCGACCCCAATCGGAGTCGTATCTCATATGATGGATGAATATAAAAGGTTTGAACTTAATCTTCCTCAAATAATATTTAATGATATTGACTTTACTAGTAAG
>CABYIR010000013.1 GCA_902518955.1 uncultured Pelagibacteraceae bacterium | reverse complement strand
TGAGAGCAGAGAAAATTCTTCAAGAAAGGCTTTTAAACCACACAAAAGTAAATTGTATATGGAACAACCAGCTTGATGAAATATATGGTGAGGATAATCCACCAAATGTTCAAGGTGTAAAACTTAAAAGTACACTTGATGGATCTATTACTGATCTAAAAGTTGACGGTGTATTCATTGCTATCGGACACGATCCAGCGACTCAAATTTTCAAGGGAAAAGTCGAGATGGATGATGAGGGTTATATAATTACTAAGCCCGACTCTACGGTTACTAGTGTCGAGGGCGTTTATGCTGCGGGTGATGTAAAAGATAAAACATTCAGACAAGCTGTAACGGCTGCAGGTATGGGATGTATGGCTGCACTTGAAGCTGAGAAATATATTTCTGGTCTAGAGTAGTCTTTTACCGTGACTAAGTAAGTTCATTGCAAAACTTTGATATTCTCTCGCATGCACTTGATAAAAGTTCATCAGATGTGGCATAAGAAATTCTAAAATAACCTTCAAGACCAAAAGCTGACCCTTGAACAACTGCAACACCAGCATCTTCAAGTAAGGCGGTTACAAAATCCTCATCACTAGTTAATGTTTTTCCATTCTTTGTTTTTTTGCCAATTAGTCCTGTACAATTTGGAAACACATAAAAAGCTCCTTCTGGGTTTAAGCATGTAATTCCATCTATTGCATTAAGAGCACTAACAACAAAGTCTCTTCTTTTTTTAAAAACTTCTGCTCTATTTTTTAAGAAGCTTTGATCTCCACTTAAAGCTTCAACAGCCGCAGCCTGACTAATAGAGCTTGGATTACTTGTCGACTGAGACTGAAGTTTTCCCATTGCTTTAATTAATTGTTTTTCCCCAGCAGCGTACCCTATTCTCCATCCAGTCATTGCATATGCTTTACTGACTCCATTAACTATAAGTGTTTGATCCATGATATTTTGATTAACTTCAGCAATTGTCTTAAATACAAAATTATCATAAACAAGATGCTCATAAATATCATCAGTCATGACATTGACATGGGGATTATTTTCTATCACTTTTGAAATTTCAAGCAATTCAGCCTCTGTATAACAACTACCTGTTGGATTTGAAGGTGAGTTTAAAATAACCCACTTTGTTTTATCGTTTATATTCTGAGATAATTGTTGAGCTGTAATTTTAAAATTCGAACTCTCATTACACTCTACCGAAACTGACTTTCCTCCAGCAAAAGCAACGATATCAGGGTATGATACCCAATAAGGTGCTGGTATAATAACTTCATCTCCCGGATCAACACTTGCTAAAAGTGCATTAAAAATAATTTGCTTACCTCCTGTTCCAACAGAAATTTGGTCAGGAGAATAGTCTAGATTATTTTCATTTTTGAACTTTTGAATAATAGCTTTCTTCAAAGACGGTGTTCCATCAACAGCGGTATACTTCGTATCACCATTATTGATTGCCTCAACAGCAGCTTTTTTGATGTTATCGGGTGTATCAAAATCAGGCTCACCGGCACCCAGTCCAATAATATCCACCCCAGCAGCCTTTAGTTCTCTTGCTTTATTGGTAACCGCCATAGTTGCGGAAGGTTTAATTCTTGAAATATTTTCTGATAATAATGTCATACTTTATATTTATAAAATGTAATTATTAGATTTTTAATAATCTCAAGCTATATTTAATACTAAGGAACAAAAATGTCTAAAAATAAAATTCTTAAAACTGTATCAGATTATTTGCCATCAGGAGATCAACCTCAAGCAATAAAAGAAATAGTTGAGAATATAGGAAAAAAAGAAGCTGATCAGGTTTTACTTGGAGTAACAGGATCAGGAAAAACATTTACAATGGCAAAGATTATTGAGGAAACTCAAAGACCTACTTTAATTCTTGCTCCGAATAAAACTCTCGCAGCTCAATTATATGGTGAAATGAAATCTTTCTTTCCAAACAATGCAGTTGAATATTTTGTGTCATACTATGATTATTATATTCCTGAGGCATATGTACCTAGATCAAATACGTATATTGAAAAAGAAGCTTCAATAAATGAACAAATTGACAGAATGCGCCATTCTGCTACGCAATCACTCCTTGAAAGAGATGATGTAATTATCGTTGCAAGTGTTTCATGTATCTATGGAATTGGCTCTGTTGAGACTTATCGATCCATGACGATCAAACTTGAAGTAAATCAAAAAATTGGACGTAATGAAATTGTACAGAAGCTTATAGCATTACAATACACTCGCAATGATACTGATTTTCATAGAGGGACATTTAGAGTGAGGGGTGATTTGATTGAAGTGTTCCCATCTCATTATGAAGACAGGGCATGGAAAATATCTCTTTTTGGAGATGAGCTTGAAACCATAAATGAATTTGATCCACTAACTGGAAAAAAAATTGAAACACTCTCAAATATTAAAATCTACGCTAATAGCCATTATGTTACTCCTAGACCAACTTTACAAAATGCGATCAAACAGATTAGAAAAGATCTTGAGGTTCGAATACCAGAATTTAAGAAAGATAATAAATTAATTGAAGCACAGAGAATTGAAGAGCGTACAAGATTTGATCTTGAAATGATCGAAGCTACTGGCAGCTGTCCAGGTATTGAAAATTATTCACGCTATTTATCTGGAAGAAAGCCTGGTGAACCACCACCTACACTCTTTGAGTACTTACCTGAAAACTCACTTTTATTTGTTGATGAAAGCCATGTGACTGTGCCTCAACTAAATGGAATGTATAAAGGAGATAGAACTAGGAAACATACCTTATCGGAATATGGATTCCGGCTGCCTTCATGTAAGGATAATAGACCTCTCAAATTTGAAGAATGGGAAATGATGAGACCACAAAGTTTGTTCATTTCTGCTACTCCAGGGCCATGGGAATTAAAAAAAACGCAAGGTGTATTTACAGAACAAATTATAAGACCAACAGGCCTAATAGATCCTGAAGTAGAAATAAGGTCTGCAAAAAATCAGGTCGAAAATCTCATATCAGAATCTAAGAAAATTGTTAAAAATAAATACAGAGTCCTTGTTACAACTCTTACGAAAAGAATGGCAGAAGATCTCTCTGAATATATGCATGAAAATGGTATCAAAGTGAAATATATGCATTCGGACATTGATACCTTGGAAAGAATAGAAATAATTCGAGACTTAAGACGGGGAATGTTTGATGTACTGGTTGGAATTAACTTACTTCGTGAAGGCTTAGATATACCTGAATGTGCATTAGTCGCAATTCTGGATGCCGATAAAGAAGGATTCTTAAGGTCTGAGCGTTCTCTTGTTCAAACGATTGGAAGAGCAGCAAGAAATGTTGATGGTAGGGTAATTTTATACGCAGACAAGAAAACGGATAGTATGACAAAAGCTATTGAAGAAACAAAAAGAAGAAGAAAAATTCAAGAAAAATTCAATAATGATAATAATATTACACCAAAAACTATTAAAAGAGATATAAGTGATATACTCGCAAGCATCTATGAAAATGATAGAGTTAATGTAGAGCTACCAGAAAATGAGGAAAAACATCTAGTTGGCAATAATTTAAAGAAACACTTAGATGGCTTGAAAAAGAAAATGTTAAATTTCGCAGAAGATTTAAATTTTGAAGAAGCAGCTAAATTAAGAGATGAAATTAAAAGGCTAGAAAATAATGAATTGGAATTACCCAATATAAAAACTACTAATTATAAAAGAAAAAAAAGAAAAAAATATTTTAATTAAATGATATCGAGCTCTATTTTAGTCATCTTTGGTCTTCTTTTATTACTTTATTGTGCAGATCGTATGATCATATTCGCAGATACAATTGCTAAAGAATTTTCTCTCTCACCTATATTAATTGGTCTAACTATAGTAGCTTTTGGAACATCAGCTCCTGAATTAGTCATAACCATAGTTGCATCATTGAAAGATATTCCTGTTACAGATGCCATAATTGGAAATGTAATTGGGTCAAATGTAGCTAACCTAATATTAATTTTAGGTGTATCAGCATTATTTTTTAATATTGACTTAGGACAAATTAAGAATGCTACAAATGCATACTTATTTTTTATAACATTATATTTTGTTTTTATCTTTTTTATAGAAACCTCATTTGGATTTATTTTTTTACTTGGTTTTTTTATTTTTCTAATTGGTTTTATTTACTACTTAAAAAATTATCAAAGTGAAATCACTGATGAAGATGAAAATAATTATGAAGAAGGTTTCCAAAGATCAATATATATAAAATTAATGCTTACTTTTATCGGGATATTTATTGGAGGAAAGTTATTTTTAGATAACTCACTTGATCTCTTTAAGTATTTGGGTCTTCAAGAGACGGTAATAGGTGTTTCAGTCCTAGCGATTGGAACTTCATTACCAGAACTAGCAACAGTAATCTTAGCCTACATCAAAAAAAAGGGGGCAATTGGCATTGGAAATGTAATTGGTAGCAATATTATGAATATATTGTTTGTCTTCTTTCCAGGACTCCTAATCATTCAGTCTAGGGGCTTAACTTTTAATATTCCTGAGAATTCAATTTTACATATTTATGTACTAATGCTCTCAACAATTACAGTCATAATATTATCTCTATTCAAAATAAAAATTGGTAAAGTAGTTGCTTTGATATTTACTGGATCCTATGCTACTTACATTTGGTACATTGTATGATGAAAAAAAGAACAGTTTTAATCACTGGTGGTGCAAAAAGAGTAGGAAAGGAAATAGCTTTATCCCTAGCTAATAAAGATACAAATCTGATTATTCATTACAATAAATCTTTATTAGAGGCTAAAAAATTAAAATTATTATTAGAAGAAAGAGGTTCTAAGTGTGCTTTGATTAAAAGCAACCTTAGTAATCAAAAAGATCTAAAAAAAATTATAAATAATGCCAAAAAGTTCTTTGGGACAATTAACTGTTTGATAAACAATGCTTCATTATTTTTAAATGACAATGTTGAGAGTTTTTCTGATAAACTATGGAATGATCACTTAAATATAAATCTATTAGCTCCAGTAAGATTATCTCAGGAATTTAATAAACAATTACCAAAAAAGTCACTGGGCCATATAATAAATATTCTTGACCAAAATATTTTTAATCCAGATACGTCATTCTTCTCATATAATATTTCAAAATCAGCTTTATATACTGCCACAATAATTTTAGCAAAATCCTTTGCTCCAAATATCAGGGTTAATGCAATCGGGCCTGGACCAACAATAAAGAATATTCATCAATCAAAAAAACACTTTGAAAAATCGGTAAAAAGTACACCACTTAAAATTGGATCCCCACCCTCTGAGATTGTAAAATCAGTTATTTTTTTACTTGAGTCGAAAGCAATTACAGGTCAATTTATTACAGTTGATGGCGGGGAACATTTAAAATGACTTCAAAAAATGTTTTAAAATTGAATGATCTGAGATCTGAAACTGATCTAATTAATGAGAAATCTGGCTACGACCTCATTTTTCTAAATGACTTTACCTTACAAGCTTATGTAGGAGTCTACAAACATGAAAAAGAAAAGACTCAACCTATTAAAATTAATGTGATCGCTAAAGTTAGAAATCCAAAAAGAATAAATGATAACAATTTACAGAGTGTTGTTTGTTATAATCAAATATCTAAAAAAATAAAAAAAATTATTAAATCTGGCCATACAATTCTTCTTGAAAAACTTGCCGAAAAGATATTTCAAGAATGTTTTAAAAATAAAAGAATCGAGACAATGAAAATTAGACTTGAAAAACCAGAAGCCATTGAAGGTGCTGGAGGTGCTGGAATAGAAGTTGAACGTTCTCGTATAGAAAAATGAAGAATATTGAGACACTTAAAAAAATAGTTAGTCAACAGCCAAAATCTTCTGGAATTTACAAAATGGTAAATGATCAGGAGAAAATTCTTTATGTAGGAAAAGCAAAAAATATTCAAAATAGACTCAAAAGTTATCTTAATCCAAATAATCTATCAAATCGTATCAAGAGGCTTATGTCTCAAGTTGAAAAAATTGATGTTGTCGTTACTGAAACTGAAAAAGAAGCCCTATTGCTTGAAGCAAATTTAATTAAAAAAATAAAACCGCAATACAATATTCTTCTAAGAGATGATAAATCTTTCCCATATATCTTGATTAATTATGAACATGACTATCCTCAAATAAAAAAACACAGAGGTAAGCAAAGTATTAAAGGGAAATATTTTGGCCCTTTTGCAACTATTTCATCTCTCGATTATACTTTAAAAATACTTCAAAAAGTTTTCTTATTAAGATCATGTGAAGATACTATATTTGAAAATCGAACAAAACCCTGTCTGCTTTATCAGATTGAAAGATGTAGTGGGCCTTGCGTTGACTACACAATAAATAAAGAAGATTACTTGGAGTCTGTTAAAAGTGCAGAGGATTTTCTCTCAGGTAAACATAGTAATTTACAAGAAGAGCTATCAGAAAAAATGGAAAGTGAGAGTAATAGCTTTAATTTTGAAAAAGCAGCAAGTTATCGAGATAAAATTGTTGCGCTAACACAAATACAAAGCCAGCAAAATATTAATTTAAAAGATATAAAAAATACAGATGTAATCTCAATCGCACGACAGGGCAATAAATCTTGTATTCAAGTTTTTATATATAGATCAGGTCAAAATTGGGGTAACCGATCATATTTTCCAAAACACAGCAATGAGGATCAAACATCAGAAATATTAGAGAGATTTATAGTAGATTTTTATACAAAGTATAGCCCCCCACGTGAGGTATTAATCAATCATGCTTTGAACGATGAAAGTCTGATTGTTTCCTCCTTATGCTCAATTTATGACTTTAAAACTAAATTCAATGTTCCTATTAAGGGAAAGAAACTTGATATTGTTAAATATGCAGATAGAAATTCTCAAATTTCACTTAAAAATTATATAGCTCAAAAACTCAGTGACTCCAAAAACCTTGAATCACTTAGAGATACGCTGGGAATTAAAAAAAAGATTGATCGTATTGAAGCTTATGACAATAGTCATTTATTTGGAAAAAACGCGGTTGGCGCCATGATTGTATATACAAGCGAAGGATTTGACAAAAAGAGTTACCGAAAATTTAATATAGACTCAAATAAAGTTAAATTAAGTGATGATTATGGAATGATGAGACATGTACTTAGCCGCCGATTTAGCAATGAAGCAATAAAGAACAGTAAAAAATACAATACTCTCCCAGATATAATTGTTATTGATGGAGGTAAAGGCCACTATGATATTGCCAGAAAGATATTAGACGAGAACGGTCTTGAGAGTATTAGTGTGTTATCGATTTTTAAAGGTGAAGGACGCAGAGAGACATTAGATCAAATAATTTATAATAATAGGAAGGGCTTTATTGAAAAGGATACACCGTCATTTTTCTTTATTCAAAGACTTAGAGATGAGTCTCATAGATTTGCCTTAGGAGCTCATAAAGCAAAGCGTAAGAGGGATATGAAATCATCAGAATTAGAAGCCATTGATGGACTAGGCCGAATAAAAAGAAAGCTTCTCTTGAATCATTTTGGGTCAGTTCCACACATAAAAAATGCATCGCCTCAAGATCTAATGAAAGTTAAAGGAATTCATAAAGGGCTTGCTCAAAAAATATATGACTTTTTTAGGAACTAATGAGAAATCTTCCTAATATACTCACTTTATCAAGAGTTATATTTTTGCCACTTTTACTATTCATGATTTTATCATCAAATTTCCAATTGAATATGTATTCTGTAGTATTATTCATCGCTATTTCATTCACTGATTTTCTTGATGGTTTTATTGCAAGAAATCAAGGTAGTACCTCTGAATTTGGTAAAATGCTTGATCCTATTGCTGATAAATTATTAGTTGTAGGTGTTCTTACATCACTGATGATTACAGGTACAATTGAGGACCTAAATATTGTTCCAGCATTATTAATTATTTCTAGAGAAATATTTATTTCTGGGCTTCGTGAATTTGCTGCGAATAGTAAACTTGAGAATACGATTGAAGTCTCCAATATTGGTAAAATAAAAACAGCGCTTCAAATGATGAGCTTAACACTGATTCTACTAAGCATCTCATTTCAAAATTCAATAGTTATACTCAATATTGGAATTATTCTACTTTGGGCATCAATGATACTTACACTAATTAGTGGTTTCAAATATTATCGAACAATTTTTAATTAAGATCTTACAAGATCATGAAATTCTTTCATGAATTTAAATGTCTGAGTATCTTCACCAGTCTGAAACTGATTTTCGTCTATTGATTGAATTGGCGTAACTTCAGCCGCTGTCCCTGTTAAAAAAGCTTCATCATAGTTTGAAACTTCCTCAGGTTTTATGTATTTTTCTATAACTTTAAAACCATTCATAGAAACCATTTCAATTACTGTTTGGCGAGTTATTCCATTTAAAAAACAATCTGGAATTGGAGTATGTATCTCTTTATCTTTTACAAAAAATATATTTGCTCCTGTACCTTCAGCAACATAGCCACGATAATCTAACATTAAAGCATCATTATAACCTTTATTTTCTGCAAACTCTTTAGACATTGTACAAATAACATATGGTCCAGAAGCTTTAGCTTCGCATGGAGCTGTATCAGGAGAAGGCTTTTTCCAGGGAGATGTAATTAGTTTCAAGCCTGCTTTTCTATCTTCTATTTTAAAATATGATGCCCAATCATTCCACACTGCGATTGCAACATTTATGTCAGCGTTTGAAGTTGACAGCCCCATTTGCTGACTACCCCTCCAAGCAATAGGCCTGACGTAGCAGTCAGTTAAAGCCATCTTACTAATAAGTTCGTCTTTTGCTTTGTTAATCTCATCTTCACTGTAGGGTATCTTGATGCCTACTATTTCAGCTGATTTAAATAATCTCTTTGTGTGTTCTTCAGACTTAAAAATTTTACCATTGTAAGCCCTCTCACCTTCAAAAACAGCACTAGCATAATGCATTCCTTGTGTAATTATATGGCACTTAGCATCATTCCAATCAATGAACTCCCCATTCATCCATATAATGCCATCTCTATTATCAAAAGGTTTTACCGTCATAAATTATCTAATTAAATTCGTGAAATAGCTAAATATCATAAATATTTCTTGATTAATATCTATTTTTAAAATTATTATGTCATAGTGTCTGACTTAAATTTTAATAATCCAAAAGGATCACCTCTACTTTATCTAAGAGAAGATAAAGTGAAAGAATCTTTAAATACATTTTTTAATGTCTCTAAAAATTTTGAAAAAATTATAACTGATAAAATCAATAACGATATATTTGGTATAGCGGACATAAGATGTCTTTTAATTATTAATTTAAATCCTGGGATAATATTTAATGAATTAATGGAAGAGTTAGATATAAGCAAACAGAGTCTAAATCGAGTTCTAAAAAAACTAATTTATAATGACTTTATAGTTCAAAAAAAGAATTCAGAAGATGCTAGAAAGAAGAATCTTTATTTATCAAATCAAACTAATAAAATGTTAGATAATATATTAGAGCCAATACTAAAAGATATAGCTGAGGCATTCCAGAAATCAGGTTCTAATTCTGTTCAAGGATTTAATCAAATAATAAATAATATTATAAAGAGAAAAGAAAATGATGCCTGAATTTCACTTATTAATTGTTGATGATGATGATAAAATTAGATCACTTCTAAAATCATTCTTAATTAGTAAAAATTTCTTAGTTTCAACTGCAGAAAACGCTTATGAAGCAAAAGAAATGATTGAATATATAAAATTTGACTTATTAATTATTGATATAATGATGCCTGGTATGAATGGCTTTGACTTAACTCGTGAGATTAGAAGTAATTCTAACGTACCTGTAATTCACTTAACAGCAATGGATGAAAAAAAAGATGTGATACAAGGTCTGGAGATAGGCGCTGATGATTATATTGCTAAGCCATTTGAACCCAAAGAACTTGAGCTTAGGATAAATAATATTTTAAAGAAAAATTCAACAAAATTAAAAAAACAAACCTTACAGTTAAATAATATTTTACTTGATTTAAGCACAGGATCCATCAAAGGACTGAATAAAGATTTATCGCTGAGCGAAAATGAAATTAAAATTTTAGAAATTCTATCCTCAAAACCAGGTGAGTCTTTTAAAAGAGATTTTTTAATTAGGTCACTTGGTTTTAATCAAGAAAGAACATTAGATGTTTGCATTAATAGATTGAGAAAAAAGATAGAAAAGAATCCAAAGGTCCCTAAATACCTTAAAACTAAAAGAGGATCTGGATATGTTTTATGGATAGACTAATATGAAAATTAAAAATTTTTTACCTCAAAACCTGCTTGGTAGAACAATACTAATTGTGATATTTCCATTCATAATGTTTCAACTCATAATATTATCATATTATTACAATAGTTTATGGGAAAGAACCTTACACCAATTATCGCGTTCTGTAGTTCAAGAGATTAATCTTGTGTCACAATTAATAAATAGTAAGGGCTATACAGATACAGAAGTGGCATTAATTGAAAAATCAATTGAACTTGAAGTAAATTTATTTGAAGAAAAACCATACCAACAAAATGAAGGACATAAGAAAGAGAGTATCATATTCCAAACTTTGAGAACTGAATTATTAAACTCTTTTAAAGAAGAAATATACATTAAAGATTTAAGTGAACTTGATAAAGTATCAGTAATACTAGAATTTGATACAAGCTTTATGGAATTTATTTTTTATAAAAAAAGAATTAATACATCAAGGAATCATATTTTTTTAGGATGGCAAATTATTTCTTCATTAATACTGATAATTATTTCTATGCTTTTTCTCAAAAATCAAATTAAGCCAATCACTAACCTTGCAAGAGCCGCGGAAAGTTTTGGAAAAGGTCAAAATATTGATGATTTTAAGGTTTCTGGGGCCGCTGAAGTTAGACTTGCTTCAAAAGAATTCCTCAAAATGAAAGATAGAATTGTCAAACAAATTGATCAGCGTTCTCTAATGCTTGCAGGAGTTAGCCATGACTTAAAAACTCCTCTCACTCGAATTCGTTTACAAACTGAGTCGATTAAAGAAGATGAAATAAAACAATCTCTAAACGATGAGGTTCAACATATGAATGAAATGTTGAATGAGTATTTAGAATTTTCTTCTACTGAACAACAAATGAAAGGTGGCAATATAAGTCCTATTGAAGCAATTTTAAAAATAAAAAATGACATAAATTTTAAGGATAAAAATATTGAAGTTGAAGTTACTGAAGATACTGGATCAGTTGTTAATGCAAATATATTCAATAGAGTAATTATAAATCTACTTAATAACTCTGTATTACATGCAGATCATATTAAAGTATTGATAGAAATTAATAGTCAATTAATACTCGTGAGTATTCATGATAATGGTCCTGGTATCCCTGATCATGAAAAAGAAAGTGTTTTTAAACCTTTTTATCGAATTGATAAAAGTAGAAATCAAAATAGGAGCAACTCAGGACTGGGCCTATCTATTTCAAAATCATTATTATCTCAAATCAATGGTTCAATTTCTCTTAAAGATAGTTTTCTTGGAGGCTTAGAGGTAAAAATTGAGATTGAGAATAAATAAAAAAATTAATTTAGTTTTTTAGATCTGTCTCTTGCCTCATTTATTGCTCTATTCAAAATTTTGTAAAACTTATCTGAGGAAATAAGGGACCTGATTGCAGCATCAGTGGTACCTCCTTTACTAGTAACTTTTTCTCTTAATATTGCAGGGTGCTCTCCCTTATCAATCATTAGCAATATAGATCCTAAAAAAAGATGAATAATCATTTCATCAGATTGTTTAAAGCCATTTTTTGAGGCAATTTTTGATAGTGTTTCAATAAAGAAATAAACATATGCCGGCCCACTTCCAAATATTGCAGTAAAAGTATCTATTTGAGACTCTTTATTTACTTCAACAACTTGGCCCACAAGACTCAAAAATTGCTTTGATAGTTTTTTTGCTTTCGGACTTGTTTTTTTATCAAAATAAACAACTGATGATCCCATACTTACAGATATAGGTGTGTTTGTCATTGACCTGACAACATTTAAATTTTGATTCGATAACTTTCTCAAAGTTGAGGTCTTTTTACCTGCAATAATTGATACAATTACTGATCTTTTAATAAATTTTGCCAAATTTAATGAAAAAAGATTATCAACTTGATTAGGTTTTACTGCAAGTAGAACAAGGTCAGGTAAGGCTACATTATTTAGCTCTTCTTCATTTTCTATTAAAACTATTTTTTTCCTTTTTTTTAAATTGAGAACATCTTTTGATGGATTCGACTCGAGTACAATAATTTTTTTATTAGAAAATTTATTCTTAACTAATGAAGATATAAATGAAATACCCATATTGCCAGCACCAATAATTAAAATAGTTTTATTACGCATTTCTATTATCTTTACTCAATCTCTGTTTATTCACTTTTTTTTCGTCCCTAAATTTTTTAAAAATAACTATTTCATCTTTAAATACGCTTGAGAACTCATAAATATTTATAAATATCTTTGATGCTATCATTTTTATATTATTACTAGGTTTCATTGAGGATAAATTACTATTAGTTTATATTAAATTACATGATTTACCTTGATTATCCATCTATTAGCCCAATTATCTTTTCTATAGGGCCATTCGAGATCAGATGGTACTCCATGGCTTATATAATCGGATTTTTATTTGCATGGCAATATATTAAATTCTTATCAAATAAAAAAGAATTATACGGATTCAAAACAAATCTCGATGGTCAATCAGTAGATGATCTCATTTTTTATTCAATAATTGGATTGATTGTTGGGGCTCGCCTTGCCTATGTGATTTTTTATAATGGCATATATTATTTAAATAACCCTATTCACACACTTTATGTTTGGGAAGGTGGATTGTCTTTTCATGGAGGTTTAGCAGGAATTATAATTGCTATTTTTTATATTAAGTTAAAGTACAAAATTAAATTTTATATCATTAGTGACTTAATATGTTCATCTGCTCCTGTCGGAATTTTCTTTGGTAGAATTGCAAATTTTATAAATGGTGAATTATATGGAAGACCCTCATCATCATTTTTTGGTATGATTTTTCCAAACACAGATGGAAAAATTAGGCATCCGAGTCAACTTTATGAAGCTTTTCTTGAAGGTATTATTATATTTTTAATTCTAAATTTTTTGATATTTGGATTTAAAAAATTATCAAGTCCAGGTCTTATAAGTTCAATTTTTTTAATTCTTTATGGAACATTTAGAATCCTAATAGAATTTACACGGGAGCCCGATGCTCAATTAGGATTCATTTTTAATTTCATCACAATGGGAATGATACTATCAATACCAATGGTTATTGCTGGTTTTATAATTCTATTTATTTCAAAAAAAAATAATGTTGATTGAACCAAAAGACAAAATTTTAAATATTATTGATAAAAGAGGCTATATTCACCTTGATGAATTTATTGATCTTTCTCTTAATAAATTAGAACTCAGCTATTATAAGTCTGAAAACCCTTTAGGCAAAAATGGAGACTTCATCACTGCTCCTGAAATATCACAACTGTACGGAGAAATAATAGGCATTTTCATTGCCAACTATATAAAAGAAAATCATCTTAAAAAATTTAATTTGATAGAATTAGGTCCGGGCAAAGGAACCTTGATGAAAGATGTAATTAGAGTCTTATCGACTGTTTTTGAAAACAGAATTTATTATGATATTCATTTTGTTGAAATAAATAAAAATTACCAAAACAATCTTAGAGAACTATTCAATGATTGTAGTATTCATTTGTCAGTTGATACACTCCCAAATAAGAATTCTATAGTTTTAGCGAATGAATTCTTTGATGCTTTTCCTATAATTCAAGCTCAAAAGATAGATAACAAGTTATATGAGACAATAATAAGAAAAGATACAGGTAAGCTTATTTTTGACAAAAAAGAAATTAGAAAAGAATTTGAAGAACTATTTAATTTAGATAGATTGTCTAGTAACCAAATTATTGAAAAATCACCAACTGCAAGTGTATTATTTGAGACAATAGTCAATTACCTATTAAAAAATAAAGGTATGATGCTCATTATGGACTATGGATATACATCTGATCAAAATATAAGTACTCTTCAATCAATCAAAGATAACAAAAAAACTAACTTTCTAGATAGCGTTGGAAAGCAGGATTTAACATCTTACGTAAATTTTAATGAATTATTAAAAATTCTAGATAAAAATAAGATAAAAAATAAGTTGATACAAACTCAAAGAGAATTTTTAATTATTAATGGTATAAATTATAGGGCCGATGCACTAATAAAAAAAAATAAGGAAAAAGAAAATGAAATTCTTAATCAAGTCTCAAGATTAATTGATATTGATAAAATGGGAACCTTATTCAAATTTTTACAATTTAGCTGTAATCGATAAATGTTTTTTTCAAAAAATCTTGAAGAAATTGATCATTGTTTCTTTTCAAAATTAGGAGGTGTATCAACTGATCAGTATTACAGTCTAAATTGTGGCAAAGGATCCAATGATGACAAAGCAAATATTAAAAGAAATTTAAAATTTGTAGCAGAATACTACGACTTAAAAATTAATAATATTATCACGTTACACCAAACTCACTCAAATAAAGCGCTAATAATCCCTGATCAAAATATAAGAAAGCATAATTTGTTTTTTGATGGATTAGTAACGAACAAGAAAAATATTATTTTAAGTATTTTAACTGCTGATTGTGCACCAATATTGTTCTACGATCCAATCAATATAGTTGTTGGTGCATGCCATGCTGGATGGAGAGGTGCATTAACCGGAATAATTGAGAATACATTAATCAAAATGGGAAATATGGGTTCGAAAACAAAAAATATCAGATGTGCAATTGGGCCTTGTATTAGCCAACAATCTTATGAAGTTGGAAAAGATTTTTATAACAAATTTATATCTATCGAAAGTACTACCCATCAGTTTTTTGAAAAAAAACCTAAAAAGAGAAGTAAATATACATTCTCTCTAGAGGAATATATTATTGATAAGTTATCAAGACTTGGCATTGACAGTATTAATTCAATAGGAATTGATACATTTAAAGAAGACCATATCTGTTTTAGCTATAGAAAATCATTAATAAAAAAAGAAAATGATTATGGTAGAATGATCTCAACAATTGTTATAAAAGAATAAATATAATGAAAATTATAGCCGGAAATAGTAATCTTCCACTTTCTTCAGATGTAGGTAAATACCTTCAAATTGACCTTGCAAAGGCTACAATTCGACGATTTGCTGATGAAGAAGTATACGTTGAAATTAAAGAAAATATACGAGGTGAAGACGTCTTTGTTATTGAGTCAACATCTTACCCAGCTAATGATAATCTTATGGAGCTTCTTGTTATTATTGATGCGTTAAAAAGAGCATCCGCAAAGCGAATTACTGCTGTACTGCCTTACTTTGGCTATGCAAGACAGGACAGAAAGCCAGGTCCAAGAACACCTATTTCTGCAAAGTTAGTAGCAAACCTAATTTCTACCGCTGGAGCTGACAGAGTTTTAACTGTAGATTTACACGCTGAACAAATTCAGGGTTTTTTTGACATACCAACAGATAATTTATTTGCAGGTCCTGTTTTTTCTAGAGACATAAAAGATCAATTTGATTTATCAAATCTTGTAGCTGTTTCCCCAGATATAGGAGGAGTTGTAAGGGCGAGAGCAATCGCTAGTAAATTTGGTGCATCGATTGCAATTGTTGACAAAAGACGGCCAAAAGCTGGGGAGAGCGAAGTAATGAATATAATTGGTGAAGTTGATGGAAAGGACTGCATCATTTTAGATGATATAATCGATTCAGCTGGAACAATATGTAATGCAGCAGACAAATTGATAGAAATTGGAGCTAAGAGTGTCACGGCTTACGTAACTCATGGAGTGTTATCTGGAAAAGCAATTAGTAGAATTAAGGACTCAAAATTAAAAGAAGTAGTAATTACCGATACTATCAATAATATTGAAAATGCTAATGAACTTGAAAAAATAAGGATCATACCTATTTCTGTCCTATTAGGAGAAGCAATTCGCCGAATTTCCGAGGAAAGTTCAGTTTCAAGTCTCTTTGAATTTTAATTAATTAAACTTGCCTTCTATTATAATTTAATTTATTACCACTACAAATATCATGGCAAAAGAAACAAATATTGAAGCAGTTATTCGTGATGAATCTGGAAAATCTGCTGTTAAAAAAGTTATAGCAAGCGGAAAAATACCATCTATCTTATACGGCCTTGATGAAAAGCCTATAAATATTGCAGTCGATAAAATTTTCATTCAAAAAGAATTAAATGCCGGTGGTTTCTTAACAAAAATATTCAATTTGAACATCGAAGGTAAAAAAAATCTTGCTATACCTAGAGATATTCAATTTCACCCATTATCAGATCAACCAATTCATGTTGATTTCCTAAGATTATCAGAAGATTCTAAAATTACTTTAGATATTCCAACTAGATTCATCAATGAAGAAGCATCACCTGGTTTGAAGCGAGGTGGTGTATTAAATGTAAATAGAAGAACCGTACAATTAAATTGTCCTGCAAACAGTATTCCTGAAGAGTTAGTTTTTGATCTTACAGGTCTTGAAATTGGAGATACAATTAGAATATCAATGGTCAATTTGGATGAGGGTGTTCAGCCAACAATTACCGATAGAGATTTTACAGTTGCTTCCGTAGCAGCTCCTACTGTTGTCAAAGAACCAGAGCCTCAAGCTGAAGTGGCTGAAGGCGATGAGGCTGCTGAAGGTGATAGCGATACAAAGAGCACTGAAACAGAACAAGATTCAAAAGAAGAAGATAAGTCTTAAAGTATCTCTTTTTAAATTTTTATTACCATATACTATTTATTTATGATTGCTTTGATAGGATTAGGAAATCCTGGAGATAAATATTCTCTTAACCGCCATAATATTGGTTTTATGGCTATAGATAAAATTTGTGAAAATTTAAATGCTGAGCCTATAAGTGGCAGCAAAATTAATGGCGATTGTTTTAAATTAAAATTACTTGGAAAAAAAATTATCTTGTTTAAATCACATGAATTTATGAATGAATGTGGTCTTTCCATATCAAAAATAATAAAATTCTATAAAGTAAAGATAGAAAATCTTTTTGTATTTCATGATGATTTAGACCTAAAGCTTGGAAAAGTCCGAATTAAAGAAGGTGGAAATCCTGCTGGTCACAATGGATTGAAGTCTATAGATAGCTATACAGGTAAAAACTATAATAGAATTAGGATGGGAATTGAACATCCTGGAAATAAAGAACTTGTGATTAAGCATGTTCTCTCAGACTTCAAAAAAAATGAGTTAACTATTTTTGATCAAATAAATGAGAATATCTCAAGTAATATTGATTTACTTATTAAAAGAGAATATTCCACGTTTATGAATAAAATTAAGATAAAATAATGGGATTCAGTTGTGGAATAGTTGGGCTTCCCAACGTTGGCAAATCAACATTATTTAATGCCCTAACAAAAAAAATAACGGCAGAAGCAGCAAATTATCCATTTTGTACAATTGAACCAAATGAAGGCACAGTTGTTGTGCCTGATGAAAGAATTTATGAATTGAGTGAAATCTCAAACTCAAAAAAAACAATACCTGCAACTTTAAAGTTTTACGATATTGCGGGACTAGTAAAGGGCGCCTCAAAAGGTGAGGGCTTAGGTAATAAATTTTTATCACATATAAGAGAAGTTGATGCAGTAATTCATCTGGTTAGATGTTTTGAGGATGAAAATATTACTCATGTAAGTAACTCAATAGATCCAATTAATGATGCAGAAGTTATTGAAACAGAACTTATTTTATCTGATCTTGAAATGCTTGAAAAAATTAGTGTTGGTATACAAAAATTAGTTAAAAAGGGTGATAAGGATGCTTTAAAGAAAGCTCAATATATTGATCAAGTAATATCTCATTTATCTAGTGGAATAAGTGCAAGATCTATTAAAAATATTTCTGAAATTAAGTCATATTTAAATGAATATAATTTAATAACACTGAAACCTGTAATTTATGTCTGCAATGTTGATGAAAACTCAATTATCGATGGCAATAAATTCTCAGCAAGTTTTAAAGACCATATTAAATCAAATATAATTTTAATTTCTGCAGATATTGAGTCACAAATTGCAACATTATCAAATGAGGAGCAATCAGACTTTTTATCATCTCTTGGACTCGAAGAATCAGGTTTAAATAAGATTATTAGAGAAGGATACGATACTCTTAACTTAATAACATATTTTACTTCTGGGGAGATGGAAAGTAAGGCATGGACTATTGAAAAAAATACGCTTGCTCCTGATGCAGCAGGAAAGATTCACACTGATTTTAAAAGTGGTTTTATCAGAGCTGAAACTATTTCATCAGAAGATTTTATTACTTGCAAAGGTGAAACAAAAGCTAGAGAATTAGGCAAACTAAGAAGTGAGGGAAAGGAATATGTTGTGCAAGATGGTGACGTAATGCACTTCCTATTTAATAATTAAATGGATCATAAGCTTGTTTTTCCAACATATGATGAAATTCATGAAAAAGCTATCAAGCTTGCTGAATTAATTAAAAATAAAAATATAAACTTTACAAAAATGGTCGTTGTTTCAAGAGGTGGCTTCGTTCCAGCTTCAGTTGTTGCCTACTGTCTTGGAATCCAAGATGTCGATATTGTCTCAATACAAAGTTATATTCATAGAGAACCTGGTCAGGCTTATGTTCATAGAGCACCTAAAACAGATGAAGTAGTGTTAGTTATTGACGATATAGTAGACAAAGGAGGCACTGCAAAAGCACTAAGAGAATTTATGCCAAATATGCATTTAGCTGTTATTTATGCTAAACCAAGAGGTCTTCCATTAGCAAATACGTATGTTGAAGAAATTACCCAGGAAACTTGGCCTGTCTTCCCCTGGGACGAAGAAGATAAAAAAAACCACTAAATTTAATTATATATTCAATAACTTAGCTTTAAACGATATTCGAATTCTGTCCTGTTCACGGCCCGTCTTCCTATACCCTGGTATTAGGAAGACAAAGCCAATCACTAGTTTTTACTTCTAGGCAATAAAGTATAGAACCGACAATATCCCAATTACAATCGATCCTGCATTTAAATCTTCATGTCTACCACTTAATGCTTTAATAACAACATAAGCTATAAAGCCTAAAGCAATTCCATGTGCAATACTAAAAGTTAAAGGCATTAGTACTGCCGCAAGAACTGCTGGAGCATATTCACTAACATCATCCCATTCAATATCCCTTAAATTTTTAAGAAAGAATGTTGCAACGAAAACTAATGCTGGAGCTGTTGCAAAAGCAGGGATACTTTGAGCTAAAGGAGCTAAAAATAAACAGATAGCAAAAAGAACAGCAACTGTAACAGCTGTAAGTCCTGTTTTACCACCTTCTTTTACGCCAGCGCCGGATTCAATATATGAAGTAGTGTTTGAAGTACCCGCTAAAGCACCAACCGTTGTAGCAACTGAGTCAGCTAATACAGCCTTTCCAATTCCATCAACTTTGCCTTCACTATCAACTTTTCCAGTTAAGTTTGCAACTGATGTTAATGTTCCTGCAGTATCAAAAAAATCAACAAACAGAAAAGCAAACGCAACACCTATAAAACCAGAAGTCGCAATAAGACTGAAGTCCAAAGAGAAAGCATGTGACGCAGGAGGAATGGAGCCTACAACACCTTCAATAGAGCTAATTCCCATAACCCAAGCAATAACACTTACAGCTAAAATACCAATAATGATCGATCCAGTTACTCCTCGCTTATCCAGAATTGCCATTATCATAAAACCCACTGCAGCTAAAATAACAGGCATAGATGTGACATCACCCAAGCCAACAAGTGTCGCAGGATTATCAACGACTACTCCAGCATTTTTTAATCCAATGATTGCAAGGAATAAACCTATTCCAGCACCAACACCAAATTTCATACTTTTTGGAATACTGTTGATGATCCATTGCCTTGCTGGTGTTACAGATAATAAAATGAAGACTAAGCCAGCAACAAAAACTGCTGTTAATGCTTGTTGATATGTATAACCCATTCCAAATACGACACCAAAAGCAAAAAATGCATTAAGTCCCATCCCTGGTGCAAGTGCTATTGGCCAATTTGCCCATAGACCCATAATCAAACAACCAATAACGGCGGCTATGATAGTTGCGACAAATACACCTCCAAAGTCCATTCCTGTTCCTTCAGTTGATAAAATTGCTGGGTTAACAACAATGATATATGCCATTGTTAAAAATGTTGCGAAACCAGCAACAATTTCTGTTCTTACAGAGGTACTGTTACTGCTCAGCTTGAATAAATTTTCTAGCATTCGAATCTCCTAATTATGATTATTATCAATTTACATTATGATTTAATAGTTTTCGAATAAGATAATTTTCAAAGTGTGGATAAGATTTTTTGAATTTATTTTAATAAATTCAATTAATTAAATGACAGAGATAAGATTTTAGTGCGTATCTCTCCAGATGCTCTTGTTTGTGAAATAAAATAAAAATGCAAGAATCAAAAGATAAATTATTACTTTAAAGCCCATTCTTTTTCTTTCTTCTAACTTTGGTTCAGCTGACCATGTAAGAAACGTGGTTACATCATATGCCATTTGTGCCTCCGTTGATGCTGTGCCATCAGTATATTCAACTCCATCTTCGTAAAGAACTTGTGGCATTGCTATTCTCATACCTTTTGCATACTCGTTATAATATACACCATCATCTAGTTCAGTTCCTTCAGGAGCATCTTTATAACCAAGTAAAAGAGAATAGATATAATCCGCACCATTTGGTCTTGCTTTTACGATTACTGAGAGATCTGGTGGATAAGCTCCTCCGTTTGCTGCTCTTGCCTGTTGTTCATTTTCCCAAGGACTTACAAATTTATCAGACAAAATCGCTGCCCTCATAAACATTTCACCATCCTGATCTGGGCCAGTTTCTACTTCAAACATCGCGGCCATTGCCTTAGCTTGCTTTTCAGAAAACTCTGGACCCCCCGGTTGTACAAGATTTCTATAACTCAGTAGATCCATTGAATGACAACCTGAACACACTTCAGTGTAAACCTGGTAACCCCTTTGAAGTGATGCTCTCTCAAATTTGCCAAGAGGGCCTTCAAATGACCAATATGGCCTTATGGGATCCTTCATTTTTGCAGCCAGTGTAATTGACTGAAAAGCAGTTGCTGAAATAATTAGTAAAATTAAAAATTTAATTAATTTTAACACGCTATGCTGAGGCAGTAGCAGCTTTCACTGCTCTCTCCTTCTCATTAAGAACAGGTTCACTAATACTTTTTGGCAGAGGTTTTGTTTTTTCAACAAAACCAAGAACAGGCAAAATAATAACAAAGTGAACAAAGTAGTATATCGTGGCTATTCTAGAAATGATTACATAAATTCCTTCTGCTGGCTGCGCTCCCAAATATCCAAGCAATAAGAAGTTAGCCAAGAATATCCAATAGAATTGTTTAAACAATGGTCTATATTTTGCAGACCTTACTTTAGAAGTATCAAGCCAAGGTAGAAAAGCGAGAATTGCGATTGCTGATACCATCATTATGACGCCGCCTAATTTATCAGGAATAGCTCTTAGGATTGCATAGAATGGAAGAAAATACCACTCAGGGACAATATGCTCTGGAGTTTGTAGTGGATTTGCCTGAATATAATTATCTGTATGACCAAGTAAGTTCGGAGTAAAAAATACAAATCCTGCAAAAATGATCATAAAAATTAAAAGAGCAAAAACATCTTTCACAACGTAATGTGGATGAAAAGGAACTGTATCCTGAGATCCCTGCACCACATCAATACCTTCAGGATTATTATTACCAGGTACATGTAAAGCCCATACATGCAATATGACTAATCCAAAAATCAAAAAAGGAAGAAGATAGTGCAAAGTGAAAAATCTTGTTAATAACGGAGAACCCACAGAATATCCTCCCCATAACCAGTTAGTAATTGACTCTCCAAATACTGGAATAGCACTAAATAGGTTTGTGATTACTGTAGCTCCCCAGAAACTCATTTGACCCCACGGTAAAACATATCCCATGAATGCAGTTGCAATCATCAATAGAAAAATGAAAACTCCTATAATCCAGATTAGTTCCCTTGGCTCTTTATAAGATCCATAAAATAAAGATCTAGCCATGTGAATATAAACAGCAATAAAAAACATCGATGCTCCATTCGCGTGAATATATCTCAATAACCATCCGTAATTTACATCACGCATAATGTGTTCAACACTTGAAAAAGCTAGATCAGCATCAGCGATATAGTGCATTGCTAAAACTAATCCTGTTATAATTTGAGTAACAAGACAAAACGTTAATATGCCGCCAAACGTCCACCAATAATTTAAGTTTTTAGGGGTTGGGTATTGCATTAAATGACCATTAAATAGTGTGATTAAAGGTAATCGCTTATCTATCCATTTGGCTACTGCTGATTGTGGCTTATAATCTGTACTCATAAATCTGATTTATCCAATTTTAATAGTATTATCGTCTAAGAATACATAGTCCGGAATTTCAAGATTTGTAGGGGCTGGGCCTTTTCTTATTCTTCCTGATGTATCATAATGAGAACCATGGCAAGGGCAAAACCAACCATTATAATCACCTTTATTGCCAAGTGGTATACAACCGAGGTGAGTGCAGATTCCAACCATCACAAGCCATTCAGGGTTTTGTACCCTGTTGTCATCGATCTCTGGATCAGGCAAATCCTCAATTTTTACTTCTTTAGCTTCTGCAATTTCTACTTCGGTTCTTCTTCTGATAAATACCGGTTTTCCCCTCCATAACACAGTAATGCTCTGGCCAGGTACAATTGTTGATACATCAACTTCAGTCGAAGCAAGAGCTTTGACTGACGCATCAGGGTTCATTTGAGAAACTAGGGGTATTCCAATTGCCGCAGCGCCAGCTGCACTGAAAGCTGCAGTTGAAATATATAAGAAGTTTCTTCTAGTTACTGCCTTAGAATCTGACAAAATTGTTATCTCTTATTGAATATATAGTATTTAATCCCAATATGATCTTTTATCAAAAAACCATCGGTATTGTCACCTAAATTTTGTGGCAAGATGACGCATATTAAAAAAATAGATAAGATAGAAAATAATGAAACTTGTTATTTTTCAACCTGATATACCTCAAAATACAGGTGCAATGGTGAGAACTTGTGCATGCTTTGATACAGATATTGAGATCATACATCCTTGTAGCTTTCCATTAAATGATAAACAATTAAAGAGGTCAGCAATGGACTATGGAAGCTCAATAAAGATAACTGAACATGATAGTTGGGATATATTTAAAAAGTCATTAAATCCAAAAAAAAGAATTATATTGTTATCCACAAAAGGTAAAATTGCTCATACAGATTTTAATTTTCAAAAGGATGACCTTTTGATGGTAGGCAGAGAGTCGGCTGGAGTTCCAACTGAAATTCATGACCAGGTAGATGAAGTTGTAACTATTCCAATTTCAAAGTCCTCTAGGTCCCTAAATGTTTCAACAGCTGCTGCCATTGCACTATCAGAAGCAATAAGACAATTAAAAATATAAATGATGAAAAATTTCAAAAAAAAAGAACTTTCTAAAAAATGGTTCAAACTTTTACGTAACCAAATAATCAATGAGTTTGAGAAAATAGAAAATCAAAACATTAGTAAAAAATTAAAATTTAAGAAAAAAAAATGGAAAAGAAAACCTCATCTCAAAAAAGATAATGGTGGTGGACAAATGGCAATTCTGTATGGAAACATTTTTGAAAAAGTTGGTGTAAATATATCGACAGTTTATGGCTCATTATCTCATGACTTCAAAAAAAATCTTCCAGGAACAAATAAAAATTCAAATTTTTGGGCTAGTGGAATTTCAGTTGTAGCACATATGCAAAATCCTTATTTGCCTTCATTTCATTTTAATACACGAATGATTGAAACTTCAAAAATTTGGTTTGGAGGTGGAATGGATATGACCCCTACTTTTAAGAACTCAAAACATAAAAAAATGTTTCATTCAAATATTAAAAATATGTGCGATAAGCATAATAAAAATTATTATAAAGATTTTTCTAAATACTGCGATGAATACTTCTATTTGCCACATAGAAGAGAAGCTCGCGGTGATGGAGGTATTTTTTACGATTATCTCGACTCTTCTTCATGGGAAGGTGATTTTAATTTTACAAAGGATGTGGGCTCATGTTTTTTGGATGTAGTTTCAAGAATTATATCTATGGATATGAGTAAAAAATGGAAAAAAGAACATAAAGAACAACAAAAAATTAAGCGTGGTCGATATGCTGAGTTTAATTTATTATA
Organism: uncultured Pelagibacteraceae bacterium; assembly: GCA_902518955.1. Lineage (GTDB taxonomy): Bacteria > Pseudomonadota > Alphaproteobacteria > Pelagibacterales > AG-422-B15 > CABYIR01. Next base: position 7,182 of record CABYIR010000013.1, on the reverse strand, counting down.
TGATAGAGGAACCAAATTTGGACTTCAAACTGACGGCAATATAGATGCCATATTGATGTCAATGCCTCCTGAAGCAAAATGGATTTAATATTATGACTGAACCAATCACTATTAATGGTGCTCAAAAATTACAAGATGAGCTTAATGATTTAGTTAATAATAAGCGTCAGCAAGTTATTCAAGCTATAGCTGAGGCAAGAGAACATGGTGACCTAAAAGAAAATGCTGAATATCATGCAGCAAAAGAGGAGCAAGGACATATCGAAAGTCGAATTCAAGAAATCCAGCTATTATTATCAAATGCTGAAATAATAGACATTACAAAAGTTGATCAAAAAACGAAAACCGTAGTTTTTGGATCAACTGTTGAACTATCAGATCTTGATGATGAGGCAAAAGTAAAATATCAGATAGTAGGAAATGATGAAGCAGATATTGAAAAAGGACTTATATCTTATAAGTCTCCCGTTGCATCTGCACTGATTGGAAAAGAAAAAGGTGACTTTGTGTCTGTTTCAACTCCCAAAGGTGAAAAAAGTTATGAGGTGATAAAAATAATTTATAAATAGCTATTTGTAAGATAAACAAATTGCTTTTAACCTCTCAAAAATTGAATATTCATCATCAATAAAATCACTATCGATCCACCACTCTTCTAACTCAGATAAGATTTTTCCTACTAATGGCCCTTCTTCAATTCCCATTCGAATTATATCGTTTGCTCCAAAAGAAAATTTTGGTTGTTCAAAATTTTTGGCAACTTCATAAAGGGTATGCCAGTTGAGATCATTTTTTTGATTGGAATCTTTAATCCAATTTAAGACGACAAAGTTTTGAAATTTCTCTATGCCTAATCGATATAATTTAGCTCGTGACTCTTTAATTGATAAATAAGACTTAATTGATGAATCCAAATTTATAAACGTTCTTAAATTCTCTGCCTCTTCATTACTAATTGGAAATTGTTCTATAAATTTATTCGCATTATACTCAGAGCTTTCAAGTAAAATTGAAAATTTTAACAAATCATCAATGGGCTTATTTATCTTATTTTCAATATGTGATATTTTTGAAAAATCCTTATTAACTGAAATACCTTCAGATATTTCATTTAAGATATTAGCCTCATCCATTATTGAGAGAGATTTAAAAGAATTATTTTGATTTATAATCTTTTTTAACTCTGTCCAAATTCTTTCTTTAGAAATTTTACTAAAATTTTTTGATCCTTCTTTAAATATTTTCTTTAAATTTGAATCGATCTCAAAGTTCGAAAAGTCTGCATAAAATCTAAAATATCTTAATATCCTTAAATAATCTTCTTTTACTCTATCGTTGGCACTACCAATAAACTTCAGATTTCTATTTTCTATATCCTCTATACCATTATGAAAATCAAAGAGTTCACCATCTCGATTTGCATATATTGCATTTATAGTAAAATCTCTTCTTAAAGAATCAGTTTTTAAATCTGAAGTATACTTAACTTTTGCATGCCTTCCATCCGTTTCGATGTCCTCTCTTAATGATGTAATTTCATAGTTTTTTGAATCAATTACTGCAGTGACTGTTCCATAATTAATTCCAATATCATAAAATTTTATATTATTATTCGTAAGAATTTTAATAACTTCTTCTGGATCAATATCTACTGCAAAATCTATATCTGTAACATCTTTACCTGATAGAGCATCTCGAATACAGCCACCAACTAGATAAATACCATGATTATTATTAAATAAATTAAAGATAGTCTTAACTTCCGGCAGTTTGATAAGTTCATTTACTTTTTTCATTTTAACTTACTCGTAAGAACATCGTAGAGATTTATCAACATACCGGCTGTGGCACCCCAAATATAATTATCTTTATATTGTATAACATTAAAATCATAATCATATGATCTATCACCTTGTTTAAACGATTTTATTTCACGTGAATGATTTTTTGAGTCCATTAGAAATCTAAGTGGTAGAAAAAAAATGCTATCAACTTCTTCATTGTTTATGTTAAATTCAGTCTGGTTATCAATCAATGCTAGAATTGGCATTATTCTAAAACCTGTACCAGTTTGATAAGCGTCTAAACATCCTAAAATATTAATATTTTTGCTCTCTATTCCTACTTCTTCATAACTTTCACGAGTAGCGGTATCTACTGGAGATATATCAGATGCATCTATTCTTCCTCCAGGAAAACTTACTTGACCTGCATGGTCCTCTAAGTGAGCAGATCTATTAGTTAGTAAAATATTAATTTCACCATTGATGTCTAAAAAAGGAACAAGCACTGATGCTTTTGTCAGACTCAAGCTAATCCCAGAATCGATACATTCTTTTTCAAAATAGTCATGAGATAACTTTTTATTTTGAGATAAAAGATAAACTAGATCTTCTCTTGATATATCTTTTTTATAATTCATATAGTTTAAAATATTTATTATTACTTAAAAGCGCTAAACATTTCTTACTTTCTATGTTTACCTCTTCAGCATTATCAATAATTTCATAGTAGACTGACCTTGAAATTAAGGCCTTAAGATTTCTTCTTACAGTAATATATGGCTTAGGATGATTTTTTTCATTTATGAATATTTCTATTGGCGCTTTACTTGAAAGCTCAATTTTTTCATGAGTATTAGTATAAAAATAATAACCAGTATCACCGTTACTTGTAATTTTTTCCATTGAGATAATAAAAAAAGGAGCATCTTCAACCTCAATTTTTAATTTCTCTACAGGGGTTACTAGATAGTAATTTCCATCATCATCAAGTCTTAATACATTTGAAAATAATTTAACTAAAGCAGGTCTTTTTATTTCTGAACCCATATATAACCACTTACCATTTTGAAGTATTTTAATGTCTATTTCTCCACAATAGTCTGGATTCCAAGTTTCGACTGGGGGGTTTTTATGCTTTGTATTTTTTGCATGACTATAGATAGTTTCTAAGCCTTTTGGAAAATCATCAATATTGGTCATTATTAAGTTAGCTCTATCTTTTCTAATTTATTAAGTTCCATCTTTTTATTTAAATTTAATATAAGAACTCTATTTGGATTAACAGGTCCAACTAAATTTAGTGGTTGTGTAATTTGTTTAAAATTAAATCTTCTATAATAATCAATGTCCCCAACCAAAACTATGAAGCTATACTTTTTACTTTTTTTAATTAATTTAATAGTAGTTTCTACTAAAGCAACTCCATACCCTTTTCCTACATGCCTCGGCTTTACTGCAAGCGGCCCCAAAAGAAGGCCTTCACTTATATTATTAATAAATATTTGACTAAATGAAATACTTGCTAATAGCTGTTTATTTTCTTGATATATATATGAATATTCTGAAATTAGATTATGTTTTTCCCGATATCTATATGCAGTTTTAGCATAACGCCCTGGGCCAAAAGCTTCGTCTAGAAGTTTTTCAATATTTTTAAGATCCTTATCATGAGCTAATCTGATATTTTTCATAATAAATAATAAGTGTATAAAAATAAATTTAAATCAGTATGATTTTATATTTAAAATTTACTATTTGGGAGAGTTTTTATGAAAACAGTTGATGTTAATGAGTTAGAAAACATTAAAGGACAAGATCTAGGTCATTCTGACTGGATGGCAATTGAACAAGATAGGATAAATCAATTTGCAGATGCAACCGGAGATCATCAATGGATTCATTTAGATGCTGAAAAAGCAGCAAAGGAGTTGCCTACAAAATCTACAATTGCCCATGGCTTTCTTAGCCTGTCATTAATAGTACCTTTAGCAGCACAAGTATGGTCGATTACAGGAGCAAAAATGATGATCAATTACGGCCTTAATAAAGTAAGATTTATCAATATGGTGCCCGTAGGTTCAAGGGTTCGACTAGGAGTCAAAATATCTGAAGTAAACAAGCTTGATAATGGTGGAACGCAGGTTATTTCAGAAGCAACGCTTGAGATTGATGGTCAGGATAAGCCTGCTTATGTAGCTGAGTCTATTATGGTTGCATTTCCTTAGAGGTAAGTTAAGTGCCTGATAAGTCTTATCCAGACACAGATGCGTATGGAGCTCTCAGCAACAAAAAAGAAGTAAAAGTTTTATCTTGGAATATCTGGTGGAAATTTGAAGATTACTTAAATCGTCAATCACTAATATTTAAAGAACTTACAAAAGCTAAGCCCGATATATTATGTCTCCAAGAGGTATGGGAAGACAAAGATGTTAGCCAAGCTAAAAAAATTGCAGATTTATTTGGATATGACTATTGCTATGCAAAATCATTTGACTTTGATGAAGTATCATTTGGAAATGCTATAATTTCAAAATATCCAATAAATAATTATACATCTTATCTTATACCCACAGAAAAAGAATTTAATGAAAACCGTACTCTTCTTCATGCAGAAATTATTTATGAAAATAATAAGATGAATATATTTTGCACACATTTAAATTATAAATACGATCAAAGCGATATTCGTAAAAAACAGGTTACATATATTCTAGAATATATGAGCAAATTAGATAAAACAGAATTCCCAAGCATTTTATGTGGCGATTTTAATGCAGACCCTAATAGTGACGAAATAAGATTACTTTTAGGTCTTTCTTCACCAATTAATAGAACTGTTTTAAGAGACTCTTGGCAATTAGTTAATCCAGACGATCATGGGTATACTTGGTCTAATGAAAATAATTTTGCAAGAAAAACTTTAGAACCCAACAGAAGAATTGATTATATATTTGTTGGTGCACCAGGAAAAAATGGACTTGGTCATCCTTTAGAGTCATGCCTGATAGGCAATATAGAAAAAGATGGACTTTATCCAAGTGATCATTTTGGTATTATGACGCGTTTTGAAGGGTAGATATGAATATTCTATGTTAATTTTTTTTACGCTTTTCAATCATGTAATCCGCCAAGCCCTGGTAACCTTTTTGAATCATCATTCTTACAGATGCCGAATTCATATTCTCGTTTAATGGAGGAATATTGTGAGCTTTAACTGTTGTATTCATATATTGAGCAGCACTACAAATAGCAATTACTTCGGAGATAACATTTTCTGGAAATCCATTTAATAAAATTTCATCTACATCATTTTGACTAATAGAAGATAAATCCTCATTCACTTTATATGAGAATTTTAAGATTGATTTATATTCCTCTTCTATAGTTGCCATTGAAATATCTTCTAGAGGCGATGAAGTTTTTATCTCATCAATTAACTCTTTAGCAATTTCTGCATGAATATTTTTACAGTAAGCACATCCGTTTAGACTTGAAATATAAGCAAATATCATTTCCTTAATGTGAATTGGTAATATTGTTTCATTATATAAAAGTTTTTCTAAAAACATTACATAATGAGATTGATAATCCCAGTTATCCAAAAAAACATTGTAGACAGATTTATATTTATCTAAAAAATTATTCATATTTCATCACTTGGCTGGGGCGGAAGGATTCGAACCTTCGAAATGCCGCTACCAAAAAGCGGTGCCTTACCACTTGGCTACGCCCCAATTAATTTCATAATTACATTTAGTTTAACATCTTTAGAATGCAAGAATTATATTATTTTAGATAGATAAATCCACCAATCTGGATAGTGCCTTTTTAGAGTATTTGTCGCTTCATGAGCTAAATCTATTTCATCAAAAACAGCAAAACAACAAGATCCACTTCCTGTCATTCTTGAATATAATGAACCTTTCATCGATGTAAGCTTGTCAATAATGTATTTTATATCTGGGCAAAGTCCTATAGCTGCTGCTTGCAATGAATTAGATGATAACTGCATAATCTCATCAAAGTCATAATTTTCTTTATCTAATGCGATCTGGTTTTCATTGTCAAACTGACTATTGTTTTTATAAACTTTCTCAGTTGATAAAATAAAATTTGGATAAATTAATAATAGATAAAATTCTTTAAAAGTATTTATCCTACGAAGTACATTTCCTTTTCCAATAATTATTGCTGGAGCTGTGTCAAAAAAAAACTCTATATCAGACCCTAATTCTCTCGCAATATTTATAGCCTCATTATATTTGATTATCTTTTTGGAGCATAGAAAATTCAATATGGCAGCTATGTTACTTGAGCCTCCTCCTAGTCCAGCGCCTACAGGAATATTTTTTGTAATATTAATAGAATACTTATCTGATTTTATAAAATTTTTTTTAATCAAAAAATCAAATAATATTTGAACATTATTTTGATTTATTTTATTAGAAAATTCACCTGAAAAATTTATGTCTAAAGATGCAGAATTTTTTATTATTATTTCATCATATAGATCAATAAGTGTAATGATAGATTTAATATTATGAAAGCCATCATTATCTTTGGATAAAACATCCAGAAAAAGATTTATCTTAGCTGGTGATTTCAAAAGTTCCATTTATTAGAGTCCAAGAATAAGTTTTTTCCGTATTCTCTTAGAAACAATTTTATCTTCACTTATATCAAGAGCTTTTCGCCATTGATATCTAGCTTGAGAAAATTTTCCTACCTTCCATAAAACATCTCCAAAATGATCATTGATTGTTGGATCACTTGGATCAATTAAGATTGCATATTCAAATAATTGTAATGACTCATTAAATTTACCAACTTTAAAATAATACCATGCCATACTATCCAAAATGTAAGCATCATCAGGTTTTTGTTTTAGCGCTTCTTCAAGCATCTTTCTGGCATCTTCAAATTTTGGAGTAATATCCAAATCTAAATATGTATATCCTAAATAATTAAGCACATCAGGCTGAAAACTTGAATAATTTAATGCTTTTAAAAGAAATTCCTCAGCTTTTTTCCAATCTTTTTTCCTTTCATAGGATATTCCAATTTTATAATATGCATCCCATAAGTTAAAACCGGGGTCATTTTCCTTTTTTTCAATAGCTGTCATATACGTATCTATTGCTGCATCCCATTGAGATTCATATCTATGTAAGTTCCCTAGAGTTATAAGTCCTTGAAAACTATTTTTTAGTAAATCATTATTCATCAAATAGTTTTTAGCTTTTTGATTATCGCCACTCATAGAATAAATATTAACAATTTTTAATGCTGTTATTTCAGAAAGGTAATTATCTGCTGGAATGCTCTTAAATATTTTAATAGCAGTTTGATAATCAGATAATGAAATAAAAGTATCTGCTAATACAAACTTATTTTCTAT
>CABYIR010000012.1 GCA_902518955.1 uncultured Pelagibacteraceae bacterium | reverse complement strand
CAATATCTGAAGCTATTTTTAAAAAACTAGGTTTTGATATCGAACTTGATAAAAGATCAAGCGAATATAAGAGTCTTTATACTTCAAGAGCCTTTCTTGCACTTCCAAGGCACAACTCTAGTGCAAAAAATAAAATATATATCTTACAAAAAATTCAATCATGACCAAAATAAAGAAAGTTCTTGTGATTGGTGCTGGAATATCTGGTCTTGCAGCAGCAAAGAATTTAAATGACTCAGGATATGATGTTACCATTCTTGAAGCTAAAGATAGAATTGGAGGAAGGCTATACACCGATAGGTCTTTGGGAGTACCATTAGAAGTTGGAGCAAATTGGATACATGACAACAACCCTAAAACAAATCCAATTATGAAAATAAAAGAAGAATTAGGTTTGAAATCGCACCAATGTTCTTTAGCAGGTTCTGTTGCGTATTTTGAGGTTTTAGATAAAGAAGGCAACAAAATTGAAATATCAAATAATGATTTGGAAAAAATTGAATTTCGAATTGGTATTTTTGCTTACTTAGCAAAATATTTACGTCCTTCAACAAATCTGAGCGAACTATTCACATTTGTAAAAAAGCTGGGCTTACTATCATTTGTAAAAGAAGAAGCCTTATTTGTTCTTATTCAAAAAATTGCACTTGAACAAGCGGAAGATCCAGAGAAAATATCAATAGAAGCTCTATTCGAACATGAAGGATTTGAAAATGATGAAGCTATTATTGGAGGCTATGACCAAATTGCTTATTATTTTGAAAAGGAACTTCATAATAAAATCATTTTAAATTCTCCAATTGAGCACATTAATTATGAGCAAGATACAATAAAAGTTTTCTGTGACAATGAAATATACGAAGCCAACGCAGTTATTGTTACAGCTTCTTTAGGAGTATTAAAAAAAGAAGTTATTAAATTTACTCCTGAATTACCCATCGAAAAAAAACAATCAATTAAAAAACTAGGCTGGGGTACGCTAAATAAAGTCATGTTAAAATTTGCGCATAAATTTTGGAGTGATACAGATTTTATTGTTATTGCAAATAAAGAAAGTAATTTTCATGCTTGGATCAATGAAGAACCTGTTTGCAAAGAGCCTGTGATTGTTGCAACAATTGCTGGCAAAAATGCAAAAAAATTAGAAAATAAAACCGATGAAGAGGTTGTGCTAACTGCACTGAATGAATTAAAAGCTGTTTACGGGAGTAAAGTTTCAGAACTAGATTCATACTATATTTCAAAATGGAGCTTGGAGCCTTACATTTATGGATCATACAGTACAAATAAAGCAGGTGAGAATAGTCAATTATTAAGAAAACAACTTTCAACTCCCGTTAATTCAAAATTGTTTTTTGCCGGCGAAGCAACGAGTGTAAAGGTTGCTGGGTATCTCCAGATGGCACTTCAATCAGGAGTAAGGGAAGCAGAAAATATTAAGAAACTTTATCCTAATTGATCCTGGCTCATATCTTTAGGGTCAATTCCAGCAACTTCAACAGGTTTCTTCATCGCGTCTCTTCTGAAAGGTTCTCCTAATTCCTGATTCAAGATAACCTCGATAAATGTTGTAACGCCATTTACTTGTTCATCGCATGCAGTTCTCAAAGAGTGAGTGAGTTCATCCATAGATTTGACTGTTACACCTTTAAGACCGCATCCTTCAGCAACTTTTGCATAGCTTAAATCTGGATCTAATTCGGTTCCAACAAAATTGTCATCATACCAAAGTATAGAATTTCTTTTTTCCGCACCCCATTGGTAGTTTCTAAAAATTACCATAGTAATAGCTGGCCATTCATCTCTAGCACATGAAGTCATTTCATTCATGCTAATTCCAAAAGCTCCGTCGCCAGCAAAACCAACAACAGGGATATCTGGACATCCAATTTTTGCTCCAAGCACTGAGGGAAAGCCGTAACCACAAGGACCGAACAAACCAGGTGCAAGATATTTTCGTCCTTCTTCAAATGTTGGATAAGCATTTCCAATAGCGCAGTTATTTCCAATATCTGAAGATATGATTGCATTTTTAGGAAGTCCATCCTGAATCGCTCTCCATGCCATTCGTGGTGACATTCGATCTGAGTCCCTTTTTCTAGCATCGATATTCCATGATGTTCCCGGATCATCATCTTCATGATCCATGCTGCTTAATGTTTGAAGCCACGCAGATTTTGTTTGATGAATAAGAGCTTTTCGTTCTTCTCTATTTTTATTTCCTGCATCTGACGATAGATTATCAAGAATTTGTTTTGCAACCAGTTTTGCATCTCCACATATTCCAACTGATACTTTCTTCGTCAGTCCTATTCGATCGGAATTAATATCAACTTGAATTATAGACGCATCTTTTGGCCAATAATCAATTCCATAACCTGGCAAGGTTGAGAATGGATTTAATCGCGTTCCCAAAGCAAGGACTACATCAGCTTTAGAAATGAGCTCCATTGCAGCCTTTGATCCATTATAACCCAACGGTCCAACGGCAAGAGGATGACTTCCTGGAAAACTATCATTATGTTGATAACCAGATGCAACAGGAGATTCTAATCTTTCAGCAAGATATTTACAGTCTTCGATTGCGTTTGCTAATACTACACCTGCCCCTGATAAAATAACTGGAAAACTAGCATTAGATAATAACTCAGATGCTTTTTTAATAGCGATTAAACCGCCTGATGGTCTTTCAAAGTTTATAATTGGTGGTATTTCAATATCGATAACCTGAGTCCACATATCTCTTGGTATGTTTATTTGTGCTGGAGCTGAACCTCTAAATGCTTTAGAAATTACGCGATTTAATACTTCAGCTATTCTGGAAGGGTCTCGAACCTCTTCTTGATAACAGACCATATCTTTGAATAAAGCCATTTGTTCGACTTCCTGAAACCCACCTTGTCCTATAGTTTTATTTGCTGCTTGAGGAGTAACTAAGAGCAAAGGTGTATGATTCCAATAAGCTGTTTTAATAGGAGTAACAAAATTTGTGATACCTGGACCGTTTTGAGCAATACACATTGACATTTTTCCTGTGGCTCGGGTATATCCATCTGCAATAATTCCCCCATTTGTTTCATGCGCAACATCCCAAAAAGTAATACCGGCTTTAGGGAATAAGTCAGATATTGGCATGAACGCTGATCCGATAATTCCAAACGAATGTTGAATTCCATGTTTTTGAAGAACTTTGATAAATGCTTCTTCTGTTGTCATTTTAGTCATACTTGAAATCTTTACGTTTAATATTTAATAACTACGTCTTTTATTTTTTGTATCATTTCATCAATATGCTTTTCTTCTGCAACCAAAGCAGGAGCTATAATTCCACTATCGCCAGTAAACTTTATGTGAACCCCGTTCTCAAAAGTTTTTTTCTGCGCATCGTATCCTCTTACACCCGGCGTTTTATCTGTAGCAAGATCAATAGCGGCCATCATACCATCTCCGCGAACATCTGTTACTGCTGGTACATCTTTAAATGCATCAAAAACAGCATCAAGGAAATAGGGTGACATTTTCTCAGCTCTTGCAAAAATATCCTCTTTTTCATAGATGTCCAAGGTAGCTAATGAAGCGGCAACACATGCTGGGTGTCCAGAATATGTATATCCATGAAAAAATTCAACTCCATGCTCAGGGCCATTATCGACAATTGCATTATATATTTTATCTGAAACTCCAACAGCCCCCATTGGCTGAGCGCCGTTAGTAATCGCTTTTGCCATTGTAACCATATCAGGTTGAACATTATATTTTACTGATCCAAATGATTTTCCCGTTCTACCAAAACCAGTAATTACTTCATCAAATATTAGTACAATTCCATATTTATCACATGTAGCTCTTAATTTTTCTAAATATCCTTTTGGTGGAACTAGTGTTCCAGTGGAACCAGCAATTGGCTCAACAAAACATGCTGCAATTGACTCTGGTCCATACATATCAACAAATCTCTGTAGATCATCTGCTAAATGTGCACCATGTTCAGGCTGACCTTTTGTAAATTTATTTTCATCCATCCAAGTGTGCCGCAAATGAATTACCCCAGGCATTGCTGCGGTAAAAATTTCTCTATTTTTAATCATTCCACTGAGTGAAGTTCCACCTATATTCACTCCATGATAAGCTCTTTCACGAGAAACAAATTTCATTCGATGTGATTGTCCAATTGCATGCTGATATGCTTGTACAATTTTGATTGCAGAGTCTATTGCGGTTGAGCCACAAATCGTAAAAAATACATTATTGAGATCTCCTGGTAACATATTTGCAACTTTTTCTGCACAAGCAAAAGCTGGTAAATGTGAAACTTGGAAGCTTGGTGAATAATCTAATTTTAATAATTGATTATGAACTGCCTCAGCGATCTCTTTTCTTCCATGACCTAACGGAACACAAAACAGACCTGACGAAGCATCAATGACTGTATCTCCTTTATGGTTCCAATAGTATACACCCTCTCCTCTATCCAATAATCTTGGATCCTTTTTAAAGTCCTTATTAGCAGTAAAGGGTAGGAAATAATTCTCTAATGAATTAGTCGTAGGTGTAGTGTTTGCCATATAGATCCTTTCAAATCTTAAAGAAATAATATTTATTTTAGTCTTATTTATGCAGCTTGACTAGAATTACCACTCTTATGAAAACTTTCATTTTTAGCGGCCATATCACGAAGAAGTTTACAAGGAGCAAACCTCTCGCCGTATTTTTGAGCCAATCTATCTGCTTCGGCTACAAAATCTTTAATTCCAATCATATCGATAAAGGATAAAGGGCCGCCAGTCCATGGTGCCATTCCCCATCCAAGTATAGCTCCAATATCTGCATCTCTGACATCGGTGAGAACATTTTCCTCATAGCATTTTGCAGTTTCTATGGCTTGAATATATAAAAATCTCTTTTTTAATTCTTCAACATCTGGCTGATCTGCACTTTCCTTACAAAGATTAGATAGTTCAGGCCATAAATACTTTTTTCCATTTTCAGGATATTCGTAAAATCCTTTACTATTTTTCTTTCCAAATCGCCCTTGCTTGTCAACCATCTCTTCCATGATTGAGTACATAGGTGTTATTGGAAAATCTTTGCCTTCAGCTTCAAAGTCTTTTTTAGTTTGAGTTGTGACTTTCCAAGCTAAATCTAGTGCCACAGCATCAGCTAGTGCGAGAGGCGCCATCGGCATTCCAGTCATCTTACCAGCATTTTCTATAAGAGCTGGCTTTATCCCTTCAGCTAACATTGCTACTCCTTCACCTGTATATGTTCCGAACACACGGCTTGTATAAAAACCTCTACTATCATTTACAACGATTGGGGTTTTTTTAATTTTTTGAACATAGTCCATAGTCTTAGCTAATGTTTCTTGAGAAGTTTTTTCTCCCATAATAATCTCAACTAATGGCATTTTTTCTACAGGAGAAAAATAATGAATGCCTATAAAATTATCGGGTCTTGAAGAATTTTGAGCAAGTCCTGATATAGGCAAAGTTGAAGTATTTGATCCAAAAACTGCATTTTCAGCAATTTGCGCTTCTGCTTTTGCAGTTACTTCAGCTTTAATATCTCTATTTTCGAAAACTGCTTCTACAATTAAATCTGCGCCTTTAAGTAGCCCATAATCAGTTGTTGGAGTAATCAAACTTAGTAATTTCTCTTTTTTTTCTTCGGTAGTTTTTTTTCTACTTAGAGCCTTATCAAGAATTTTTACGGAATAGTCTTTCCCTTTTTCAGCATTCTCCTGATCTTGATCAATTAATACGACTTCAATTCCTACTTTAGCCGTTACGTAAGCTATGCCTGCACCCATCAATCCAGCTCCTAAGATACCAATCTTTTTAACGTCATATTTATCAAAATCTTTTGGTCGTCTTGCTCCTTTATTGAGAGCTTGCATATTTACAAAAAGACTTCGAACCATATTCTGAGAAACTGGATCCATAACAACTTTTGTAAAGTATCTTGCTTCAATTCTTAGTCCTGCATCGATTGGCACCTGAACGCCTTCATAAAGAGCTGATAGGATTGCTGATTGAGCAGGGTAATTATTATAAGACATTTTTCTTAAGCTTGAGGATGCAGCACCCCATATCATCATTCCTTTTGGAGTATAAGGAAGGCCACCAGGGAACTTATAACTCTTTTCGTCCCATGGTTGAACTGCCTTGCCTCCATCACGAATATATTTTTTTGCAGCTTCAATTAAGTTATCTTTGTCTGTTACTTCGTGAATCAGTCCTGCACTTAATGCTTTCTTAGGAGTGAAAGGAGTACCTGCCATTAGGAATCCCATAATTTCTTGCGTAATACCCGCAAGTCTTGGAACTCTTTGAGTGCCTCCCGCTCCAGGTATAAGTCCTACTTTTGCTTCTGGCTGTCCTATTTGAATTTTATCATTATCTATGGCAACTCTATAGTGACAAGCAAGACAAATCTCAAATCCACCTCCAAGCGCGTGGCCATTAATGGCTGCAACAAAAGGCTTTCCACATGTTTCCATGCTTCTGAACAAGTTTTGCATTTCCATATTTCCATTGTAAATCTTCTCTGCAGCTTTTGTTTTATCAGTATCTTTCTGATCAAAGCCAAATACATCTGAAGATGTAAGGTCAGCTCCAGCAATAAATGCATCTTTCGCACTAGCTAAAACAATCCCTTTAACTTTTTCATCAGCAATTAATTTCTTTATTGCTTCCCCATACTCACCAAGAGAATTGAAATTCAAGACATTCATTGTACGATCTTTTAGATCCCACGTAACGACAGCTACACCATCATTATCGACTTCATAACTAATATCAGACATAATTTTCCTTTTGAATTAAACGCGTTCGATGACAGTTGCAGTGCCCATGCCGCCCCCAACACATAAAGTTGCAAGAGCTGTAGATTTATTTGTTCTCTCCAACTCATCCATAACTGTACCTAAAATCATTGCGCCAGTAGCTCCTAGTGGATGACCCATAGCAATAGCTCCACCATTAACATTGATATCGGAATGATCCACACCCATGTGTTCCATAAATCTTAAAACCACAGCCGCGAAAGCTTCATTTAGTTCCCAGATATCAATATCGCTTTTACTCATGCCTAAATTTTTTAGAAGTTTATCTGTTACAAATCCAGGACCAGTTAACATAATGCTAGGTTCTGAACCAATAGATGCAAAACCTTTTATTTTAGCTCTTGGCTTTAAACCGTATTTTTCACCTATTTCTTTATTGCCAAGCAATATTCCTGCTGCTCCATCAACAATACCCGATGAATTTCCAGCTGTATGAACGTGGTTTACTGACTCTACTTCGGGATATCTCTGGTTTATTGTTGCATCAAAACCAGCCATTTCGCCCATCATTGCAAAAGAAGGGTCTAATGACCCTAAACTTTGCATAGTTGTTTCAGGTCTCATAAATTCATCGTGATCTAAAATTGTTAGGCCATTAATATCCTTTACAGGAGTAATTGATTTATCAAATCTATTTTCGTCCCAAGCTGCCTTTGCTCTATTTTGACTTTCAACAGAGTAAGTATCAACATCATCCCTGGAGTATCCATATTTTGAGGCAATCATGTCTGCGCTTACACCTTGTGGAACAAAATAGTTTTGAATTGCAACAGATGGATCAGCAACCATTGCTCCCCCATCAGACCCCATTGGTACTCTTGACAAAGATTCAACTCCACCACCAATTGTCATCTGTGACTGCCCTGACATAATTTGACCAGCCGCCATGTTTGTTGCTTCTAAGCCTGATGCACAAAAACGATTAATCTGCACACCTGCTACGGACTGATCATAATCCGCTTTTAAAACTGCCGTTCGAGCAATATCAGCTCCTTGCTCACCAACTGGTGTCACACATCCTAGAACAACATCGTCTATGTCACTCGTATCAAGATCATTTCTATCTTTAATGTTATTTAGAACTTGTGTAGCAAGCTCAACAGATGTCACTTCGTGAAGCGATCCGTTCTTTTTACCCTTTCCTCTTGGGGTTCTAATTGCGTCATAAATAAAACAGTCAGTCATTAATGGCTCCAAATATAATAAAAAAGGAGATTATATGTATGGCTGGGTATTCAATCAACCTTAAATTAATTACATTCTATTTATCTAAATCCATATTTATTCATTAATTTCAATGATTTGGAGGAATATATAAATTTTATCTAAATATCAACATCCTCAAATTTGATATTATCGGGTGAACCATTCGCAAATTTAAACTTTGGTTTTTTAATAACTGGATTTGGCTGAAGTCCAGGCAATGCAATGAGGCAGGAAGACACTGTATTAAAACCCATTTCAGTCCTTACACACATTGCACTTAAAGGATCATTATCATCACTATATGTACTTCCTAAAAGCATTTCCCAGTCCATCCAATTATCTGATGAAGGATCTGGAGTTTCAGCTATTGAAAATTTTGATAAATAATTTTTAATTCTTTTTGAGTTAATATCATTTCTATCGTATGCAGTTATCATTGAAAGACCGTCCGGTATATTAAAATACTCAATGACTTCTGAATCTTCTGAAGATTTTATCCAATATGCATTTGTATTATCTGCAATCAACATATTAAATCCTCTATAAGAATTTTTTTCAATTTCGACTATTGCATTTAAAGATTCATTTGCATCCGCATGATCAAGTGCATCTAGAACTAATTCTCCTCTTGATCTTTTATTAGGATCAGTTCCTAGGGTATTTATTCGATTCATAATCCCACAAACTACTCCATAATCATTAATTCCTAACCAAGTTCCACCTGCCTCTAAATCTTTTCCAGCAAAAATATAAGGTCTATCATCCCAATGTCTGGATGGGGGTAATGACTTTCTATTAGACATTTCATCTCTATTGGCACCAATTATAACCGGCCATTCATTGTCACTCTGTCTTAATAAAATTATTGAACACATGAAATCATTTTTTTAAAATAAGTATAATGAAAACTAATAAAAAAGCATTAATTGTCGAAGGTGGTGGCCAAAGAGCTGTTTTTTCATTTGGTATAACAGATACTTTTATCAAAAGAAATTTTGATCCATTTGATCTCTATATTGGAGTTTCAAATGGTGTCGCTGTATTGTGCTGGTATCTTATCAGAGAGACAGATAATAATATTGAAAAATTACTATATGCTTCAAGAGGGAATTATATTGATTACAAAAATATTTTAACAGGCAAAGATATAATTAAGTTTCATAAGATGTATGAAGATGGTGAAAAAATGTTCAACCCAAGTATGGAAAAAATCAAAAATAATCTTCAAAATAAAGATTATATTGCTGTTGTTACCGATGCTATTAATGCAAATGCTGAATATTTTTCTTTTGGCGAAGGTGACGAATGGATGTCAAAAATGATAGCGTCTAGCACTCTCCCTGTTTTGGTAAGGACTCCAAGTATGCTTAATGGCCGAAGAAAGTTTGATGGTGGAGTTGTAGACCCTCTTCCAGTTCAAAAAGCATATGAAATGGGGGCAAAACAAATTACCATTATTCGTACGTATGAAAAAAGTTTCAGGAGAAGCTTAAAGATTGAAAATTATATAGGAGCATTTTTTTCATATCAGTATCCAAAACTCAAGAAGGCCTTACTTAATCATGACAAAACTTATAATCGTGCACTTGATTTTATTGACAATCCTCCATCAGATTGTGAGATAACCCAACTCTGTCCACCTCAAAGATTAAAATCAAAAAGAGATTCGAAAAATATCCCTTTATTAAAAGCTGACTATGAATTAGGAAAAAAAGTTGCTGAGAACTATTTAAATAGTTTAGACAACTGATTTAATAAATTTACTTATTTTATCTTCTACAGATTTTGTTGTTGCAGATGAAAATGCATTAAAAGCATGGTCTGCTCCTGTTACAATAATAATGTTAGCTTTTGAACCATAACTTAGCCATCTGCCGTACATAAACAATGAGTCATCAAGCAATAAATCTCTTGTTCCAACAGTAAATAAAGCCGGGGGCATGCCTGTGAGATCACCTTGTATTGGAGATACATCAGGTGAACTTAAATCTATATTGCCTTGAAAATACGAGTCTCTAAATTTTTTTATCATTTCAAAAGATAATAAAAATACTTCATTAGAACCTCTTTTTCGAACCGTACTCGGAGTAAGTCTTGCATCATAAGATCCGTAAATTAAGTTCGCTCCTTTAAATGGCCCTAACATATCTTTATCTTTAAGCCTTTGAAGAGTAACGGCCGATAGATTTGCTCCTGCTGACTCTCCTCCAATTATAATTTTTTCAGTATTAAATTCCTTCTTCGAATTCTCGACCAACCAAAGAGCCGCAGTCTCGCAATCATCTGGTGCAGCCGGATAAGGATTCTTTGGAGCTAATCGATACTCAACGCTTATGACGACACAATTCAAATCTTTTGAAACTTTCTCTAGACTTTGATCTTGCATATCTGCTGCACCGATACAATGCCCACCTCCATGTATATGAAGATAGATAAATTGAGGATCTTCAATGCTAAATATTCTTACTGATACTTTTTTTGAAGCATGCTCAATAACTCTATTTTCAGCATGTTTAGAAATAGGCTGAGATGGAAGCAGGCCGCCGCCATTTCTTCTAATATCTTGTAAAACATCAAAAGGGATTTCATGCGATGGGGGTACATTACTTAACAATGAAGCAATATTGTTATTCATCTCATGTATGTCTTTAGATACATTTTTTATGTCAAATGCATCTGGAGAAATAGATGTAAATATCATTATAATGTTTTACTTTTTAGATATAAAAATGATCTATTTAAGATCAAAACATAAATGGGTAAAAATGCCAAATAACAAACTATAAGTTTTAAAATTAAATCGTTATTTGCAATAGTTAACCAATTTTCTCTCATAAATTCGTCTGCTGAGTTGTTGAATGCTATTCCATAAAATAAATAAGTATCGATAAGTTGCGCAAAAAAAGTGCTGACAACTGGAGCTAAATACCATTTTGAATTTAAGCTTAAACCATTATCACCTATTCTTTCTCTTACTTTAGAGAAAACATATACATCCAAAAATTGTCCGATTGCATAAGCAGCAACAGATGCTATTGCAATTCTAAAATCTGCAAAATAATAAGATATTGCAAATGCTGGAATAAACGCCAAAGCTATAACTTTTCTTGCATTACTTGAACTAGATAGACGCACTGTAAGGTCAGTTGCCAAAACAATAATTGGAAATGTAAAAGTTCCAATAGTATAGTCTAATCCAAAAACAACGATTGGAAATTGCACAAGATAGTTTGAAACTGCAATAATAAAACAATGAAGTAGCACTAAATAAATTAGAAAAGTTCGATTAAGTTCCATAAAACTCATAATTAATCCAAATAACAGTTAATACAAGTAAGATTGCCATAAAACCATTAAATGTTTTTATTGATCTTTCTGATTTAATAAAGTTATTCAAAAAAACTCCTACCGATGTCCATGTTAATACTGCAAATACATTAGAAATTGTAAAAGCAATTAGAATAAATATCATACCCTCGATAAAAGAATTGATAAAAGTAAAACTTTTAAAATCAGTATAAATCGAAATTGTAGTTATAGCCATCATAACGCCCTTAGGATTTACATATTGAAATAAAGATGACTCTAAAAATGTTATAGGCTTTGAGCGTGAATTATTTTCAGAGCTATAAGAATTATAAATTCGATGTGACAAATACAATAAATATATAGAGCCCATTATTTGTAATATTGTTTGAAAAAGGGGATAAGTGATAAAAATTGATATTAAACCTAAACTCAATACAACAAGTAAAGAGAGAAATCCTATAACCACTCCTGCCATATGCGGAATTGTTTTTAAGTAGCCAAAGTTCTTACCTGAGGCAGTTAACATAATGTTATTAGGCCCTGGAGTCCCTGACTGAATCACGCACAAAAGCAATAATGGTAAAAAATACTCGATCATTTATGGAATATATTATTTATAAGAAAATTATTAACAAATGATAGCTTTTATATTGTTTTTAAGGGCTCTACAATCTAACAAATAGATTATAAATGATAGGAATTATGATTTTTTTTAGATATATTGAGAACCTATGCTGCTAACAAATCCATTTTCTGAGATAGCCACTACTATACCACCTGTGTTTATGCAGGCATTTGTAATTATCATGATTTTGTCTGTTATCATCAGTACATTATTGGATATGGCTCATAAAAAAAATGCTAAATATTTTTTTATAAATTTAAAAAAATCAAAAGAAGCATCTAAACGAAAAGTAAGCGCTTCAAAAAAAACTTCTATTATCGTAAAAACAGTTGCTAGTGATATAATGACAACTTCTGAATTAGGAGTTGGGCAAAGAAGGGTAGCTCATCTTTTAGGAATGTATGGCTCTATTATATTCTGGATAACTTCCTTTATGATGATATTTTTTTATTCAAGTCCATCTATTATAACTCCAAATTTTCTTACAATCTTATGGCACCTCGGTGCACTTATGACTTGTTTAGGTGGCTATTGGTTTTGGTTTTTTTTAAGAGTTGATGTTTCAGCTGAAGGCCATTCATGGAGTAGAATAATTAGAGCTGATTTATTTGTTTTATCGCTAGTAACTGCTTCAACTTTTGCACTAATTTGGTCATATTTTCAATACTCTGGATTGACTATTATTAGCAGCTTGTTTTTAATTCTATTTGTTTTATCTAATATTGTATTATTCGGTGGAGTTTATTGGTCAAAATTTGCCCACATGTTCTATAAACCTGGGGCCGCACTGCAAAAAAACTTATCCGAAGAAGATGGCTCTAGAGATTGGTTGCCGGAGCCCTCAAGTAAACCAAAGAAATTTGGCCTTGGTATTAAACGTGAATCAGCAAGACACTATTAATTTATGTGTCTTTAATTATTAGGAAAGGATTAGAAATTAATGTCAACTTTTGTATATATGACTAGATGTGATGGATGTGGTCACTGCGTAGATATTTGCCCTTCTGACATCATGCACATTGATAAAGAAACAAGAAGGGCCGTTAATATTGAGCCAAATATGTGCTGGGAATGTTATTCTTGTGTTAAGGCTTGTCCTCAGAATGCAATTGATGCCCGAGGATACGCAGATTTTGCTCCGATGGGTCACAAAGTAAGAGTTTTAAGAGAAGAAGAAAAAGGAACAATTTCATGGAGAATAAAATTCAGAAATGGAACTGAAAAAAACTTTGAGTCACCTATCACTACAAAGCCTTGGGGTGAGTATATTCCAAAACTCGCTGAAAAAGAAATTCCTTCTAATGATGATTTAGACTCCGAGCTTCTTTATTCTGAGCCAAACGGTCTAAATATTGATACAGGTCTGCCAAAAATAGATAAAAATAGTTTCAAACAAGGTGTTTATTATTAATGGCCAAAACCAAAACAATTTACGAAGAATGCGACATATTAGTTGTTGGTGGTGGCATGGCTGGAACTGGTGCCACGTTCGAGTCCAGATATTGGGGACGCGACTTAAAAATTGTTTGTGTTGAGAAAGCTAATATTGATCGAAGTGGTGCGGTTGCTCAAGGGCTTTATGCGATAAACTGCTACATGGGCATGCAATGGGATGAGAATCAACCTGAAGACCATGTAAGATACGCAAGAAATGATCTAATGGGACTTGTTAGAGAAGACCTAGGATATGATATGGCTCGTCATGTAGATTCAACTGTACATATGTTTGATGACTGGGGCTTACCAATGATGCGTAACGAAGAAACTGGTCGTTACTTGCGTGAAGGCAAGTGGCAGATAATGATACATGGAGAAAGTTACAAGCCTATTGTTGCTGAGGCAGCAAAAAAATCTGCCGATAAAATATATAACAGAATAATGATAACCCATCTTCTGATGGACGAGAGTAAAGATAATAGAGTTGGCGGAGCTGTTGGCTTTAATATGCGTACTGGAGATTTTCATGTCTTCCGTGCAAAAGCAGTAATTGTTGCTGCGGGAGGCGCTTCACACATTTTCAAACCAAGGGCTGTGGGCGAAGGCATGGGTCGTACATGGTATGCTCCATGGAGTAACGGGTCTGCTTATGCTTTACCAATTGCAGTTGGAGCAAAAATGACTCAAATGGAAAATAGAATTGTATTAACTCGTTTCAAAGATGGTTATGGCCCTGTAGGAGCATACTTTCTTCATTTAAAAACTTATACGCAGAATGGAAACGGTGAAAACTATGAAGAAAAATGGTACGAGCAAACTAAAGAATTAGTTGGTGAATATATTGATCATACTCCAGTTCCAACATGCTTAAGAAATCATGCGTTTATTGAAGAAGTTAAGGCTGGTGGAGGACCTATTCATATGGTGACTACAGAAGCTTTCCAAGACCCTCACTTAGAAACAGTTGGATGGGAGAATTTTTTAGGTATGACTGTTGGCCAGGCTGTTGTCTGGGCTTCTCAAGATATTGATCCGAAGTACACAAACCCAGAGTTAACAACTTCTGAACCATATGTTATGGGATCGCACGCTACTTGTTCTGGAGCATGGGTAAGTGGACCAGAAGATTTGTCTCCGCCAGAATACTTCTGGGGATACAATCGTATGTTAACTGTTGATGGTTTATTTGGGGCTGGTGATACTGTAGGTGGAAGTGCACATAAATTTTCGTCAGGATCTTTTACTGAAGGTCGACTTGCGGCAAAAGCCGCTGTAAAGTATATACGTGATCTTGAAGATCAAGAAATCAAGGTTAGTGATGAGCAGTGTAATAATTTCAAAGAAGAAATTTATAAGCCTTTAGAAAATTATAAGGTTGGGCGCAATGAAATTACTGCTGGCACAGTATCACCAAGTTATTTGCTTCCAATTCAAGGCTTGCAACGTCTTCAAAAAATAATGGATGAATATGTTGGCGGCGTTGGAGCAAACTATATGACTAATGAGAATTTATTAAAAAAAGGAATAGAAAATTTAAAAATACTTCAAGAAGACTTAGAGCATATTGGAGCTGAAGATCTTCATCAACTGATGAGAGCTTGGGAACTCAAGCATCGTACGCTCACATCACAATGTGTTGCTGAACATACATTGTTTAGAGAAGAAACGAGATGGCCTGGATATTATTATAGAGGTGATCATATGAAACTAAATGATGATGATTGGCATTGCCTGACTGTTTCAAGAAGAGATCCTGAAACAGGTGAATTCACACTCGAAAAAGCACCTCTTTATCATATCGTAGATTAACTCAATGAATCTAATAGAGAAATCGGATCAAGAGATCCTAGAGATTGCGAACCCACTTTGGGATGATCTTGTTAAACATTCAAATGCAAAAGATTATTGGAATTTTATAAAAGACTTTTCTGCAAACATGCTCATGGGCGCTAATGAAATAGAAATTGGCAAGCAATGGAATAATAATAAAATGTTAACAAGTCTGTCATCTAAAAGAGAATTTTTAGGATGCTTAAGACGTAATGAACATGTCACAGTGCTTTATAAGCAAGAGAGTGATGAAGTTGACGGGGATTTCTTAGGACGACTTGTACTTGGAATTGAAGATGAAGAAGTAAAGATTTTTGGAGCTACAATTTTTTAGATTATTATAATTCTTTCTTTTTTCTCATTTCTTCTCTAATTTTTGTTGCTGAAATTTTATGTATTTCTTCCCCTAGATCGTGTTCTGTAAAAGTATAGCCGACACCACGACCATAAGAAATATCAACAATATTTGGCACTTTTATAACAATGTATTCGTTGCCCTCTTCATAACCATGTTCGCCTAATCCAGCTATTATTCTTTTCTTTACATCTTCAAATTCAAAAGGATTATCGGTTTGTCCATCAACTCCTGCATCAACGCCTGCAACATCTCTGTACATAATGCAAACTTGTCCAGATAAATTTAGAGCTTTTTGAAACAGAGCTGTATGTCCATCATGCCATGGTTGCCATCTACCTAACATTTGTGATGTTGGCTTTTTCCAATCAAACATTTTTTTTCAACTCCTCAGCAATCTCTCTAATCTCATCATCACTTAAAAATCTCGTTACATGTTGATCAATCTTTTGAGGAGGGTCAAATACTTTATTTGTATTTTCAAATTCTTGACTTTTTTCTAAAGTCGCGACATCAAAAGGTAAATCTTTGGCCCCTTTTAATTCTTCTTCCTTTTCAGCAACCACCCTTCCCTCTTTTACAGTATCAAGCCAAATCACATAATCTGGATCAAATGTCTTTCTTGAATTTTTTGTTGGAGCCACAAAATCACAAATAACCCATCGTCCATATGAAATTTCAAAATCAGCAAAAGTCTTCATTCGATTTGCTTGTCTGGTCCTTCCTTCCATAGAGAAATCCCAATCTTTGGCCGAACGTCTAACAGTATCAGCATTGTACCACGCACAATTATCTAAATGATCAGCCAACCTCTCAGAAAGCCAAGTTTTTCCAGAACCAGGTAATCCACAAACTAATATTTTCATAATTTATAAGTATAATCTTATATGTTAATCGTTCCAATTCATATATTTTTCACATTCAATAGGAGTATTTTTTGAAAACGCAAAGCCCTCTTTCCAAACATAATTAGCGTCCAAACAACATCCAAGTTTTTCACTCGACGAGTCATGAGATGAATAACAAATTTCATGCAAAGCTTGTAAGTTTATAAAATTAAATATTTCAATGCCTGCAATTAATAGGATGGTTATAATTAAACTTATCAATCCAAATATTTTAAAAACTCTATCAAAAAAACTTTGAATATAAATTTTCTTAATCTGAATTATGAAAAAACTGATTGGTAAAACAGAATAAAAGATAATAAATCCAATCAGGCCATAAAATGGAAGAAAGGTTTGAATATTTACTTCATTCTCAAAATAGTAAATTGTAAATGGAATATAAGTTAAAAGAGCGGAGTAAATTATAAATAATAAAAAAATAGTATTAATGTATGACTTAGACAATGATCCATCATTCTGTACTATACGATTAAGATAAATTGGTAAAAATAGTAAAATAAGAAGTTTAGTGATTAGAATTAAATAAAACATCAGTTATGATTTTTGAAGCTGCCATAGACTACCCTTGCTATCATCAACAATATAAAATATTTCACCTAAATTATTAACTTCAACGTCTCTCAAGCGACCTTTTCGTTCAAATATGATCGATACATCCCTAACTTTTCCATCTTCATAATCAAGTTTAAATAATCTTTGAACTTTTAAACTAGATAGCAAAACATCTCCTTGCCATTCACTAAATTCATCACCTTCATAAAAAAATATATCACTAACAGCAATTGATGGAATCCATCGATAAATTGGCTTTACCAATCCAGGTAACCATGCACTTCCATCACCGATTATGGTACCGTCATAATCTGTTCCACCCCATGCAACATCGTCCCATCCGTAATTACCTTTTTCAATGACTTTGCCAAAGAAATCGCCTCCTTTAGGGCCGTGATTGGTAATATATAACTCATTATCTATTGGTGATACAGCCATTCCTTGAGGATTTCTTAGACCAATCATATAAATTTCATTTAATCCATTTTCTTGATCAACATAAGGATTGTCTAAAGGAATGGATCCGTCTAAATGAAGTCTAATAATTTTTCCAAAATGGTTATCTATTTTTTGTGTCAATTTTCCAGTTTGTCTCTCACCGACTGTTATAAATAGGTGATCATCCTTAATCTCAAGGCGAGATCCAAAATGTATTTTTGATTTTATTGGAGGCTCTGATTGAAAGATATTAATGAAACTAATTGAATTACCCTTAAGCTCTCCTTTCGCAACAGAAGTGCTGTACTTTTCATCATCTCTTTCTTCTGCATAAGAAACGTAAACTTTTTCATTGTAATATAAAACATCTAATAGTCCTCCTTGACCATACTCACTTACAATTAAGTTATGATCAATTTCAGTTTTTGTTTTATTTCTAATGTTAATTTTAAATAATTTTCCAGATTTTTGAGTTACCAAAAGATGATCATCATCAAGAACTGCTATCCCCCAAGGTTTATAGAGCTTATCAGCTAATTCCGTATGAACAAAATTAGAGTCAGCATGAATATATGAACCATAAAATAATAGAATGTTGAAAAATAAAATCTTTATATATTTCATAAACAATTAATAATTATGCATATTAAAATTATAATGTTGATATATCATAAAAATTAAACTTATTAAGGAGAATATCAATGGAATTTATGAATATTGTAAGAGTAAAAGTTAAACAAGATCATATGGATGAGTATATGCAGCTCAATGAAGAATTTCCTATATATGAAGGACAAAAAATGAGCAGACTTGTTAAAACAGGTGATAATACATTCTGCTATGTCGGCATTTGGGAGTCTGAAGATGCAATTGCGGCTCAGCGCGATGCAATGATTGAAGGGCTTGATAAAATGCGACATACACTTGAAGAAATTTCACCTGATTTAGGTGTAACAGATCCAGTCTCTGGTCCAGTTGTAATAGCTAAATAATAATTAAAGCGACTTCTTAGTAATTTCTTTTTTAGGATCAAAAAAAGGTTTTTGAACCACTGTGCCTTTTATAAGCATATCATCGATTTCAATATCGAGTTCATTTGCTAATTGAGAGTGATTGACATCGACCATTGCTAAAGCAATATTCTTTTCTAGTCGTGGAGAATAAACAGCTGACGTAATTTTTCCAATTAACTGACCATCAACTTTAACGGGCCAATGCAAAGTATTAGGCCCTTTAAGTGGATTACAATCAAGTTCTAGACCAATTTGAATACGATTAATTCCTTTTTGTTTAATTGCTTTCAAAGACTCTTTACCAATAAAACTAATATCTGAATCTAGATTTACTAATCGACCAAGTCCTAATTCAAATGGATTTGTTTTAATGTCTGCATCTGCGTGGTACGAGAGCATAGCACCTTCAATTCTCCGAATTGACGAAGTGTGTCCTGGTTTCAGATTAAATTCCTTACCAGCTTTCATTATTTTTTCCCAAAGTTCAGAACCTTTTGACCCATCCCTAAGGTAAATTTCATAACCTAATTCACTTGACCAACCAGTTCTTGAAACAACAAGCGGAATTCCATCTAAATCTAATTCTCTTAACCAATAGTATTTTAAATCTTGAATGGACTCGCCAAATAACTTTGTCATGATCATTCCTGATTTAGGACCTTGCAATTGTAATGGTGATACATCTGGTTCATTGATATGAACATTAAGCCCTGAGTTTACAGCTACACCTTGTGCCCACAACAGAACATCACTATCAGCTAGAGATAACCAGAAATGATTTTCATTTAGCCTTAATAAAACTGGATCATTAATTATTCCACCTTCATTATTTACAATTAAAACATATTTGCACTGACCAACAGACAATTTTGATAAATCCCGGGGTGTTAATAATTGAATAAATTTATAGGCATCAGGACCAGTAATTTCAACTTGACGCTCAACCGCTACATCACACAGAATAGCATCATTGATTAAATTCCAAAAATTTTGTTCAGAACTTCCAAAATCTCTTGGAATGTACATATGGTTGTATACTGAAAAGTCTTTAGCCCCCCAACGAACTGTTGAAGCAAAATAAGGTGACTTCCTTATTTGAGTACCAAAACCAAAATCTTTATTAGTCATAAATGAAATTTATTCTATGATTCATATGTTTACATGATCAATAATTTAAAACAATGTTAAATTGCTTTAAATAATCTCAACTGAAATATTATATGACTCAATATTTTCTATCAGTAAAGCACAAAAAGGATATGTAATAACCGTAGCTACAATTGTACTTTTTTTTGGTTTTTTTTCCTTAAAAACTAGAGAAAGATTTTTATTTTTTAATGAAGAATTTAGAAAGTTTAAATTATAACCAGATGAGCTTCTTGGACCAGTTGAAAAAATAAAATTATATTTACTACTTTTACTAACTATTTTATTTACGACATTAATACTTTTATCAAAATACTCATCATTAATAGTAATAAAATCCCTGCCAAATATTTCTTGGTGGGAAATGCTACATTCATATGTATCAATATTAATTTGACTGTATTCTTCTTTAAAATCTGAACAAGAAATCAGAATAAATAAATAAAAAAATTTATAATTGTTAAAACAATTTTTTAAAAAGTAAGGAAACATTATTTACAGATGAGTTTGAATTACTATGAATCGGGTTCTTAATGTGAGTGTAGTTTAAATAAAATGAGTCATTTTTGTTAATATCTCTAGCAAATAACAAATCATAATTAATCTCTGTAGCATCAGGAGCTAAATTCAAGTCGTAAGTGGTATAATTTACCTCACGCTTATTATTTGATGAAGTAGGAACTCGCAAGCCAATAGATCCATCTATTACTTTTTGTGGTTGGCTGATTAAAATTGATATTCTATTTTTTCTATTGATAAAATCACTCTTTATAAAACCAAGTGAAAAACTACTAGTAGTTATTGCCTCATTACCTAAAAAATAAGAATTTGATTTTAGTTCTGTAGATCCATAATTCATATTCCCAAAAACATTAATTTTCTCAAACTCTTTTTTATATTTAATTGCTGCAAATTTTGTATTAGAGATATCGCTGATATTAAATGATCCAGTTCCATAAGAATTAAGTATTTTATTTTTTTCAAGGGATCGTCCTAAAGAAATTTCAATGTTTCCTAATGAGTCATTATTAAAAAAATCTTCTGAGGTAGGCTGAATATTTATAGATATACCAATATTATCCAATTCTTCATCAACAAAAAGATTTGAAGATACGTATTTATTATTTATATTAAGTGAAACATTCTCATTATCATTATAAAAATATGGGTTTCCAAAAAATTTAGTTATTAATTTTGGTGAATTAAAACCCATTCTCGTTCTTGATTTATCAAAAAATAAATTTGACTGCATATTAGTTGCAATCCTAAGTTTATTATTATTAGTTTCAAATAATGATCTAGTTAAAGATTTTGTATTATACGATTTTAATACACCATAATCATTGTTCATCATTGAATAGTCATCGTCTATTTTTAATAAATTATCTAAGTGTTTTGTGGCTGAATATTCTTCTGTAATCTTGATATTCTGAAGAAAACTATCTATATAAACTGAGAAATTTGCACGATCAAAACTATCATATACTTCTATGGTTTTATTTTTTAAAGACTCTTTTAAGCCAGAGTAAAAAGATGAATTAGAATTAAACGAATTTTCGTATATTTCAGTATAAGACGATTTCTGCGAATCTAAGTTATTTGAATTGGCACTTATCAATTGAAGTGAGCCAATTGCAGACGTAGCCGCCCCTATATCCATTAATCCATGCCCATAAATACTTGATTGTGAATAAATGTCGTGATCTACGGCGGTAGCAAATAGTCGATCTATTACTTGCGCATGTGTTAAAGATGTATGAACTTGTTTAATTAATGCTAAACCTCCAGATACCAATGGAGCTGCCATTGATGTACCTGACAGTTCGTAATAACTATCTGTACTATCATTATAAGCAGAAACAAGGCTACCTGGAGCAGATATACAAACAGCAGAAGCGATACCACATTTGTTGCTATAATCAGCGATCTTGCCATCTGTGCCTAAAGCAACAACAATTACACAATTTTCAGTTACTAAGCTATCATATATACAAGCTCCATTCAGGGCACTTGGGTTATCTTTACTTTGATTGCCAGCTGACCAAACAAGCATAGCATTTTGTTCTGAGGCCATTCTTTGAAAATAGTAATATGTGTAGCTATAACTTGTTGCATCATTTAAAGCGCTCTCACAAGTTTCTTTACTATTACAAGTTACCCCTATTTCTGACTCAGGATATCCCCAACTATTATTGATAATGTCTAAATCATAATAATCAGTTAAGTAAAATCCCCAAGCAACTGTGTATTTTCCAGCAACTGAATGAGGGCTACCTCTTGGAGTAAGAGTTTTTATTGGATATAATGTTGCGTTATAAGCAATTCCATGCATACCAACATTATCTTTATCGGCACCAATAATGCCCGCAACATGTGATCCGTGTCCATCCTCATCCTCTGGTACTTCATCATTTCTTACAACATCTGAATTATAACCGAGAATAATCCTTGAATTTGCACTACCAACATCCCCAAATTCTTGATGATCCATTTTACCATCAGATTGCAAATGTAAGCCCGTATCATTAATTCCTATTTTTACTCCAGATCCACCAGTTGCTCCATTAGCATATGCTGTACTTGCACAAACTTGGGCTAATGCCTTATCTGTTGAATCGTTATAATCCATAAAATAATATTCTGTAGTTTGAAAGGCGGTACCAGTATCAGAACATTTTGGAACATTATTTATGTCATGAACAAATGATGGAGATCCACCGCCGCCGCCGCCGCAAGCAGAAAGAAACCAAATTGATAAAATAATTAAAATTAATAATCTCATAAAAATTACTTTACCTAAAAAAAAAGAAATTTAACTATCAAAAATGAGCCGTATTGAATCTGGAGTCAATATAGCGTAGCATTAACGGAAATCAGGAGTGAGAAACATTTTAACTATTTAATTTTATTAGATATTTAGCAAAAAGTTAAATATCGGCGTAAGTATGAGTTTCTTCCTCAGCTCCTGGGTGAGTGATTGCACCTTTAAATGAACTTCCTACTGTTTGAGCATATTTCCATAATGTTCCACTGTTATAATCAGTTTTTCTTGGTTTCCATTTTTCTTTTCTTTTGGTAAGTTCTTCTTCAGATAGATCGACTTCTAGAATACCGTTATCAGCATCTAAAATTATTTTATCACCGTCATTTATTAATGCTATTGGACCACCTACAGCCGCTTCCGGTCCTACATGGCCTACACAAAAGCCTCTTGTTCCACCACTAAATCTTCCATCGGTTATTAAAGCAACTTTGTTACCCATGCCTTGTCCAGAGATAGCTGCTGTTGTCGATAGCATTTCTCTCATGCCTGGTCCACCTTTTGGTCCCTCATATCGAATTACAATAACATCACCTTCTTTATATTCTTCATTGATTACACATTTAAAGGCATCCTCCTCACAATCAAAACATCTAGCGGAACCGGAGAACTTTGTTGTTTCCATTCCTGCCACTTTCACAATAGCTCCTTCAGGTGCAAGATTTCCCTTCAATCCAACTACTCCTCCTGTAGAACTGAATGGGTTGTTGTAAGGTCGTATGACTTCTTGTTTAATATTAAAATCAACACTTTTTAAATTTTCAGCAATTGTTTTTCCGGTAACAGTCATACAGTCTCCATGAATAAAGCCGCCCTCAAATAATGTTTTTATTACGATTGGTATTCCTCCAGCTTCATAAAGATCTTTTGCGACGAATCGACCACCTGGTTTTAGGTCAGCTATATATGGCGTCTTTTTAAAAATATCGACAACATCATTTAACGAAAAGTCAATTCCACATTCATGAGCTATTGCAGGTAGATGCAATCCTGCGTTTGTAGAACCTCCAGTAGCCGCTACAATAGTCGCAGCATTTTCAAGTGCTTTTCTTGTAACAATATCTCGAGGTCTAATATTTTTTTCAATTAGGTTCATTATTTGCTTGCCAGATTCGTAAGCATACTTGTCTCTATCTTCATAGGGAGCTGGTGCTCCTGATGAATATGGCAAAGCGAGGCCAATAACCTCTGATACACATGCCATAGTATTAGCGGTAAATTGACCTCCACAAGCCCCAGCACTAGGACAGGCAACTTTCTCTAAATCAGTTAAGTCTTTTTCTGAAGTACCTCCAGCTGCATGTTTTCCAACTGCTTCAAACACATCAACCACCGTAACATCATTCCCTTTATACCTACCCGGTAATATGGACCCTCCATACATAAAAACGCTAGGGATATTTAATCTGCACATTGCCATCATTAGACCGGGTAAAGATTTGTCACATCCAGCTAATCCAACTAATGCGTCGTAGCAATGACCTCGGACAGATAACTCAGTCGAGTCAGCAATAACTTCTCTTGAAATTAGAGATGATTTCATTCCCTGGTGACCCATAGCAATACCATCAGTAACAGTGATAGTACAAAATTCTCTAGGGGTTCCGTTCATTTCTTTAACCCCTTTTTTTACAGATTGAGCCTGTCTCATAAGTGCAATATTACAAGGTGCTGCTTCATTCCATGTTGAAACTACGCCCACAAAAGGTTTATTTATATCTTCTTCTGTCATTCCCATAGCATAATAAAAAGATCTATGAGGAGCTTTTTCTGGCCCTACACTTACATGCCTACTGGGTAATTTTGCTTTATCCACCATAACTAACTTTAACTTGAAAAACTTTTAATAGCATCTTCAATTTTTAATTTTGAAGATAAATATTCCTCTAATCTATCTTTTTGTTCCTTTATAACATCATCTGGAGCGTTTTCGATAAAATTCTTACTATCTAATTTGATTCTGATTTTATTTATTTCCGAAGATATTTTAGAGAGATTTTTATTCAATCTTGTACTTTCGGTTTTGAAATCTATAGTATTTAAGAGCTTTAAATAAAACGTTTCATTTTCATGAATAATTTGAATGTCACCAACAGATCGTTCACCTTTAAAATCTTGAATAATATTGACTCTTGCAATTGATTTAAGAACATCACTATATTTATTAAAAATTGTATTTAGGCTGACTTGTTCACCATTAAAAAACCCTTCAATCATAGTCTTAGGAGGGACATTCAGTTCAGATCGAGTAGATCGAATTGAACTAATGATCTCAATTAGCTTATTTATATTTCCACCCTCGTGTTTTTTTGGTTTAATTATTTTAGGCCAATTCGCATGAATTACTTTTTTTGAGCTACCTTGATTAATAAAATCTATCTCTTTCCACAAATGTTCGGTCACAAATGGCATGATGGGGTGTAGCATTATAGTTATATTTTTTAAAACATAGGACGCAACATTTTGTGTTTCTAATCTATCTTCGTGACTTACATCACTTAAGATTATTTTTGTAAGTTCAATGTACCAATCACAAAATATATTCCAAATAAATCTATATAAAGAATTTGCTGCTTCATTAAACCTATAAGACTCTAGTGCATTTTTTGTTTCATTTTCACATTGATCGAGTTGTTTTAAGATCCAAATATTGAAATCATTTTTACAATTTTCTAAGTTAAAATTAGAACAGTAACATTCATTTAACTCAAAAAATTTTATTGCATTCCATATTTTTGTTATGAAATTTCTATATCCCTCAACTCTTTGGGAGGATAATTTAATATCTCTTCCTTGAGCAGCCATTGAACATAATGTCATTCTTAGAGAATCTGCTCCATATTGATCCATTAATACTATAGGATCTATAACATTACCTTTTGATTTTGACATTTTCTGACCTTTTTCATCTCGTACTAATGCATGAACATAAACATCTTTAAAAGGAACTGTTTCAGTAAAATGCAGAGCCATCATCATCATCCTTGCAACCCAAAAGAAAATAATATCAAAGCCTGTGACAAGAACTGAAGTGGGATAATACTTTTCAAGTTCAGCTGTTTTTTCTGGCCAGCCTAAGGTTGAAAATGGCCATAATGCTGATGAGAACCAAGTATCAAGTACGTCAGTATCTTGTTCCATTGATACTTCTTTTCCATAATGTTTTTTGGCTAAATTAATTGCTTCTTCATGAGAATTTGCTGCAAAAGCTTTATTATCAGGTCCATACCATACTGGAATTTGATGTCCCCAAAGTAATTGTCTGGATATACACCAAGGTTGTATATTTTCCATCCATTCGTAATAAGTTTTTTCCCAATTTTGAGGAATAAATCTGGTTTCTTTATCTTTTACTTTTCTTATTGCTTGATAAGCTAATTTTTCTGCATCAACGAACCATTGATCTGTTAATAAGGGTTCTATAACAACATCTGAACGATCTCCATAAGGAACTGCATGTAAATTTTCTTCGATCTTCACTAACTTGTCTAATGCTTTTAGGTCTTCAATAACCATATTTCTTGCATCATACCGATCAAGCCCAATATATTTTTCTGGAACATTTTTGTTTAAACAAGCATTTTCATCAAAAATATTTATTACTTCTAAATGATTTCTTTTGCCTACTTCGAAATCATTAAAGTCATGCGCAGGAGTAATTTTTACAGCACCAGAACCTTGGTCAGATTTGGCATATTCATCTGCAATTATTTTTATTGGTTTATTTACGAGAGGAAGAATAGCGTTCTTACCCACTAGTTCCTTATATCGATCATCGTCAGGATGAACTGCAATTCCTGTATCACCTAACATTGTTTCTGGACGAGTAGTTGCTACAACAATCGTTTCTTCAGATTCTTCAATATCATATTCGATATACCAAAGATTTCCCTTTATTTCTTTTTGTAAAACTTCTAGATCAGAGATTGTCGTTTTTAATTTTGGATCCCAATTAGAAAGTCTTTTATCTCGATAAATTAAACCCTGGTTGAACAACTCAATAAATACATGTCTGACAGCCTCTGATAATCCTTCATCAAAAGTAAATCTCTCTCGATCCCAATCACAGGAAGCGCCTAGTCTTTTCAATTGATTAAGTATTAAGCCCCCTGAAACATCTTTCCATTCCCATACCTTTTTGACAAATTCTTCTCTTGATAACTCAGATTTTTTTATACCTTTTTTTTTAAGCTCTCTTTCAACAACCATTTCTGTTGCAATACCAGCATGATCCATACCAGGCTGCCATAAAACGTCTTTACCTTGCATACGCTGATAACGAGTTAATATGTCTTGCAATGTATTATTTAAAGCATGTCCCATATGTAATGTACCTGTTACATTGGGTGGTGGGATTACAATACAAAAGGGTTTAAAGTTCTCATCAGTAGCCTTTGCTATGAAATCCTTATCTTTCTCCCAGCTTTCATATATCTCTTTTTCTACAAGTTCATGCTTGTAATACTTTTCCAACATTATCTACTAGTTAGATTGATTGTTTTTAAAATCAACTCGTATAGCTGACAGTTTTTCAGAAATTATATTTTCAATTTCATCTTTTATAATCTCATCTATTTTTGACGAGTATTTTGATCTAATTCTTTCTTTAATTATTGATTCAAGTTCTTTATCATCAATACTCACTTCTTCTTTATCATCAATATAATCATTAATCTCATTATTTTGGCTATCATCAATTATGTTAGTCAACTCTAGAATACCATTGTCAACACTATCAGTTTGATTTCTTTGACCTTGATCATCTGTTTCTACTTTTTGTGTAAGATCTAGTACATCTTTTGGAAGAGATTCTTGCGCTGACTCTTCTCCCATCATCTCTCTGATAGCTTTTAAAATATCTTCAGTTTCTGCAGTATTAGATGTCATATTTATTATCTTACTTTTTTTAAAAATTAAAACTATCTGTTTTATTAAATGCTTTTAATTTTGGTGCTTCACAATTAAATAGAAATTTTGAACCGATATTTTCTTCTACTTTGTTATATTCCCTAACTTCAGATAATTCACCATTAGCTATAATGGCAATCATTTTCCCATTTTCATCTAATTGTTCAAATAGATAGTTTGGGATGTCTTCAACAGCTCCTTCAATTAAAATCTTGTTAAAAGGACCATGCTCAGGACATCCTTCATTTAGATCTTTTTTTAAAAAAACAACATTATCTATCTTTTTATGTAATACCATAGTCTCAGAAAACTTCACTAATTGATCATCTTCTTCAATTGATATTACGGTCTCAGCAATATTTGATAAGATTGCAGAAGAGTAGCCTGTAGAAGAGCCTATTATAAGAACTGTGTCACTTGAATTAAAATCAGCCAAGGAAATTATTTTTGCAATAAGACTAGGTTTTAATAAAAAACGATCATTACCAAGTTCAATATTCTTTTCTAAATATGCAAAATTCTTAAATTCTAATGGAACAAATTGATCTCTTGGGATTGATAAAAATGCATTCATTATCTGATTACTTATATTACCCAAGGGCTTTATTTGTCCTTCAACCATATTTTTATTTAAATCCATACAATTCTTATAATCATTCATACGTTAAGATCAATTAATGATTATTTCTTAATCAATTATCTTTCTAATAAACAATAACTTATATATATTGTCGCTCAAATGGCCACGTGGCGGAATGGTTACGCAGAGGACTGCAAATCCTTGTATCCCAGTTCGATTCTGGGCGTGGCCTCCATTAAATATTAAATCTTTCTAAAGCTGAGCGAAGCTTCTCTGCTTGATCAGGCCTTATCCACGAATGAAAGTTTTTGATCATAGCTGGTGAAAAGTTTGGCATCTTCTCGAATATTTTCCTTTTATATGTGTCACTTATTTTGTTTTTTATATCTAATGAGGCAAGTGCCGCTATGTAAGATTGTGGATAGTCAGGCTGGATTCTTACAATCTCTTTAGAAATTTTTTTTGCCTCTTCAATATTGTCGTCATTAAAATTAAATCTCCACATTTCATAAAGGGTTCTCCATTTTCCATATTCATCTGTATTTAAATCAAGGGCTTTATTAATCTCTATATAAGCTCTTTTCTTTTCATCTATTTGATAGAGGCTAGAAGCAAAAAGTCTCCGTGCATGAGCAAATTTCTTTTCAGCTTGAAAAGAATTGTATGAATGATTTAAAGATAAATCATAGTTTGCAGTATAGTAATAAGATAGACCAAATGCAAATTGACATAAATAATTTTTATCATTCATAGATACAGCGCTTCTTGCAATATTATATAATGTTTTTCGAACTTGATTAGGATCTCTAACATTAAACATCCATAATTTGTCAGCATAGTTCATTGCAATTTTTGAAATCGTTATTGCTAAATCTTCTTTTGGTATAGAATTACTTAGAGTATCAAAAGCTGATTTAGTAAGAAGGAAAGTTATTGTTCTCTTATCTTTTTGATTTTTAGATCGTTTAATAACATTTTGCTCTTCTAAGTATTTTAGCCTTCTCCATAATGTTCTCTCAGGAGATTGAGTAAAATAATGAATGTCATAAAATGAGAGTCCTTTTAAAAAATTAATATATAAACGGAAAACTATTTCTAAGTCTAAGATACTATTTAATGAAAGTGATTTTAAGACTTTAAATAAACCCCCATATAAAAAACTAAAAACAGCTTCATCTAAAAGGTTTGTATTACTAGATTGGTTATCACTTCTACCAAATCCAAACTCGTAAATATTGTCTTTCTGTACTACCATTTTTCTAAAGTATATTATTAAAGTAAATCTGGATAAATTGAATAGTTTTTGATATAAATCGGTACTCTTCCCCAGTAGCTCAGTTGGTAGAGCAAGCGACTGTTAATCGCTTTGTCGCTGGTTCGAGTCCAGCCTGGGGAGCCAATTATAGTATCTGACTTAAGAACGTTTTTGTTCTCTCGCTCTCAGGATTATTAAAGAAATCATCAGGACTTTTTGCTTCAACTATTTGACCCTCATCCATAAAAATAATTTTGTCTGCAACTTCTTTTGCAAATCCCATTTCATGGGTTACAACAATCATTGTCATTCCACCTTCAGCCAAGCCAACCATTACATCTAGCACCTCTTTAATCATTTCAGGGTCCAAAGCAGAGGTAGGTTCATCAAATAACATTATTCTAGGTTCCATACATAAAGCTCTGGCAATAGCTGCTCTTTGTTGCTGACCACCAGATAATTGACTTGGATACTTATAAGCCTGGTCATCTATTTGAACTCTTTTTAAATATTCCATGGCTTTGTCAATCGCTTGAGCTTTTGGAGTTTTTCTTACCCAAATGGGGGCAAGAGTTACATTATCTAGTATAGATAAGTGAGGAAATAAGTTAAATTGTTGGAATACCATTCCAACCTCACCTCTTATACGTTCTATACTTCTACTATCATTAGTAAGTTCAGTTCCTTCAACAATAATTTCACCTCTTTGATGCTCTTCAAGACGATTAATGCATCTAATAAGTGTAGACTTACCTGAACCTGATGGACCACAAATAACAATTTTTTCACTTTTATTCACTTTGAGGTTTACATCATTCAGCACATGTAAATCACCAAACCACTTATGAACATTATTCATTTCTATCATTAATTCAGTTGTCATTATCTACCTTCCTGTATCTAATTTTTTTTCTAAATTTTGACTATATCTACTCATTCCAAAACAAAATATCCAGAATATGACCGCGGCAAATACATATCCCTCATGTGAAAACCCAAGCCAGTCTGGATTAGTACCAACAAATTGGATGATACCAAGAAAATCAAATAATCCTATCACTAAAACCAGAGTTGTATCTTTAAATATAGCTATAAAACTTCCAATAATTGCAGGTATAACCATTTTTAATGATTGTGGAAGTATTACTAATGCCATCATTCTCCAATAACTTAATCCCATTGATTGAGCAGCTTCATACTGCCCTTTTGGCATAGCCTGTAAACCACCTCTTACAACTTCAGCAAGGTAAGCTGCTGAAAAGAACATAACACCTATTAAGGCTCTTATTAATTTATCAAAGTTTACCCCTTCTGGCATAAATAATGGAAACATATTTGATGCCATAAACAAAACAGTTATTAGAGGAACCCCTCTCCAAATTTCAATAAAGATTGTTGAGAGCAATGAAACGACTGGTAGTTTGGATCTTCTTCCAAGAGCAAGCATGACACCAATTGGTAGAGATAAGACAATCCCCACTCCTGCAATTACGAGTGTTAGAAATAATCCTCCCCATAATCTAGTCTCAACCGTCTCTAGTCCAAAGCCTCCTGAAAACATTACAACAGACAAAATAGGAAATAAAATAAGTAAAAAAGAACCAACCAAACCCTTATATTTTAAATTTGGTATTAAAATATAAATACCACAAACTAAGAGAACAAAATACATTGAATTAATTCTCCATAATTCCTCTGACGGGTATAATCCATAAAAAATAAGTTTTAAGTTTTCTTTTATGAATATCCAACAGGCACCTTCTTTAGAACACTCTTGTTTTGTTGAGCCTACAAAGCTTGCATCAATAAAAGCCCATGAGATGAATGAAGGTATAATAGAATAGAGAAGATAAATACCTAGCAAGGTTAATATTGTATTTGACAATGAAGAGAATAAATTTTTACGTAACCATCCAATTATTCCAATGCTTGCGATTGGAGGTTTTGTAACTTCAATATTATCTTTTATTTCAGTATTCATATCTATCTTTCCGCCACTCTCATAAATCGATTAAAGAGATTCATGATGATTGAAGTCATCAAGCTTAAAAATAAATATACGCCCATTACCATGCCAATTATTTCAATAGCCTGACCAGTCTGCATTAATGCTGTTCCTGCAAAAACTAAAACCAAATCAGGGTATGCAATAGCAGCAGCCAGAGATGAGTTTTTAGTTAAATTTAAGTATTGATTTGTTAGAGGAGGAACAATAACACGAAGGGCTTGCGGTATAATTACTAACCTCAATATCTGATTGGGATTTAATCCAAGTGAACGAGCGGCTTCTGTCTGCCCCAATGATACTGCTTGAATCCCAGCTCTAACAACTTCGGCTATAAACGATGCTGTATACATTGATAAAGCAAACGTTAATGCAACTAATTCAGGTATCAACTTAATACCACCTTTAAAATTAAAACCTTTAAGTTCTGGATAATCAAATGTAACAGGAAATCCTGTTGCCAGCATACTTAAAAAAACAAATGATATAAGTAGTCCAATCGAAGAATAGAACACTGGAAACGTTTGTCCTGTCTTATTTTGTCTTTGTTTTGACCATACAGCAATACCGATGCTAATCAATATAGCAGCTATAAAACTATATAAGATTAGTACTCCACCTTCACCAAAAACAGGATCTGGTATAAATAATCCTCTATTGTTTAGAAAAAATGAATCTGCAAATTCCAAACTTTGTTTTGGTTTTGGTAACGCTCTAAGTACTGCAAAATACCAAAAAAAAATTTGAAGGAGCAAAGGAATATTTCTAAGAATTTCAATATAAGCTTCAGCTAATTTAGCAATCAACCAATTTGGTGATAAACGAGCAATTCCTACTGCAAATCCTACAATCGTTGCAACAAATATTCCTAATCCTGCAACCAATAGTGTATTTAACAAGCCAACTATAAATGAATCAAAATATGTTGATGTAGGAGAGTACTCAATAAGAGTCATCTGAATATCAAATTGAGCTTCAACACCTAAAAAATGAAAACCGCTTGCAAGGCCCCTGGCGACCATATTCCTTGCAGTATTATCAACAATATAAATGATTGCTAAAATGACTAGACCTAGAGTAACAATTTGGTAGAAAATTCCTTGAATGCTTCTATTAAAAAGAATGTTACTAAGGCTTAAATTTCTATCCTGCATACCCTAACCTATACAATAGAAAGTTTAAATTTTGTATAAAAAAAGGGAGTCAAATTACAATGACTCCCTTTAATTTTTTTTTATAAGATCTGCAGATTATCTAGCAGGAGGTGCGTATAAAACTCCACCATTCTTATAAGAAGCATTTGGCGAACCAGCTCTTGCTAGTCCAACAGGTGTGCTAGCACCAACGTTAGCTTCATAGATATCACCGTAGTTTCCTACTTGAGAGATAATATCGAATGACCAGCTATCACCAAGATTTAACGCTGCGCCGTTTCCACCTTCTTTTCCACATAGTCTAGCTACAACTGGATTTCCAGTTGTTGCACATGTAGATGAAGCACTTCCTTTATCAAGACCGAACTCTTCAGCTTCAATCATAGCATTAAGAGACCATCTAACGATGTCAGCCCAATCGCCGTCACCTTCTCTAACAACGGGTCCTAAAGGCTCTTTAGAAATTGTTTCAGGTAAAACAACATGAGCGTCTGGATCAGCAAGCTTAGTTCTTTGAGCTGCTAAACCAGATTTATCAGTTGTATATGTGTCGCAACGACCTTCGTCATAAGCGTTTACAACTTCATCAGCTTTCTCAAAAACAACTGGCTCGTAAGACATACCATTTGCTCTAAAGAAATCAGCCATGTTTAACTCTGTAGTAGTTCCAAGGTTTGTACAAACACTTGCACCATCTAATTCCATTGCACTTGTAATTCCTGAATCACTTCTAACCATGAAGCCTTGTCCATCGTAGAAATTTACACCAGCAAACTCAAGACCGATTTGTGCATCCCTTGATAGTGTCCAAGTTG
Source organism: uncultured Pelagibacteraceae bacterium (assembly GCA_902518955.1). GTDB lineage: Bacteria > Pseudomonadota > Alphaproteobacteria > Pelagibacterales > AG-422-B15 > CABYIR01. Next base: position 9,334 of record CABYIR010000012.1, on the reverse strand, counting down.
TGTTTCTTGATAACACATCAATTTCACCAGACTGAAGAGCTGTAAATCTTTCTTTAGCTGTTAATGGAACGTATTTTACGTTATCTGGAGTTCCAAAAATTGCAGCTGAAACAGCACGACATACGTCTACATCAATACCACTCCAGTTACCATCAGAGTCCGGATTAGAGAAACCAGGTACACCCTGACTTACTCCACAATTAAAAAATCCTTGGCCTTTTACTGTATCTAAAGTACCAGCAGTTGCTGCCGAAACTGTAAACAAAGAAATAATAGCACTTAGGATCGTAAGTTTTCTTATGATCATATTAATTAATCCTTTTTTTAATTTAATTAAATAGAAGGCAGTATAAACATGAAAATTGACTGAAATGAAACTAAAAATTTTTACAATAATTGATACTATATGTTGTTAGTGTGGATAAGTTTTATACTACCTATCGCCCAACAGTTATTCTTATATCAACGTCTTTTATCTCATGATCTACCGACGATTTTGCATAATCAAATTCTTCATCAGTTAATTGAACTATTAAATCATCAATACCTTCTTGGCCAGCTGCACACAATGAGGAAACATTACATTGCAAATACCATCTAACCGATTGAACAAGATCTTTCTTAACTCCCTCACCTCTTTCATACATATTGGCGATATTATATTGTGCTTCTGGAACACCTCGTTCAGCTGCAAATAAATATAATTGAGCGGCTTTTTTATAATTTGTGATTATCAAAGGATGATCATCATAGTATTCCGCAAGTGCATACGCTGCCCTAGGATCACTCTCTTCATTATATAGTTCTTCAAATATTTTTTTGGCTTTTCTATAATTAGAGAATTTTTTAAAAACACAAAAATCTTGAATCTCACAAAGTCCTAATTGAGCAGAGTCATTATACAGCATTCCAATTACATATTTAGCTGAAGAATTTCCTTTATTTGCTTCGTCTTGCCATTTGGCTATGCCCTCAGCCTTATTTCCACTCATATATAAATCATAAGCTGTATCAGCTAGAGCACTTGATGAAACTAAAATTGAAAATAGAAATAAAATTTTTTTCATTATATTGGCGCGCCCTCGAGGAATCGAACCTCGGACCCACTGCTTAGAAGGCAGTTGCTCTATCCCCTGAGCTAAGGGCGCATTTATTTAAAATTATCCGCGTATGACTTACTTATAATTCTTCTACTCGAAGATTCAAGAACATCATAATCCAATTTATGCCTTTCAGCATAATTTATTGCCTTTTCCTTAGACGAAAAAAATAAATTAATCTGTGACTTGGTAGTGGCTCCACCATTCCAGCCAATTAGGGGATCTTTAGTTTGATGAGACCCATCATCCATTATCAGCTTCCATGATTTTTCTTTTGCTCTTCCTGATTGCATCGCAGTTTTAGAAGGTCTAAATATTTTAGCTTTCATACCTTTAATCTATCCATCTAGGCTCATTAGGGGTGCGTATAGATCAGGCCTTCTATCTCTAAAGATACCCCAAGTTCTTCTAAATGATTCAGCTTCATCTAAATTTATACTTGCAACAAGCACTTCTTCTTTATCTCTACTTCCTTCTGCAAGCATATCACTTTTATAGTCAGCGATAAATGAACGACCATAAAAGAAATTATTACATGTATCGCCCGATTCTGTTCCAATACGATTTGAAGCAACTATAGGAACTTGATTACAAGCTGAGTGTCCGATCATGGCTCTTTGCCACATATCAGAACTGTCATAATCATCTTCATTATCTGGTTCACCGCCTATTGCAGTTGGATAAAAAATAACCTCGGCACCTTGAAGTGACATAATTCTTGCCGCCTCTGAAGACCATTGATCCCAACAAATTCCAACTCCAATTTTTGCAAAACTTGTATCCCAAACTTTGAATCCAGTATCTCCTGGATTAAAATAAAATTTTTCTTGGTATCCAGGACCATCAGGAATGTGAGATTTACGATAGTTACCTAAAATAGATCCATCTGCATCAATAATTGCCACCGAATTAAAATAAGCCTTATTAGATTTTTCAAAATAGCTTATTGGTAAAACTACATTGTGTTCTTTTGCTACTTTTGACATTGTATTTAGAATTGGATGGCCATCAAATGGCATTGCTAAATCAAAATACTGATCTTTTTGATCTTTACAAAAATAGACATTCCCGAATAATTCTTGGATAAGAATAATATTCGCTCCTTCTTTTGAAGCTTTGACAATTAATTCAATTGCTTTATCGACATTTTCGTCTGTATTTGTTGAACAAGCCATTTGAGTAGCAGCAACTTTTATTTCTCTCATAAGTGACCTTTCGGTTGTTGTTGGGTAATACAATGTACATTACCTCCACCCATATGTATATCATGACCATCAATGCAAACAACTTTCCTATCTGGAAAAGCAGACTTAATTTGATTTACAGCAGCCTCATCTGCCTTTGTATCATTATAAATAGGCATAATGATTCCAGCATTTGCTATATAGTAGTTAATATAAGAGCAAGGCTCATCACTACCGGGTAAAAGCCTTCGGTATGACATTTCAATTTCAATAACTTTAAGCCTTTTGCCCTTAGAGTCTGTTGATGTTTTAAGTATCTCTAAATTTTCATTTAATATATCATAATAAGAATCATTTTTATCACTACATACCATTGCAGAAACGACACCTGGTTCTGTAAAACATGCTACATTATCTATATGGCCATCAGTTCCTTCATCTGTTCCATGCTTTAACCAAATTACTTTACTAATACCAAAATACTCCTTTAGATTTTTTTCTATTTCTAATTTAGATAATGATGGATTTCTATTTTTATTTAATAAGCACTGCTCTGTGGTCAATAAAGTTCCTTCTCCATCGACATGAATGGATCCACCTTCTAAGACCATATTATTTTTAAAATACTCTGCTTTAGACTCATTGATCATAAACTTTGCAACTTTATCATCCAATTCAAAATTAATTTTATATCCCCAACAATTAAAATCAGAATCAACTCCACCCAACTTACCATCCTTATCCAATAAAAATATTGCTCCGGAGTCTCTAGCCCACGCATCATTTAATTCAAGAGGTAGAACTTTTATGGAAGAATTCAATAAACTTTGAGCACTAGAAATATTATCTGGGTGGACTATCATTTTTAACTCTTCAAATTTAGAAATGGTATTTGCGACATTTGCCCATGCTACTCTTGCTTTCTCTAAGTCGAAATGAGCCCAAGACTCAATCTCAGAGTAATCTCCAGTCACATCAGTTGGCCATTGCATCCAGCAGCAGTCGTGACTGTGCCATTCAGCTGGCATTTTAAAATTTTTATCAGTAGGCTTATTCATGTGGTCAACTTAACTAATGATGGTCGGGGCGGCAAGATTCGAACTTGCGACCCTCTGGTCCCAAACCAGATGCGCTACCAGGCTGCGCTACGCCCCGAAAACTGAATGAATGTATATAAAATCAAATGATACTGCAATCAATTTAATTAGGTTTAAAAAAATCTAAAATAATCTTGTTTACCTCATCTGGCTTCTCTTGCTGAAGCCAATGACCTGCACCTTTAATAATTTTGCTTAATTCAAGTAGAGAGTAGTTATTCTTATCGATTGGCGCCCAAACACTTACAGGATCGTCTTCCCCACATAGAAAACATGTTGGAACATTAATTTTTAATTGATGAGTATCTTTGGTTATCTCCCAATTGCGGTCTATATTTCTGTACCAATTTATTGGTCCTCTCATACCTCCATTTTGAAATCTACTGAGATAATAATTAAAATCTTCTTCAGTTAACCATTTAGGAATCTTATCAAATGAGCCAATTGACTTTAGAAAAGTCATATCTTTTGTAAGAGGTTTAGGCTGAAATGTTTCAGATGAAGAACCATCAGATTGTAATGATCCATATATATTCATCAATGATGACTTCATGTCTTTTTCCAATTCTTTTTCTATTATCCCCTCATTTTGAAAATATAACATATAAAAAAAGTAATCCTTAAAAAGAAACTTCATTGTTTCAATTGGAGAACTTTGCGAAACCATATAGGGAACGCTCATGCCACAAGCTTTTATAACTCTCGACTCAAAATCTAAACATGTGTTCCAAACTACCGGTGCCCCCCAATCATGTCCCATCAAATAAAAATTTTCTGCGTTTAAATAATCTGCGGTCACGATTATATCTGATGTTAGTTTCTTAATATCATAATCAGTAATTGAATGAGGCTTTGATGAGTCTCCGTATCCTCTCATATCTAATACGGCTACTGAAAATCCATTTGCTACTAGAAACTTAATCTGATGTCTCCAGGAATACCATGACTCAGGCCAACCGTGTGCCATAATCACTAATGGTCCAATCCCATCACAATAAACATTGAGTTTGATTTCGTTATTTTTTATTAATTCAAAATTATCTAAATTAAAATCTTTTAACATTATGAAGGATCTTTAGTTCCTTGATTTTTTAAAATTTTAAAAATTCCGTCAGCATTAAAAATTAATGAGTCATTTATGTATAAATTACACTTCATAAAAATAATAGACTTGGTTGCTCTGGTAATCTCGGCAAATCCATAAACCCACGAACCTAATGGAGCTGGTGCTAAATAATTGCCACTCAATTTTGCAGTTAAGCACGGAAGCTTATGAGTTTTCCATGCTGTATACCCCATTATCCCATCTGCAAAGGCTATATGAGTTCCCCCATGAGCAATACCGGCTTTGTTTGAATTTTTTTCAAGAACTTTAAACCCTTTATAAACGATGCCATCTTTTTCCGCATAATAGATGAATTCATTATTTTTAGAAAAAGGCCCTGGATCCTCATCAATCTTATAATTTTCGATATTTGATAAAAATTTATGGTCCATTAACATTTATTATATTTAATTAATACATTTTTAGCATATATTAATACTACTGGGGAGCTTAAATGCTGAGAGGTTTATATATAAACGACCCGTAACCTGATCTAGATAATGCTAGCGGAGGAGACTATGATCAAAAAAATTATAATCATAACTTTATTTACTTTATCGAGTCATCTGAACGCCAAGGAGACTCTTATTATTGGAACATATGACTCTTTTTCATCTGAATGGGGACCAGGTCCAGAGATAGAATTAAAATTTGAAGAAATTTGTAACTGTGATGTTCAATACGTTGCTACTAATCAGGCTGGTTCATTAAATAGTAATATTTTTAAAAAAGGAAAAGATATTCTTCTTGGAGTGGAAGTGAATGATTTTAAAGAAGGAGACTCAGATTATTGGGCAAGATATGACTATGGATATTTTGCCTTTATTTTTAATAGAGATAATATTGAAAATCCTCCGAATTCTTTTCAGGAACTTGCTTCAAATAATAATTTAAAGATAGTGGTTCAAGATCCAAGAACAAGTCCTGTAGGACTTGGTTTGTTAAGATGGATGAAGAAGATTTATCCAGAATCATTTATTGAAAATTTTAAGTTACTTAATGACCAAGTAATTACATATACACCCGGTTGGTCAGAAGCATATGGTATGTTTCTTGATAAAAAGGCGGATCTTGTTTTGAGTTATAGTACATCACCATTTTATCATCAAGAATATGAGGGTGAATATAAGTATGAAGCATTAATATTTGAAGAAGGTCATTTAATAACTGAGGAGTTAATTTTAGTAAACAAAGATGTTAAAAATTTTGATTTAGCAAAATCATTTGTTGACTTTATGCTGACTGAGGATATTCAAAAAATTATATCCTCTAAAAATATAATGTATCCCGTTGATAAAAATGCAATGCCAGAAAAAATGAGTCAACTAAAAGTACCAAATAAATTAGAAGCAAGAGAATTTGATACAGAAAAATTGATTTCTGAATGGCTAAAAGCATCGATAGACTAGTTGAGAAATCTTTTTTCAAACCTATGTTTTCTTATTATCATTTTAAGTATAATTATTCCTTTAATAAGTATTATATTTTATTTTGATTTTACTGAAGAATTTATCTTTTCAGAATACCTTATATCCATAAGTTTCTTTTCTCTGTACCAGTCTATTCTATCAGCAATCTTAACAGTTATTTTGGGATCCTTATTTGCTTACCTTCTAGTTAAACATAATTATATCTATGGCGTGCGTATAATCATTGACTCTCTGTCAATAATGTTTGTATTGCCAACAATCATCTCTGTATTAGGTATCGTTTTATTTTACGGCGATATTATTAATATTTACGGCCTACAGGGAATTTTAATAGCTCATGTAATACTAAATGCTCCTCTAGTAACTCGAGTCTTGATACAAAGTTTAGATGATATAAGCCCAAATGAAAAAAGCTTAGCAAAGCAGATGGGGTTAAGTCACCTTGGATTTTTTCTTGCTAGTGAATGGCCGATAATAAAAAAAAATATTCCAAGTTTATTTGTCCTGGTTTCCTTTATCTGTTTTGTAAGCTTCACACCTATTCTGATTCTAGGTGGTGGACCAAAATATTCAACTATTGAAGTTGCTATCTATCAATCAGTTATATTTCTAAATAATTATAACCAAGCTGTTATTCTTCTAATAATTCAAATTCTGATTTGTTGCTCTATATTTATTTTTTTCTTTAAAAGTTTTAAAAGTAATAATTTTTTATTGGATGATAGGCGCAGAAATATAAATAATAATTCATATTCCTTTAAATATGTATTTGACTACTTATTAATATTTGTATTTACAATTTTTATATTTTCGCCTGTTTTTTATATAATTATAAAAGGAATAAATGATAAGTTTATATTGGTAATACAAAGTAAATTCTTTTTTTCATCTTTGATTACAACTCTTGAGATTTCTTTTTTCTCTGGTTTACTGGCATTAATTATTACCTATGGAAACTTGGAGTTTGTACAAAGAAGCAAATATAAAAGAGAACTTTGGTTTTATTTATCAATAATCTTTTCTCCTGCTATTATTGCTGTTGGCTATTATATTTTTATTAATGAATTTTTAAGTTTAAATATTCCAAGTATAATTATTGTTATTGTTATAAATACAATTTTCATTTTACCATTTAGCTATAATTATCTATCACCATCATATTTTAGAGTATCTCAAGAGCATTTAAATTTATCAGAAAGTATAAATCTTTATGGTTTTAAGAAATTTATGATAGTGGACTTAGATCGATTAAAACGCCCATTAATTAATACTTTTTGCATTTCCTCGATCTTGTCATCAAGTGATTTAGTGATTATCTCTTTTTTTGGCACTAATGACTTGTCAACTTTAACTCAAACAATATATAGGTTATTGGGAAATTATAGGATCGAAGAAGCAAGAGCTCTTAGCTTACTATTTTTAACTTATTGCTTATTATATTTTATAATACCAAGATATATATTAGGTAGGACTTATAAAGATGCACCATTCAATTGATTTAACATTCACATTCGCAGGAATATTATCGCTAATAATTTTTACTGTTTCTTACTTATTAGTGATGGCAGAAGAGTTTACTCATTTAAGAAAGAGTAAGCCGGTAATTTTAGCTTCAGGATTAATTTGGGCAATTATAGCTATTGCTTACAGCGGCTCACCTCATGCAGAAATTGTTGAGGAAACATTTAGACATGGGCTTCTAGAATATGCTGAACTTGCATTCTTTTTGCTTGTTGCGATGACTTACATAGCTGCTTTAGAAGAACGCAATGTTTTTAAGGTGCTTAAAGTATGGCTTATAAAAAAGAATTTTAGTTATCGTCAATTATTTTGGATAACAGGTGTCATTGCATTTTTCATGTCACCTTTAGCCGATAATCTTACGACCGCGTTAGTCCTATGTGCTGTTGTAATGGCTGTTGGAGCTTCAAGTCCAAAATTTATTTCGATAGCATGTATAAATATTGTTGTAGCAGCTAATGCAGGTGGTGCATTTAGCCCTTTTGGTGATATTACCACTTTAATGGTATGGCAAGCTGGAAAAGTTGAGTTCTTTACTTTCTTTCAATTGGTAGTTCCATCAATAGTAAATTATATTATACCAGCAGTAGTCATGAGTTTCTTTGTTGAAGATGACCAGCCATCACTTAATGTTGAGAATACAGAAATAAAATATGGTGGCAAAATAATGATACTACTTGGTATTCTTACGATTATAACAGCAGTATCTTTTCATAATTTCTTTCACTTGCCACCTGTACTTGGAATGATGACAGGTCTTTCCTATCTTTTAATTTATGGATATTTCATTAAACAATATGACTCTACATCAACGGAGAAATATGATGTATTGCAAAATATCGCACATATTGAATGGGATACTTTACTATTCTTCTTTGGCGTTATTATTGCAGTTAGTGGCTTAGGTATGATTGGTTACTTAGAAATGGCCTCAGAATTTATGTATACTGACTTAGGAGCAACTAATGCCAATATATTAGTGGGAATACTCTCTGCAATTGTTGACAACATTCCAGTTATGTTTGCAGTTTTGAGCATGGATCCCGCTATGCCAATTAGCCAATGGTTGCTTGCCACTCTTACGGCAGGTGTTGGAGGCAGTATGTTATCAATTGGATCAGCAGCAGGTGTTGCTCTAATGGGTCAAGCTAAGGGATTGTATACATTCTTTGGTCACCTAAAATGGACTCCAGTAATTGCAATTGGTTATTTTGCAAGTATTTATGTCCATATACTTATGAATTTTTAAATATCTAAAGTGAAAAAATTAATAAATTACTTCTTTATATTTGTTTTTTTATCAATTAATTATGCTGCTTCTATGAATGCTTATGACTATACATTTAAATCAATCAATGAAGTTGATGATATAAATTTGTCAGACTTTAAAGGAAAAATAATTATGGTGGTCAATACAGCGAGCTTATGTGGATTCACTTATCAATATGATGGCTTACAGGCATTGCATAACAAATATAGTGACGATGGCCTTGTTATAATAGGCGTACCTTCAAATGACTTTGGGAATCAAGAAAGTGGTGACAATGAAGAAATTAAAGAATTTTGTGATTCTTCTTTTGGAATAACTTTCCCTTTAACACAGAAATATGTTGTAAAAGGCGAGAATGCTCATCCGTTTTTTCAGTGGACAAAAAAAGAATTAGGTTTCATTTCTGGAGTACCAAGATGGAATTTTCACAAAATTATAATAGATCGAAGCGGTAATGCGATTGCAGGGTATACCGCATTGACCAAACCAAGCTCAAATTCGTTTCAAAAAAAATTATCTAATATTATTTCACAATAAAGTATTTGTTCATTCTTATTGATAATGAGTAAATTATTAATTTAAAAGTTTAAATTAATTTGACTTCTTATTTATTTCTAAAGATTCTTC
>CABYIR010000011.1 GCA_902518955.1 uncultured Pelagibacteraceae bacterium | reverse complement strand
TGAAGCGTTAGCAGGGCATTGTGATGAAATCAATGTATGGTTGAACGCAGATGGTTCGGTAACAGTTGAAGATAATGGAAGAGGTATACCAACAGAGATTCACCCTGAAGAGAAAATTTCTGCTGCTGAGGTTATTATGACTCAATTACATGCAGGAGGTAAATTTGACCAAGATTCCTATAAAGTTTCAGGTGGATTACATGGAGTCGGTGTTTCAGTGGTGAATGCTCTTTCCTCATCTTTAAATCTTAAAATTTTTAGAGACGGTCATAACTATGAAATAAATTTTAATAAGGGTACTGCTGTAGAACCACTCAAAGATATGGGTGAAGTAGATAATAAGAAAGGTACTCAAATAACATTCCAACCTGATAAAGATACTTTTACTAATGTTGAGTTTAGTTCAAAAATTCTTTCTCAAAGGTTTCGTGAAATGGCATTCTTAAATCCATTAATTTCAATTAATTTCTTTGATAGAAGAGAAGCTGATATTAAGGAAAACAGATTTCATTATGAAGGAGGCATAAAAGAATTTGTAAAATTTTTGGATAAATCCAAAAAGCCTCTGATAGATGAGCCAGTATTTATTGAGGGCAACAAAAATAATATTGAATTCTCGTGCGCTCTATGGTGGAACGAAAGCTATTATGAACAAATATTGGCTTTCACAAATAATATAAGGCAAAAAGATGGAGGCACTCATCTGTCTGGTTTTAGATCTGCAATCACAAGAGTGGTAAATAATTTTTACGAAGATTCAGTAAGTAAAAAAAATCAAGTTTCTACTAGTAGTGACGATATTAGAGAAGGCATCACAAGTGTCTTATCAGTAAAAGTACAGGACCCAAAGTTTTCTTCCCAAACAAAAGATAAAGGTTTAGGATTAGGTCTATTTATTTCAAAACATTTACTCAGTAAATCGTATGGTGATATTGAGTTTTTAAATTATAAACCCAATGGAGCATGTGTAAGAATTTTTTTGAACAAGAAAGAATTAAATATAAAATAATTTTATGAATGAAGAAAATTCACTTTTAATTTTAGATGATGACGAAATTTTTTGTAAGAGACTTCAGACGGCAATGAGTCGTAAAGGTTTCAACTCTTATGGTGCTTATTCCATTAGAGAAGCTAAACATTTACTTAAAGAGTCTATCCCAAAATATGCTGTGATTGATTTAAGATTGGGTGACGGCAATGGACTAGAAATTGTATCAATTATTTCAAAACAAAGAAAAGATAGCAAAATTATAATATTGACTGGTTATGGGAATATACCGACTGCTGTCGCAGCAGTCAAAGAAGGGGCTTGTGATTATTTATCAAAACCTGCTGATGCAGATGATATTGAGGCTGCTCTACGTTCACCATATGAGAGAATTCCTGATCCTCCGGCAAACCCTATGTCTGCAGATCGTGTAAAATGGGAACATATTCTTAGGGTGTATGAACAATGCAATCGGAATGTTTCAGAGACTGCTCGAAGGCTCAAAATGCACAGAAGAACTTTACAGAGAATTCTTCAAAAAAAATCTCCCAGATAAGATTAGGTTATGCTGATTTTTTTAATTGGTTGATTTCACTTAAAGTACTAACTCCTTGGTCAGCAATTTCTTGGCCAGCAACAGTATCACTCTCAGAATCAAGCTCATCCATATTAACAAATTCAGCATATGTTGCTTTTGTTCTATCAGTAATAATATGTGCTTTTAGTAAGGTTTTTACTAAAACTCTAAATATATTATTTTGATTTTTCATTTCATCTTTAATTACTTCACCTTGGTCAATATACTTATGAAACTCTTGATCAACCCATTTGTAATCAAGTCCAACACATGAATAAACGTGCTTTTTTTCTGTTGGATTGACTAAATTAAATAGAAGCTCAACAAATATTTTTTCAGCCCAATCTTCAACTTTTATATGTTCTTTTTTTGACAGCTTAGGTATTGTTCTATCAGCCCATATCTTTCCAAACTTATGATGGAAAGCTTCATCACTCATAGTGTACTTTAATAGAGTTTTCAGTACTGGATCATTAGTATTTTCATAGGCCATAGCGAAAGCTCCCATTGCCAATCCTTCAATCATCATCTGCATACCAATAATCTTTTTATAAACAACATCAGATGAAACTATGTCATTAGCAACCCTGCCTAATGTAGGACCAACTTTATAAGGCGATCCCCATCTAGCTTGAATATATCTTGTAAAGCCAGCAACATGTCTTGCTTCTTCTCTGGTCTGATTAGCTGCATATTCCTGAGCCCCTGGATCTCGAAGTACATGACAAAGACTAGCGCTTAAAGATAAGGCCGCTTGTTCTCCATGAAGTATTTGAGATAATACAAATCGAAAACTTTCATTATTAAGTCTGACCAATTGATTTGTAGTTAATTTATCTCTTATGCTTGGTATTTGTAATTCAATACCAAATGGTCCATCTGGATCTACAATATTTTGATTTTCAACATCGAATGGGATATCAAAATCTATGTATTTTTTATCATTTGGATCCCAAAAATGTTTATGTGTAGCACTAATAATTTTATCAAAAGCATTTGATCGATCACTGTAACGATCTTCATCCATCATTGGTATAAAGTGTTTTGGATTAGCTGCATTATATGCAGGATCTTTGGTAAGAGAATTTTTCCCAGTGTTAGAAGTTTGCCACTTTTCTTGAACTTTATATACTTTGTCCTTTGCAATTATTTTTGCAATTTGTATTTTCTGAGATAATTCAACCATATACGGAATTTAATTCAATTGTGTTAATATGTAAATAATATGTATCAAATTAAAATATATATATCAATGCGACAAACCGTCAAATTTATATATCAAAAAAATATTATATTTATCAATATCTTAATAATTATTAGGGATGAATTTTAATATAAAAAGATATTATTTTTTGTGTACTTTGCTTTGATTTTCCAATAATTATACAACCTATCTGAAAAGGGCTCTCAATTAAGGTAACTATCTATTTTATGATGCAAAAAATTGAAGATTTTGTTTTTAAATTTAAGCTATCGATACTAGGCATATTTGTTTTATTAACAGTTGTGATGGGCTATTTTGCTCTTCAAATTAGAATGGATGCTGGTTTTATTAAACAGTTGCCAACAAATCATGAATTTATTCATACTTACTTTCAGTATCAGGATGCACTTAGTGGAACTAATAATATTACAATCTCTCTAAGAACAACTGATGGAGAAATATTTGAAAAAGATTATTTATCAAAGCTATATGAGCTTTCTGAAACGTTAAGATATCTACCAGGAGTCAATCAATCGAGTATGAAGTCTTTATGGACTTCAAATACAAGAGTAATGAGAGTGACCGAAGAAGGATTTGAAGCAACCACTGTCATACCTGGTAATATTACTCCTCAAGAATTAAATGAAAGTGAAATAAAAAATATTAGAGATAGAGTTCTAACGGGTGGCCATGTTGGAAGCTTAGTTGCGAATGATTTCTCAGCATCTTTAGTAAGAGTTGAGCTTACTGAATTTGATCCTCGTACAGGTGAAAAATTGGATTATCTTCAATTAGGTCGAGAGATTGAAGCTATTAGAGATAAATTTGAAATTGGTAAATATAAGGTAGAAATAACTGGATTTGCAAAAATGATCTCTGATATTGCAAGTGAAGCTTATAATGTTGTTATATTTTTTGCTTTAGCTTTTGTATTAACTGTCTTAGCTGTTTATTGGTATTCAAGATCATGGACTTTAACTTTTTTACCGTTGGTCTGCTCTTTAACTTCATTAATATGGCAATTTGGGATGTTAAAAGTTCTTGGATTTGGATTAGATCCACTTGCGATACTTGTTCCTTTCTTAGTTTTCGCTATCGGTGTTTCTCACGGTATTCAACAAGTTAATCAGATTACTAAAGAAGTGATAGATGGACGATCCTCCGAGTATGCTGCTAGAGCAAGTTTCTCAAGACTTCTTGTTCCTGGAAGTATGGCTTTAGTTACGGACCTTGTTGGATTTGGAACACTCATCTTATTACCGATTGGAATGATTCAAGAGTTAGGAATTACGGCTTCAATTGGTGTTGCTTTTAAAATTATAACCAACTTAATAATGCTCCCTCTTGCAGCCTCTTATGCGAGATATAATGATAATTTTGTTAAGTCTGCATCATCTGCCATTGCATATCGAAGAAAAAGAGTTGCAGTTTTTGCAAAATTAGCAAAGCCACGAGCAGCAGCAATAACTCTAACTGTTAGCGCCGTTTTGTTTGCTGGGGCAATATTTATGGCATCAGATAGACATGTAGGTGATTTACATGAAGGTGCACCTGAGCTAAGACCAGAAGCTCGATACAACCAAGATATTGGAGAAATCACGAAGAGATATAATGTAACAACAGATGTTCTCGTCGTTATCTTTGAAAGCTTAGCACAATCTCAAGGGGTTCCACCTTGTCGCTCTATTGATATGATGAATGCACAAGATAATTTTCATTGGTATGCAGAAAATATTGATGGAGTTGTTTCAGTTATTTCTCTCTCTAGTATTGCTAAGCGCGGAATGAGTGGGTATGCCGAGGGCAATCTAAAATGGAGTTATTTACCAAGAAATGACCGAGCATTATCATTTGCTTCAAGTGTAGTTGGGCCTGAGTCAGGTTTAATGAATGAAAATTGTTCAATTATGCCCATATATATTTTTACTAAGGATCATAAAGCAACAACGATTTCACATATAATAGAAGAAATAGAAAAATATAAACAAAAATTTTTAGAATCTGAATCGACTTTCACAATGAGATCATTTTTTAAAAGACCAGCTGAAGGTACTGATTTTATTTCTGATGCTGGAGTAGTAAGTGGTTCTTTTTTCGCAGGAACAATTGAAGACTGGGACATTAATGAGCATAGATATTTTAATACTGATGAATGGATACTTTTTGGTCATGAAAATAACTTCAACGTTAGAGACTTATGGAATAATAAATTATTAAATTATTTAAGAGATATAAACCAATATGATGAAAAATTAGAGCCCACTGTCAGGGAGATCCGAAAAGCTGATGCGGCCATAAAAAGTTTCTTTGACGAAAATAAAGACATCCCTGCAATTGTCTACGATATGGATGAAATAAACTATCGTTTAGCAAGTGGCACAGTTGGAATTCAACATGCAACAAATGAAATAATTGAAGAATCCGAACTCCCAATGATGTTAATTGTATACGCAGTAATCTTTCTTCTAGTTTTTGGAACCTATATGGATTGGAGAGCCACAATCTGTTGCACTGTTCCTCTTACATTTGCTACAATGTTGGGATATGCATTTATGGATGTGATGCAAATCGGTTTAAAAGTTTCTACTCTTCCCGTAATGGTTCTTGCTGTAGGTATTGGAGTAGATTATGCATTCTATATTTATAATAGATTACAAACTTATTTAAAAGAAGGTATGGATATATCGCAGGCATTTGAGCAGACTTTTGCAAATACTGGTGCCGCAGTAGTATTTACTGCTTTAACTCTTGCAATTGGTGTATCGACTTGGTCTTTTTCGGCTCTCAAATTCCAAGCCGATATGGGAATGCTTTTAACATTTATGTTCTTAATTAATATGGTTTGTGCCATGACAACACTACCTGCTTTAGCAGTTGTATTAGATAAAGTTGTTCCAAGAAAAAATGATAGTATATTTAAGTTTATAGGTGGTCAAACAGGCGTAGCTTATTTGATAACAATATCCCTAGTTATTGTAGCTTTATTTCTAATTTAATTATTGATTAACCAGCTTAATAAATATTTCCTCTAAGTCATTATCTTCAATTTTGATATCTTTAATGTTCATTTTAAGTTTAACTAATCTTGTGAGAAGTTCTTGGTGACTAATAATGCTTGGATCATATCCAATGGCTATATGGCCGTTATGATTTGTGAATGAAATTTCTAAATCATCGAAGATACTATCTTTGATTGTTGTTGAATTATCATGTTCAATAATTATTTTTTTAAAATTCATCTTTGATTTAATATTTTGTGTTTTATCTACAATTATGAGTTTGCCCTTATTTATAATAGCTATTTCATCACATAAGTTTTCAGCTTCGTGTAAATAGTGTGTTGTTATAATTATAGTTTTACCCTGAGCTTTTAATAACTTTATATTTTCCCATAAAGTCTGCCTCAACTCTACGTCCACGCCTGCAGTTGGCTCATCAAGTACAAGTATTTCTGGATCATGAACCATTGCTTTTGCTATGAGTAGTCGTCTTTTCATTCCCCCAGAAAGTGTTCTAGCATAGGCATCTGATTTATCTTCCAAAGCTAATAGACTAAGAATTTTTTTTGTTTGTCTTTTTTCTTTCGGTACTCCGTAGAGCCCTGCTTGAAGCTCTAATAATTCATAAGGAGTGAAAAAGGGATCCATATTTAATTCTTGAGGAACTATTCCAATACGGGGTTTGATTTCATAAAGTTCTTTTGAATAGTCTTTTCCAAAAATTTTAATAGTACCTGAAGTTTTATAAACCAGATCAGCTAAAATATTAATAAGAGTTGATTTACCAGCTCCATTAGGTCCTAATAGTCCAAATATTATTCCTGATTTTATTTTGAGAGAAATATTATCTAAAGAGTAGTTTTTTTGATTTCTATAAATCTTTGATAAATTATTAATTTTTATTGCAATGTTTTCTTTCATAACTATTTTGTACAAATAATAGTTTTTATTTTAATTTCTTGTATCATATAAACTTATGAGCTCACCAGATAAAAAAAATTATCATTCTCAAGTTTCTGAAACCGTTAAAAGCAAAAAAGTCAGTTGTAATGGCGGTGGAGGAGTTCTTGGACATCCAAAAATATATCTTGATATGGGAAAAGAAAATCAAATTATCTGTCCTTACTGTAGTAAAATTTTTATTCTAGAACTTTAGTTTATGACTAAAAAAAACCATCTATTTTTAATTGATGGCTCTGGATATATTTTTAGAGCTTACTATGCCCTGCCTCCTCTATATCGAAAAAGTGATGGACTTCCAACTGGAGCAGTTAATGGTTTCTGTAATATGATTTATAAATTAGTTGAGGATACAAATCGCGATGTTAAGCCATCACATATAGCTGTTATATTTGATAGTGCAAGAAAGACATTTAGAAATGATATTTATAAAGATTATAAAGCAAATCGAGGAGAACCACCTGAAGATTTAATTCCTCAATTTCAAATAATAAAAGATTCTGTAAAAGCTTTTGGTATTCAATCTATTGAATTACCTGGATTCGAGGCTGATGATATTATTGCTACATATGCACGTATTGGAAATGAAAAGGGATGGAAAGTTTCAATTGTTTCTTCAGATAAAGACCTTATGCAGATTGTAAGTAGTAATATTTCACTTATTGATACAATGAAAAATAAATCAATTGGACCAAATGAAGTTATAGAAAAATTTGGAGTTGACCCAAAAAAAGTTATAGATGTTCAGGCTTTGGCGGGCGACAGTTCAGATAATGTTCCAGGGGCACCCGGTATAGGAGTTAAAACAGCAGCAACATTAATTAATGAGTTTGGAAATCTAGAAAATTTGCTTAAAAACTGTCATCAAATAAAGCAGAATAAACGACGAGAGACATTAGAGAATTTTCAAGAACAAATTTTAATAAGCAAGAAGTTAGTTACGCTTAAAAATAATGTAAGTAATATTCCCACAATTGACGAACTTAAAAGTACTAAAGCAAATATAAAAGAACTAATTCCATTTTTATCGGATTTAGAGTTAAATAAATTATCTGATAGAATAAAGAAAAAAAATCCTAACGTTGATCTTTCAGCTAGCAAAAATAAAAATAAGATATCAATTTCAAATTTTGAAAAAAAACCAGCTATCAGAAAAAGTATTGATCAAACCATCCATGAAGAAACAAATTATTCAATTATAAATGATGAAAATAAACTTGAAGAAATTATAAATCAAATTTCTAGACAAGATATGTTTGTATTTGATGTTGAAACAGATTCATTGGATATACAAAAAGCAAAATTAGTAGGAATCTCTATTTGTTTTAATTCAGAAAATTCTTTTTATATCCCAATTGGTCATCAAGAGGATACAAAACAATTAGAAATTAGTAAGATTAAAAAAAAATTAGCCCCACTTTTTAATTCAGAATCAATCATTAAGGTTGGGCATAATATTAAATTTGATATTGCTATTCTTCAAAAGTATGAAATTCAAGTAAATAGTATTGATGATACAATGTTAATGTCTCTAGCATGTGATGCTGGAATAAATCGTCATAATATGGACGATTTGGCCAAGATTCACCTTAATCGTGAAACAATAAAATTCAAAGATGTAGTTGGTTCAGGTAAATCTCAACTAACATTTGACCAAGTTAAAATTTCTGAAGCTATAAATTATGCTGCGGAAGATTCTGAAATTACATTCAAACTATATAAATTATTTAAGAAAAGAATACTTAATGAGAGAAACGCGTCTGTTTATTATGACATTGAAAGGCCGCTAATAAATTCCATTTTAAAGATGGAAACAAATGGAATGAAAGTCGATAATAATTACCTTAAAAATTTGTCTAATGAATTTGAGTTAAGGATTAAAAATGTTGAAAAAAAGATTTTTAAGCTAGCAGGTAAAGAATTTAATATTGGATCACCTAAACAGTTATCAGAAATTTTATTTGATTTTCTAAAATTAAATCCTCCCAAAAAAACAAGATCTGGTGAAAGATCGACTGGCATCGAAGTTTTGGAGGACCTTGCGTATGAAGGAAATAAGATTGCGGAACATATTATCGACTGGAGACAAATTTCAAAGTTACGCAGCACTTATTCTGAAGCTCTTCAAGGCCATATATCTCAAGAAACTGGTAGAATTCATACTTCTTTTTCAATGGCGTCAACAAATACCGGTAGACTAGCTTCATCAGATCCTAATCTTCAAAATATACCCATTAGAACTGACGAAGGTAGATCAATTCGTAAAGCCTTTATTGCTGAAAAAAATAAAACAATATTTTCTGCTGACTATAGTCAAATTGAATTAAGAGTTCTTGCACACATAGCTAACGTTGATCAGCTTAAAGAAGCTTTTAATAACAATGATGATATTCATAAGAGGACTGCCTCAGAAATATTTAATATTAAAATGAAAGATGTTACCAGTGATCTGAGGAGACAGGCTAAAGCGGTTAATTTTGGAATTATTTATGGAATTTCTGCATATGGATTAGCTAAACAACTCAGTATATCTAATTTTGAGGCTTCAGATTTTATAAAAAAATATTTTAGTAAATTTAGTGGAATAAAAGATTATATGGAAAACACTAAGGAGTTATGCCGTCAAAACGGTTATGTTGAGACATTATGTGGACGAAAATGTTTTTTTCCACGAATAAAAGATAAAAATTTTGCTTTACGATCTTTTCAAGAAAGAGCTGCAATAAATGCTCCAATTCAAGGAACTGCAGCAGATATCATTAAATATGCTATGATAAAAATTGATAAAAAGTTGAATAACGATGAAGATTGTAAAATGATTTTACAAGTACACGATGAATTAATTTTTGAAATTCAAAAGAGCAAAATTGAAAAATTTTCTAAATTAATAATAAATGAAATGCAAAATGCCTTAGAGCCTCATACTAAATTAAGTATACCTTTGATAGTTGATAGTAACTCTGGTAAAAATTGGAATGAGGCGCATTAATGAGTGAAGTAATAGTTTTAGTTACAGGTGGTTTTGATCCTATTCATAGTGGTCATATTTTATATTTGAAAGATGCAAAAAAACTTGGTGATAAATTGATCGTAGGAGTTAATTCTGATCAATGGCTGATTAATAAAAAGGGAAGTCCCTTTATGCCTATAGATGAAAGGATGAATATAATTTCAAATTTATCAGTAGTTGATGAAGCTATCGAATTTGAAGATGATGAATTTAATTCTGCAAGTGATGCAATTCACAAAGTTCTTCAAAGATATCCTAATCATAAGATAGTATTTGCAAATGGTGGAGATCGAAATGATAAAAATATTCCGGAGATGGATAAATTTAATGATCATCATAATGTAAGCTTTGAGTTTGGAGTAGGTGGAGATTATAAAAAGAATTCATCAAGTTGGATTCTCAAAAACTGGAATGGCACAAGAGAGATTAGACCATGGGGCTGGTATAGAGTTATTGATGACTCTAATGACCACAAAGTGAAGGAAATACAGGTAAACCCAAAATCAAGATTAAGCCTACAATCACATAGCAAAAGATCTGAAGTCTGGACGGTTATTAATGGTGAAGCATTTGTTACAATTAATGATAAAACATTAAATCTGAAATTGAATGAGTCAATATTCATACCTGTTGAGTCTCAGCATCGACTTGAAAATAAAACCGATAAACCTCTCAATATAATTGAAATACAAACAGGAACTTATTTTGGAGAAGACGATATTAAAAGGTATGACGATGACTATAATAGATCATAGTTCATGAATGTATTATCCTCAAAATTTTATCTTTCTGTATTTCTATCTTTAAATATCATTAATTTTGTAGACAGGAATATACTTTTTGCCTTTGGTGATACGATTAAAACTGAATTCAGTCTATCAAACACACAGTGGGGATTGCTCACTGGATTAGTTTTTTTATTTTCTTATTCAGTTGCATCAGTTTTTATAGGTGTATTGGGAGATCGATTTAGTCGTACTAAGATAATTGGTATAGGAATCATTTTTTGGAGCGCCATGACATCATTGACCGGACTTGCAAAGAATATATCTACATTATTTATTTCAAGAGCATTGATCGGAGTAGGGGAATCATCATTATCTCCGAATGCATTGTCTATGCTAAGCGATGTATTTCCTCAAGAAAGAAGAGGTTTAGCAACAGCTATATATTACTTAGGCATACCTCTAGGAGTTGGTTTTGGCTTTCTAATTGCTAGCGTGCTTGGCCCTATTCTGGGTTGGAGAACTATTTTTATTTCTCTTGGAGTTATTGGTATAGTAATAGGAGTATTGATTTATTTTATGACTGAGCCAACAAGAGGCTCATTTGATAAAAAGAATAGTCAAAGATTAAAACAACAAAAAATTAGCGAAATAGTAAATCTTGCTTTCAAATCGATAACTAATATTAGATCTCTCTGGCTTATTATGTTAGGCGGGGTTATAGGTCATATACCCCTTGGCGTTGGAGGTTTTGATACAGTTTGGGCTGTTCAAGAGAGAGGGTTTAAAGAGGAAGAATA
Organism: uncultured Pelagibacteraceae bacterium; assembly: GCA_902518955.1. Taxonomy (GTDB): domain Bacteria; phylum Pseudomonadota; class Alphaproteobacteria; order Pelagibacterales; family AG-422-B15; genus CABYIR01. The sequence goes on along the minus strand of CABYIR010000011.1, from coordinate 31,376 downwards.
TACTGCAATATTTGGGGTCTTTTTTGTTGTTGGGGGCTCAATGGGTGCAATTTTTGGAGGCTTTGTCGGTGATTACTTTGCAAAGCGATATAAGGCTGGCGCAATGTTAGCGTTAATTATTATTTATTCATTTTTAATACCTGCAAGTATTTATTATAGATTTGCCTCTCCTGACGGAATTTATTTCTACATCGCACTTTTCCTAATAACGTTTCAAGTTACAGTATTTTATGGTCCAACTTTTGCAGCAGTTCAATCTTTGTCTCCATACAAAGTTAGAACTTCAATAATTGCAATTTGGATACTAGGTGTAAATATTGTAGGTATGGGAATTGGAAGTTTTTTTACAGGATATCTCTCAGACACAATCTTTTCAAATTTTGAATACCCTTTATCTTGGTCTACTTCTTTGATGGCAGCATTTACCTTTCTTTCATTGATTTGCTATCATCTCTCTAGAAAAACTTATGATGAAGATATAAAAAAAGCTCAATTAATTTAGATGCTAACAGGACCCGAAGATTTAATGTTTTCATCAACATCATTTTCAAATTGGGCAAAGTTATCAATAAACATTGAAACTAACTTTTTTGCTTGCGTATCGTAAGCGCTTGGATCTTCCCAAGAATTTTTTGGATCAAGAATTTTAGAATCTACATTATTTACATCAAGAGGGACTAAAAAACCAAAGTTTTCATCTTTTCTCATTTCAGCATCCGCTAACTCGCCTGATAACGCTGCATTCAATAGAGTTCTTGTATCTTTTATGCTAATTCTTTTTCCAACTCCATAGACTCCACCGATCCAACCCGTATTAACTAGCCAACAGTTTACATTGTACTCCGAGATTTTGTTTTTCAGAAGGTCCCCATATTCAATAGGATTTCTAGGCATGAATGGGCTTCCAAAACAAGTCGAGAAAGTTGCCTGAGGTTCTTTGCCTAAGCCCATCTCAGTTCCAGCAACTTTAGCCGTATATCCTGATAAAAAGTGATACATAGCTTGAGAAGGTGAGAGTTTTGATATAGGAGGTAAAACTCCAAATGCATCAGCGGTTAACATAACTATGTTTGTTGGATGATTTGTTTTGCCACTTAGAGTTACATTTGGAATAAATTCTAATGGGTATGCCCCACGAGTATTTTCTGTAATAGAATTATCATCTAAATCTAGAGTGCCGTCTGATTTGAGAATTGCATTTTCGATTACAGTTTGTTTCATTTGTGTTGTAGCATATATTTCTGGCTCAGCTTCCTCCGAAAGTCTCATAAGTTTGGCATAACATCCACCTTCAAAATTAAAAAGGCCATCGTCTGACCAGCCATGTTCGTCATCACCCAAAAGTGATCGATTTGGGTCAGCACTTAATGTAGTTTTTCCAGTTCCTGAAAGACCAAAAAAAATAGATGAATCTCCATCTGGGCCAGTATTTACTGAGCAGTGCATTGGCATAATATTTTTTTCCGGTAGAAAAAAATTTAAAAGAGTGAAAACAGATTTCTTTGTTTCACCTGCATACTCAGTGCCACAGATTAAAATTAATTTTTTTTCTAAATTAACTACAATTGCTGTCTCACTATTAGTCCCATGAATTTTTGGGTCCATCTTTAGATGAGGGAAATTAATAATTGTAAATTCACTCTTATAATTTTGTAGTTCAGCTTCTGTTGGTCTTACCAATAAGTGTCTTGCAAATAATCCATGCCAGGCAAACTCTGTCATTATAGTGACTGGTAGTGAATTTTTCCTATCGGCACCTCCGAATAGATCATTAATATAAATTTTTTTATTTTTTGAATATTTTATAAAACTATCTAAAATTTTATCAAAGTTTTCACTAGAAATTTCAACATTGGTCTTTCCAAAGTGTATATTTTCTCCATGTACTTTATCTCGAACAAAAAATTTATCGTTAGCTGATCGACCAGTTTTTTTACCAGTCTTAACTACTAGTGCTCCATGTTTTGACAGTTTGCCCTCACTATTTTCTATTGCTATATCATAAAGCTTTTTAGATGTGAGATTTCTATAGATCTCAGATGCATTATTAATAAATGCCGAATTTAAGCTATTTTCCATAATCCTAAAAATTGTGATTGCCAATTAAACATATTTCACGATTTATGTTAAGTTTAAAATTTAATACTTAGTGGGGATAAATATTCATAATAGCTAGCCATGATAATGACACAAATAATATTTAAATTTGAGAAATGAAGCCTACAATAGCATTAGTTGATGATGATAGAAATATTCTTGTATCTTTAGAAGAAATTCTTAAAAAAGAAGATTTTTCAATTCAGAGCTATTCAGACGGCATTTCTGCTTTAAGAGGAATGTATAGGATGCCGCCAGATATTGCTGTGATTGATATTAAGATGCCAAAAATGGATGGTTATGAACTTTTTCGTAAGATAAGAGAAAAATTAAAAATTCCAGTAATTTTTTTAACTTCAAAAGATAAAGAAGTAGATCGCTTGAAAGGTTTAATGCAAGGAGCAGATAATTATGTCACCAAAGGAGGAAATTTTTCTAAACAAATATTGGTTGAAACGATTAAAAATACTTTAAATCGCATCAAGCTTGAAACTGATCAACAGAATAGCAATGATATAATTGTTTATAATGATTTAAGGCTGGACTGTTCAAAACAAGAATGTGAATGGAAAAATAAACCTTTACTTGATCCATTAACAACAACTGAATTTAAAATAATAAAAGAATTAGTTATTAAGCCAGGCATTGTTAAAACTAGAGATCGTCTAATGGATATTGCTTATAAAGATGATTTATATGTTGATGATCGAACTATAGATAGCCATGTGAAGAGAATAAGGAAAAAATTTAAGAAGATAGACTCAGAATTTCAATCTATAAACACTTTATATGGATCAGGATATCAATGGAAATAAATATAATTTTCATTAATATTATTTATCTTGAACAGCTTATTTAGAAAATTTTTATTTTACAACGTATTAGGATTTGTAATCCTAGGGATCATATCTATAGTTGTAATAATTTTATCTAACAATTATCAACTAAATAAACGTCTTTCTCTTATTCAAACTCAAACACTTATTTCTTATAATTATATTAATTCAACTAATTTTTCTAAATACAATATATCCGACTTATCTTTATCAGAGCTTTATGCAAGTCTTGAATTAAAAAACTTATCAATCTTAATAATAGATAATGATAAAAATATTTTATTTGATACTAAAGGATATGACATAGAAATGGAGTCTTTTCTATCTGAGGAATTGATTTCGGTTGAAACTATAGAAGGCACTATTCAAAAAAGTGTAGAAAATGAAAACTCAAATATTAAAAGAAACTTTTTTAATAATGCAAAGTTCAATAACTCTTTTAAAAAATCATTAGATGGTGAGAGTCAGAAATTTTTTATTAATTATGTAAATAACCAATTACTACTATTCTCCATATTTCCTTTTATATCTTTAGATGAGAGTTTATTTATTGTCGCGTATGAAGATAATTCTGAAATTAATGAAATAAATAAACAAATAAGACTAAATATTTTTTTAAGTTTTTTGGCAATTATTTTATCTTTAATGATTTTCTCCTTTTTCCTAAATTTTGTTATTTTAAGACCCATAAAAATACTAGCTCTGTCTGCGGCCAATATTGAGAAAAATTTAAAATCAAAACCAAAAATTGATGAATTAGGAAAAAGAGGTGATGAAATAGGAGACTTATCAAAAACTCTGAACGAAATGTTAGAAAATTTATATGAGAAAATTAACGATGCTGAAAAGTATTCAGCAGATTTAATGCATGAAATAAGAAATCCATTAGCATCAATTAAAATGGCCAGTGAAGTTATTTTTGATAAAACTCCAAAAGATTACCAAAAGTTCATCGCAATGATTGAGTCAGATATATTGAGAATAGAAAATATTATTACTGACTATTCTGCTATGATTAAAGATGAAGCAAGATTATCTATAACTGAAGCTAAAGTATTTAATATTGAAGATTTAATTATTGAAATAGTTCATGAGTATGAAAAGCTTAATAAGACTAACATAGAATTCATATTTATTAACGATAATAGTACAAAAGATAAGTTTAATATAAAGGGTCAAGTATCTTTTTTACGACAAGCTGTTCAAAATATTATTGATAATGCAGTTTCATTCTCAAAATATGGAGATAAAATTACAATAAATTTATCGTCAACCAGCAATTATACCAGTTTATCAATTTCAGATAATGGACCTGGAATAAAAGAGCCAATTTTTGAGAAAATTTTTGAACGTTTTTATTCCTTAAGAGATGAAGTAGATGCTACGAAAACCCATTCAGGCTTGGGTTTAAATATAGCAAAACAGATTATCGATGCTCATCAAGGCTATATTTCTGCCAATAATATTGAAGATAATAATGGAATAATAGGTGCAAGATTTATCATTAATTTACCTATTGCCAAATGAACTATAACTGCTAAATAAAATATACAATTTAAATTAAGAGATATATATGACTGATACCAATGATTATAAAGTTGCCGACATAGAACTTGCTGAGTTTGGCAGAAAAGAAATTTCACTAGCTGAAACTGAAATGCCTGGCCTAATGGCTTTAAGGAGTGAGTATGGAAATGAAAAACCTCTAAAAGGTGCAAGAATTGTTGGCTGTCTTCATATGACAATACAAACAGCTGTCCTTATTGAAACCTTAGTTGAGTTAGGTGCAGATGTAAGATGGTCATCTTGTAATATTTTTTCCACTCAAGATCATGCAGCTGCCGCAGTAGCAAAAGCTGGCGTACCAGTATTTGCTTGGAAAGGTGAAACAGAAGAAGAATATTGGTGGTGTGTAAGACAAACTATCGAAGGTAAAGACGGGTGGACACCAAATATGATTCTTGATGATGGTGGAGATTTAACTGCATTAATGCACAAAGAATATAAAGAATTACTTCAAGACGTAAAAGGTTTATCAGAAGAGACAACTACAGGAGTATTAGCGCTTAAAAAAATGGAGAACGATGGAACTCTTCTAGTGCCTGCGATTAACGTCAATGATTCTGTTACTAAATCTAAATTTGATAATCTTTATGGATGTAGAGAAAGCCTAGTGGACAGTATTAGAAGAGCAACAGATGTTATGATGTCAGGTAAGGTAGCAATCGTTGCAGGCTTTGGTGATGTTGGTAAAGGAAGCGCTGCTTCATTACGTCAAAGTGGAGCTCGTGTTTTGGTTACTGAAACTGACCCTATCTGTGCTCTGCAAGCCGCAATGGAAGGTTATGAAGTTGTTCTTATGGATGAAATGATTAAAGAGGCTGATATTGTTGTAACCGCAACTGGAAATAAAGACATAGTTACAGCGGATCATGTTAGAGATATGAAAGATAGAGCAATACTTTGCAATATTGGTCACTTTGATAATGAAATCCAAGTTGACGCTTTAAAAAATTATAAATGGGACGAAATAAAACCACAAGTTCATGAAATTACTCTTCCTGATGGAAAAAGAATCATTCTTTTAGCTGAAGGTCGCCTAGTAAATCTTGGATGCGCGACTGGTCACCCAAGTTTTGTAATGAGTGCTTCATTCACAAATCAAGTTACAGCTCAAATGGAGCTATGGAATCATTCAGAAAATTATGAGAAAAAACTGTATGTTCTTCCAAAACATCTTGATGAAAAAGTTGCAAGGCTACATTTAGAAAAAGTTGGTGCTAAGTTAACTAAACTCTCAAAAGATCAGGCCGATTATATTAGTGTAACACCTGAGGGTCCATATAAGCCTGAAGCATATAGATACTAATCTACAAATTAGTGCTATCATTTCATGATGATCGTCTCTAATGAGGAAGAAACACGAGATATAGCGAATAAAATTTCTGGCACTATTAAAGGAACGAACCTTGTTCTTTGTCTTAATGGTGATTTAGGATCAGGTAAAACAACCTTTACAAGATATTTAATTAGATCTCTTCAAAGCAATAGATTAGCTAATGAGATTCCAAGTCCAACATTTACCCTTCTTCAGACTTATGATTATAAGTTAGGTCAGATCTATCATTATGACTTTTACCGCCTAGATAAAATAGAAGAACTTTTTGAATTAAATTTCTCAGAGTCATTAAGAAATAATATTTGCATAATTGAGTGGTCAAATAAATTTAAGAAAGCTCTTCCAGAAAATAGAATAGAAATAGATTTTGAAATAATTTCAAATAATTCTCGCAAGCTTAAATTTAATTTTTTAGGCAAATTTAAAAAAGATATCTTTAAATGGCTATAGATGAAAATACCATAAGATCTTTGTTAATAAGAAATAAAATTTCTAACTATAAATTAGAACAAATCAGATCAGACGCATCTTTCAGAGAATATTACAGAGTTTTAGATAAAAATCTTTTAATTATGTATGCCCCAAAAGATAAAGGTGAGTCCCTAGTTAATTTTGAAAAGATTAATAAAGTTTTATCTTCAATTAATCTTAGTGTGTCAAAAATCCACGATGCTGATTATCAAAATGACTTATTACTAATAGAAGATTTTGGGAATGATATTTTTTCAACAAAATTAAATCATAGTAATGAAAAAGATCTCTATGAAAAAGCCATCAATTTACTATCCATTATTCACAATAATTCAGATTTAGAAGTTCAAAATTTAAAAAAATATAATTTTGAAATTTTATTGAATGAGTCTAAATTATTTATTGAATGGTACTTAGAAAAGCATCTTAAGTTAAATTTAACTAACTCTGAAAAAAATGAATTTCAAAATATCCTTGAAAGTCAATTTAACTCCCTAACATTAAAACAGAACAGTCTTGTATTAAGAGATTTTCATGTAGACAATTTAATATATTTAGATGATAGAGATGGCATTAATCAACTAGGTTTGATTGACTATCAAGATGCTCTAGTTGGTTCAAGTGTATATGATTTTACCTCTTTGATTGAGGATGTTAGGCATCCAATTCAGGATGATCTAAAAAATTCATTGGTAGAAACGTATAGTAAATTAATATCTATAGATCAGAATGAGTTGAAAAGAGGAATTAGTTTTTATTCAATACAGAGGAATTTAAAAATCGTTGGTATATTCTCACGATTAAAATATCGAGATCATAAAAAAAATTATTTCCCAATGATTGAAGTGGCATTGGGTTTCATTAAAAATCATCTTAAAAATAATGAATATAAAGATCTAAATAATTGGATGAATCATATTATGAATAACTCATTATGATTAAGCACGCAATAATACTTGCAGCTGGCCTCGGAAAAAGGATGCTCCCTTTGACTAATGAATTGCCAAAACCAATGGTAAAGATTAAAGGAAAACCAATAATTAAACATCTTATTAACTTATTGGATCAAATTGGAATTGAAAAAATTTGTGTGAATGTGCACTATAAGTCTGAATTATTATCAGATTACCTTCAATCAATTAAAAACAAAAAAATTTTAATTTCAGATGAAACTGATGAGCTTCTAGATACAGGAGGAGGAATAAAAAAAGCTTTTGATTTATTAGAAGAAGATAATTCATTTGTATTCAATAGCGACATCTTATGGAATGATGTACATGCGGAACAGTTAAAAAATATGTCAGAAAAATTTAACGCAAAAGACATGGATGCTTTTTTGGGACTATCTAATATTAATAAGCTTGAAGGATATGATGGGTCAGGAGATTTTTGTTTTACAGGCTCTCAACTTATAAAGAGATATAAACAAGGTAATGAAAATCCTTATATATATAGTGGTGTCCAGATACTTAAAAAGAATCTATTAAATTCAATAAGTGAATCGGTCTTCTCTGTAAATATAGCTTGGGATATTGCAATTAAATCAAATACATTATATGGATTCAAACTTGAACATCAAATAAAGCATATAGGAACTCCTAAAATGGTAGAAAAAGTAAATGATGAATAAAATTAAATTTTTTATTTTTGTACTTTTTTTATTTATTCCTGAATTTGTTTATTCAAACGATAATTTAGCTAATTTCATAATTCGTGATTACAATAAGGGAGATTTACCAATTGTGGGTAACCCAGATGCTAAATACACTATAGTTGAGTTTTTTGATTATCGCTGTGGATATTGTTCAAAACAAGCAAATGATCTCGCAAAACTTTTAGAAGAAAAAAATAATGTAAAAATAATTTATTTAGAATTTCCTATTTTTGGAGGTATTTCCGATACTGTTGCAAGAATTGCATTAAGTATTTGGAATAGTAACCCCGATTTATATTTTGATGTTCATAATAAATTTATGAATTTAGGTCCAAGAATGAAAAAGGATGATATTATCGATATTCTTACTGAATTAAAGCTTAATGGTGATTTAATCTTTGCAGAAGCTGAAAAGAATGTAGATAATAAAATTATTTTGAAAAATAGATCCTTAGCACAAAGCCTTAATTTAAGAGGTACACCAGCACTCATAATTAATGACAATTTAAGTCCTGGTTATCTAAAATACGAAAACTTAATAACTTTCATAGAATAGTCTTTTTAAAAATATAATTTTAATATCTGGACTTGAAATATATTAAAAAAATAAATATCTTAAATCTATGATCCAAAAAGCTAAATTTGAAATTGGTGAAATTGTAAAACATAGATACTTTGATTTTAGAGGAGTCATTTTCGACGTGGATCCTGAATTTAATAATACTGAAGAATGGTATAATTCTATTCCTCTCCAAGTTAGACCAATAAAAGAACAACCATTTTATCATTTATTAGCTGAAGCACCTGGTCAACCCTCTTATGTTGCTTATGTTTCACAGCAAAATTTACTTAGAGATGACGCACCTGGACCGCTAGCACATCCTTTAATAGATGAATTATTTAATGGCATTAAAGACGGCAAATATATCACTCGAAGTAAACATAATTAATATTTATGAAAAATTTAGCCAAGCCAATAATTGAATTTGGTCCAGTAGTAGTCTTTTTTTATTTCTTTATAAAAACAGGAGAAATTCAATCTGCTATTCTTCCCCTTATGGTTGCAGCTGGTGTGGCTATTGTTGCGTCTCTACTTATTGAAAAAAAGATCAATCAAATGTTACTATTTAGTACAGTTTTGATTTTTGTGTTCGGATCTTTGACTATTTATTTCAATGATCCATTCTTCATAAAAATTAAAGTTACAATAGTTAACTTAATTTTTGCAGGTATATTATACATTGGACTTTTATTTAAAAAGCCTCTTTTAAAAAACTTAATGAGCGGATCACTCAAGATGAATGATGAAGGCTGGTTTATTCTAAGTAAAAGATGGGCTACATTTTTTTTATTTTTAGCGATTTGCAATGAAATAGTTTATAGAAATTTTTCAGATGCTTTTTGGGTAAATTTTAAATTGTTTGGTATTATGGGACTAACGTTTATATTTATTTTTTCTCAAGTATTTTTTATTCAAAAAAATATGCAACAATAATTGTTTTTTTAAAACGGTTTATCGCCAACAATAGAAATTCTATCCATTACTCTTTCATGACCGAGTCCTCTTCCAGGATAGAAGTCAGCAACTGCATAATGTTGAGTACTTCGATTATCTAAAATTGCAATTGCATTCTCTGTCCACTTAAATCTACATGATAAATCAAGCCTTTCTTGATGTTTAAAGATATTATTTAATAAGTCACAACTTTCATCATCAGGAAGGCCGACTATTTTTTTTGTGTAAGTAGGATTTACATACAAAATTTTCTTTCCCGTTTCAGGATGAGTTCTTATAATAGGATGCTCGTTTGAATATTGCTCTCCAATTTTGCCATTACTCTCCATTTTAGAATAATTCTTAACAAAGAATTCTGATCCATTTGAAGTATGAATTGCTTTCTTATTTTGAATAATTTTTTTGATATCTTTATCAAGAGTTTCTAATGCTAATTCCATATTTGAAAAAACTGTATCACCACCTATTGGAGGTATTTTTAAAGATTTAAGCATAATTACTTTACTTGGCGTAAGATCATAACTCACATCACTATGCCAGCCTTCTCCCCATTGATTTTTTTCATCCACTGCCTTAATGATTCTCGTTATTTGAGGATATTTTTCAATACCTTTGACATAAGCATGTTCTTCTATTGGACCAAACATAGATGCAATCTGAATAAATTTTTCTAGAGTTAAGCTCTGATTACGAAAAAAAACGACTTTGTGTTCTAATAAAAGATTATTAACTTCTTCAAAATTTTTATTACTAAGGGAATTAAGGTCAAAATTATTTACTTCTGCACCAAGAGCTCCTGAAACCAAATCTACATTCATAATAAAAATTTATTTAATTTTTTTTTAGTTGTCATTTATTTTCTCATTTTCATTTTCAAAAAACTGATCAATAATTCTATAGGCAACAAATATGAAGACAATTAAACCACCAATAAGTTCCAAAGTTGGAGGTTGTTCACCCAACACGATCCAAGCCCAAATCGGAGTAAGAATAGGTTCAGTTAAAATAAATAATGCAGCCCTATGTGGAGGAATATATCTAGAACCTAAAGTTATGAGTAGAAAACCTATTCCAACTTGAAAGGCCCCAATGAATATTGATAGAAGTAAATCGTGAGTATTAATATTATATTCAGAAATAATTGATACACTGATGACTAATGCAACTATTCCTGCAAGAAAAGTTGCAGGCATAAAATCAATTTCAGGAGATTTGTTTATAAGTGTTAATTGAAAAGCAAAACAAACAGGAACGCCCAACATAATTAGATTTCCTACTGCATGATCAGCCTCTATCCCTCCTGAGAACATAATAAATACTCCAAACATTGAACCACCAATTGCAATTAGTGTTTTTGTACTAATTGTTTTTTTAAGGAAAAAATAACTGGCAACCATCGCAAAAAGAGGAGAAGTGCTTAGTAAAAATCCTCCATTTGCGACAGAGGTTTTACTCATTCCAAACACATAGAGTATGTTGCTTATACCAACAATAAATGCAATCAGTAAACCACTATATCCAATATTTTTAAAAGCTTCTGATGTTTTACTTTTAAATTTGACAAGTATATAAAACATCATAATTGATGAAAAACCAATTGAGCGGAAAACTGTAATTTCAAGTGGAGTTGCAGACTCCATATATTTTATTAGTGTCCCACCAAAACTTAAAAATATACCTGCTCCAATTAGACAGAGCGCACCAATTTTTTCTTTATTGTAATTCATAATATTCTAATTCATTATAGGATTGATATTAGGGGAGTAAATACAAATGAAATTGTTATCAGTTCTGATTATCACTTTATTTTTCTTTTCATGTGGAGAGCAGAATGAAATAAGTGTTTTAAAAACTGATATAAATGACGGACTTAGTGAAGAACATAGAAATGAATTTCGGCGTGATATTATTGAGGTAACGGATGGGGTTTATTCTGGTATAGGTTTTGGTCTAGCTAATTCAATCATGATTGAAACAAGTGATGGATTAGTTATTGTAGATACTCTTGGTTCTGAAGAAAGAGCAACTGAAATGTTGGAAGAGTTTAGAAAAATTTCATCCAAACCAATCAAGGCAATAATTTACACTCATAACCATTTAGACCATATTGGAGGCACTACAATTTTTGCTCAAGAAGGAGAGCCAGAAATTTATGCGCAGGAGAATATTCTCTATAATATAGATAATATCTCAACAACAATTAGACCAATAATTTTTGAACGTTCCGCTAGACAGTTTGGAATTCCTCTTCCTGAAGATAAAATTGTACATCAGGGCATTGGAGGATTTTTAGAAATTAATGCAAGTGCCACTATTGGATTACTAAGGCCAACGATAACTTTTGAAGATAAATTAGATTTAAAAGTTGATGATCTTGAAATAGAACTCGCTCATGTGCCTGGAGAAACTGATGATCATTTGTATGTATGGCTACCTGAAAAAAAGACTGTGATGGTAGGTGATAATTTTTATAGAACATTTGCAAATCTATATGCAATTAGAGGAACAAAATTTAGAAACCCGATGGAATGGGTTCATAGTATTGATAAAATAAGAGCGTTAGATGCTGAATATTTAATTCCAAGTCATAGTAGACCAATTGAGGGCAAAGAAAATATTGCTCAGGCTTTACGAGATTATAGAGACGGTATTCAGTTTGTTCATGATCAAACAATAAGACATATTAACAAAGGTCTATTGCCAGATGAGATTGTAAAAATAGTAAAATTACCACCTCATTTAGCGAGTTCACCCTACCTTCAAGAATTTTATGGTTCTATTAGTTCTTATGTACGATCAGTTTTTTCAGGATATATTGGCTGGTTTAGTGGAAATATAACGGAGTTACATCCTTTAGATAATACTGTTAAAGCTCAAAAAATAAGAGAGCTTGCTGAGAGAAGTATTTCTCTAATTGATGCAGCGGAAAGTGCACTTAAAAATGGTGAATTTCAGTGGGCAATGGAACTTGCAGATATTCTATTAGCTCTCAATCCTGAGGATGAAGGTTCAAAGAAAATAAAAGCACAGGCAGCAGAGAGTTTTTCTTACACTCAATCAGCTTCGAATGATTATTATTATTATCAAACTGTAGCAGGTGAGCTACGGGGGGAAATCGATGTTTATGCAAATAGTAATAAAGTAACTCCAGCTCAGCTTTATGGCACTCCAATGAAAACTATTTTTAATTCAATTCCCGTAAACTTAAATGCAGAGAATTCATTAGAAGTAGATAAGAAAGTTTTATTTACATTCACCGACTTAGAACAAGTTTATAGAATTCATATCAGACGAGGCGTTGCTGAATTAACTTATAGATCTCAAAATGATGAAGAATTAGTAATTAAAACTGATCAACAGTCACTCAAAGAAATTTTTGCTGGATTAAAAAGTGTTCCTAGCATTTCTCTCATGTTAGCTAAAAATGAAATTGAAGTTGAAGGTGGAAAAATAGAGTTTTTAAAGTTTTTATCTCTATTTCAAGGCTAAATGGGTTATAGATCATCACTCATTGTAGGTATTTTAGGCTTAATACCATTTATAATAATTTTTCTCTGCTGTTTAATATTGCCTGCTGATCAAGAGGTATATAATCTTTTAATTTATTTATTTATTTCTTATGCCGCTATCATTTCATCTTTTTTAGGAGGTATACAATGGGGCTTGATCACTGCTTCTGCTGACCGAATATATAACGTCCTCTTGCCATTACTTATATCTACAGTACCTGCATTAATGGGGTGGTCCGCTTTAATCTTTATAACTAATCTTTTCTATTCGTTAATAATAATTGTAATTTCTTTCTTAATTGCTTTGGCTCATGATTATTATTTGCATAATACTAAAGCTACTCCTTATTGGTTTTTAAATATAAGAGTTCCGTTGACGAGCGCAGTTATAGTACTTTCATTTATGATGTTTTTTTATATTGATTAATTAATTATTCTTGAAACAAACCAAAACATACCAAAGCTTATTACTAAAACAAAAATTAAATTTTTAAAAAACATTTCAAAATTTCTTAACTGTAAAAATGACATTAATTTTAGGAAGATTAAAATTAATGAAACAAAGATAATTTGCCCAATTTCAACACCAATATTAAAACCAGCTAAGCCATAGATTAAATTATAATTCTGAATTTCAGTTTTCAGAAGGAATGATCCAAATCCATAGCCATGAATTAGACCAAATAAAACGGTAATAATGTATATAAGTATATTTTTATTTCTTAAATTTTTATATAAACCAAAATAACCCATAGAGAATATTATAATCCCAATCAATGTGGTTTTTGATATTAAAATTGGATTAATCAGACCCAGGGATAATAATAAAATTAATGCTGTGATTAATAAAAAAAATATCTCCTTAAACTTTTTTGTTCTTTCCAAGAAATATTCAAGACCAAGAAATAAAATTGTGAATCCAATAAGGGACTCGACAAGCATCATATTTGGAGTAGCATAACCTAGAGTAGAAAAAATAAGGGTAATACTATGACCTAGTGTAAAACCTGTTATCAAGATCAATAATTTTCTAATACTTGAAATAAGTAAGACTAGTCCAGCAATAAATAAAAGATGGTCATATCCATTAAGTATATGTTCAACACCAATTTTTATGAAATTAAATATACTTGATAAAAAATTATTATTTTGTTCTATATTTTCATTCTCTACTATGTTGATGGATTGATCATTAAAGAAAAGAGCTTTTTCTAATATTATACTGTCTTCTTTATATATCCTTGCAATATGAATATGGCTTGGAATAATATCAAAAAATGCATTATTAATTATCTTAATTGCTTCCGGTTGTTCACATTGAAATTTCATTGCAATATTAATTGAACCTTCTTTTGAAGGTATTAAATGCATGGACTCAATTTGGGTACATTTATTATTCTCAGATGTAACTTTAACTTTTTTTTCAAGATACTTTATGAATGCTTCACTTTCACTCAATCCTTGTTCATAAAGAAATTTTTCTATCTCAGGTAATTTTAAGACTCGAGTAGCTTCTATTTCAAACACATTAAATGTACCATCAACGTTAATTCCATTTACATTCCATTTTGAATAAGACTCGCTAAAATAATGAGCATTAGAGGGAAAAATTGAAACAAAAAATATGAGAGTTAAAAATTTAATTACTTTTAACATCTAAGTCATATCTCTTAATATATGCATTTTCTTTTAGATACTGAATATAATCCTTAAAATACTTATCATCCTTTGAATTTTTAAAATCAAATAAGATTTTATCATAAAGTCTATAAAATAAATCGTTATCTACGATATCTCTATTTGTATTTCTAATTTGAATTATTAAGAAACCATTTTCATATTTCATCGGATTAGAAATATCATTTAGATTTAATGCAAAAATATCTTTACATATATTGCCTCCTAATAATTGATTACAGTCTTTAATACTAATTAGTCGATCAGGAATTGAAAAAAAAAGTTCTTGATGAAATTGTTTTTTTGACTCTGTAAATCCGATAGTACTGATCGTTTCAAGTAACAAATTTATATCTTCTTCTCTTTTAGATTTTAAAAAAATTACATCGAAGTGGATTAATTTTCTTAATTGATACTTATTTTTATTATTCTCATAATATTCTCGTAATTCTTTTTCAGACACTTCTTCTTCATTTTGCAAAAGAACTGAATTAATTACTTGTTGAATAATTTCTTTTCTAATCTGAATGTCAAATTTATGAAGCTCGAGTTCAATCCCTTTTTGTAAAAGGAGTTCTTCCTCTATCATTTTCTCAAGAACAATCTCAAGTAATTCCTCATCATTTTCATCAATTATATCAATTCCAAGTGTGCTTATATATTTAATATATTGATCTTCAGATATGGTCATATCGTTTACTAAAGCGACTGCATTTTGCTGTCTTAAATATTGATTTGAAGACTTAGATTGAAATAACTCTTGTGAAATTAGTAAGATTCCAATTATTAATGCAATAACAAAAAGATAATTAATGTTTTTTATGACGCGAAACATATCTCTTGCACTATCATCAATTTTTCTCCATTATTCAAGTATTTCAGGGAAAATACATGACAATAATTAAATATTTTTTATATCTTCTTGTTGCTGTTTTTTTATTTATTTCAACAGGGGTGGTTATATTAGATCGAGGTTTTTTTTCGGAGTCTTTGGGGCCTGGTGAAATTCAAGGAAAAATAAATACTTCTGAGTTTGTAGCAAATAAAACTGAAAATTACAAAAATGCCACAAAGTCTCTCAATACAAATATCGAAAAACAAATTTTATTTGGTGATCTTCATGTTCATTCTACATTTTCACTCGACGCTCATCAAATGAGCTTACCTATTGTTGGTGGAGTTGGGGTTCATCCAGTTGCAGATGCATGTGACTTTGCTCGACACTGTTCTGCGCTTGATTTTTGGTCGATTAATGATCATGCAGAAAGTCTAACCCCTAAGAGATGGAAAGAAACAAAAGAGACGATCCGAAAATGTAATCAACTTAATATTGATAAAGAAAATCCAGACTGTGTAGCTTTTCTAGGTTGGGAATGGACACAAGTTGGGGCTAATCGGGGTACACATTGGGGACATCATAATGTTATTTTAGCTGAAGAGGAAGAAGATCTAGTCCCCGTAAGACCTATTGCATCGCAAAGTATTGCTCGTCAAGTACTTGGAAATGCTCCTGACTGGCCAAATGTATCTTTTGCATTTATTGATATGAAAAATTTTAAGAGATACCTTGATTTTAATAAATATGTCACAGAGATTTTAGATACACCAATATGTGAGAGAGGAGTACCATCGAAAGAGCTTCCAATAGATTGCAGTGAAGATGCATTAACGCCACTTGTTTTGGCTAATAAAGTAAATGAATACGACAGTGATTACATAATTATTCCACATGGACAAACATGGGGACTGTATACACCTAAAGGTTATACCTTGGATGCAGGGCTAGAACTTTCAAAGCAGTACCCTCATCAATTTGATCTACTTGAGATTCACTCTGGTCATGGAAATGCTGAAGAATATAGATCTTGGCGTGCAGGCAATGTAACAAGAGAGTCAGAAGTTGTTGTTGATACCATGATTAACGTGAGAGACGTAAATAAATTAGATTTTCAAACTGGTACTTTAGTAGCTACGGTAGATGGAAAAGAAAGATCATTTGATTTCGGCACTCAAGTGTGCCCGAAGCCGTCGGAAAACTACACACCTCAATGTTGGAAGTTAGGAGAGATTATATATGAGAGATGTATAAAAGCTGGTGTGAACGAAAAAGAATGTAATGAGCGAAAAGTTAAGACACAACAAATTGTTGTAGATCGTGGTCGTACAGGAGTAAATGCTATCTCAAATTTATCTGAACGGGATAAACTAGACTCAGGTCAGTGTCGTGATTGTTTTTCTCCCGCAATGAATTATGTGCCTGGTGGTAGTGCTCAGTATGGAATGGCTCTTACAAAATTTAAGGATGATGGATCTAAGCATCGATTTAAATATGGATTTATTTCATCTAGTGATAATCATCAGGCTGCTCCAGGTTCAGGTTATAAAGAACTGTTTCATACAAGTGTTGACGGTGTTGGACCACCAAATGAATTATTTGATAAATTCATACATATGAAACCCTATACTATCGGTGCTAAAAATGAGGATCCCGTTGGGGATGCATATATATCTGATGATAAGCCTATTGATTTTGATCTTACTAAACTAACCCTTGGGTTTAATACAATCGAATGGGAGCGACAAAGATCATTTTTTCAAACAGGTGGATTAGCGGCAGTACACTCTGAAGGAAGATCAAAAGAAGAAATTTGGGATGCTTTCAAGAGACGTGAAACTTATGCAACAAGTGGTCCAAGAATTCTACTCTGGTTTGATCTTGTGAATAATCAAGATAGTATAAATGGAAAATCACCTATGGGTTCTCTTGTAGAAATGGATCAGAATCCTGAATTTGAAGTCAGAGCCATGGGATCATATATTCAAAAAAGTGGATGTCCAGAAGATGCCTATGCAGCACTCGGAGAAGATCGAGTAAACGAGCTTTGCTATAATGAGTGTTACAATCCATCAGATGAACGAAAAAAGATTACAAGAATTGAAATTATAAGAGTCTGGCCACAAGAATATATCAACCAGCCAATTGATGAAAGAATTGAAGATACATGGTTAGTTCACAATTGTGATACAGATAAAGTCGGTTGTAAATTTACATTTACTGACCCCGATTTCAAAAATATGCAATCAGATGTAAGCTACTATGCTAGAGCAATTGAACAACCTTCACCTATTATAAATGTGAAAGGTGCGCATTGTATTTATGATAATGAAGGAAATTGTTCAGAGTTCAAAATTTGTACTCAAGATTGGAAAAACCCGCGAGACCTTGAAGCATGTACTAGCATTGATGAACCAAGAGCATGGTCATCTCCAATATATTTACATTATAAACTATAATAAGTTTAATAAGTTCAATAATTTAATCACTAATACTAACTAACATGTTTAATGCCAATTTGACATGAAGTTCATTGACATGATGGCATAAGAGTCGAGTTGTTTCTTTAAGTCATCCAAAAGATAGTATCTTAACTTAAATTTTTTAAACGGAGAAATTAGAATGATTAAAAGAATAGTTTTATATTCATTACTATTCACTTCTTTATTAAGTGTTAGTGCGTATGCAGGAACAGACGATGAAACTGCTTATGCTCTGAACACTCTATTATTTTTAATAAGTGGATTTTTAGTAATGTTGATGGCAGCAGGATTCTGTATGCTTGAATCAGGAATGGTTACATCTAAAAGTGTATCTACAATTGCTGCAAAAAATATTGGTTTATACTCGATTGCAGGACTTATGTTCTGGGTAATCGGTTATAACGTTGCTTATGGTATCCCTGAAGGTGGATATATTGGATCTTTTACACCTTGGAGTGACGCCTCTGCGATTGAAACGGGCTATTCTGATGGTTCTGATTGGTGGTTTCAAATGGTCTTCTGTGCAACAACAGTATCAATTGTATCAGGTACCTTAGCTGAAAGAATCAAAATTTGGCCTTTCTTTTTATTCGCTGCGATTCTAACAGGCGTTATATATCCGATTGAAATGGGATGGCAATGGGGAGGCGGTTGGTTGTCCGCTGCTGGCTTCTCAGATTTTGCTGGATCGACTCTCGTGCATGCAGCCGGTGGTGCAGCAGCATTAGCTGGTGCGATTGTACTCGGTCCTCGTCTTGGTAGATTTAGTAATGGTAAATTAGTGCCATTTGCTAGTTCATCTATTCCATTAGCAACTCTTGGAACCTTTATTCTATGGTTTGGCTGGTTTGGCTTTAATGGTGGATCTCAATTAGCTCTAGCTGGTTTTGAAAATGCCACTGCCGTAGCTACCATTTATATCAATACAAATCTTGCTGCTTGTGCTGGTGTCATGACTTGTGCAGTTATTACAAGATTAGTAAATGGTAAAACTGATGTCATTATGATGTTAAATGGAGCACTTGGTGGACTTGTTGCTATTACAGCTGAGCCACTTACTCCAACTCCATTAATGGCTATTATTATCGGCGCAATTGGTGGAATAATTGTAATACTTGGTACTCAAGCTCTAAACAAACTTCAGATTGATGATGTTGTAGGAGCTATTCCAGTTCACTTATTTGCTGGAATTTGGGGTACTCTTGCTGTTCCTCTTACGAATAGTGGCACATCTTTTGGGCCACAGTTACTTGGTACAGCTTCAATATGTGCTTTTGTATTCGTAGTTTCATTCATTGTTTGGTCAATTATGAAAGCAACTATAGGTATAAGAATAAGCGAAGAAGCTGAAAAAGAAGGAACTGATATAGCGGAAACTGGTGTAACAGCTTACGCAATCAGAGACTAATTTCCTCCTGACCTAAACAAACGGTCCTGCAATTTTCCCCTTTAATTTTTTTGCAGGACCGTTTTTTATTTTGATTTTTTATATTTTCCTAATAAAGTCTTCAACTTATGGAAAATCACAAACATAAATTTGAAAAAAAGAAAGCTGGAGTATTTTTTTTTAAATCCTCTAGTCCATTTGAATTTCATCACATTTTAAATGGTATAGACATAGAGCCTAAAGAGGAAATTTATGGCTCACTTATTTTTCCTGAAAATGTGAAACTCCCATGTCCTGCTGTAATCGCTGTTCATGGTAGTGCAGGACTAAGAGGAAATCATCATGACCATATTGTTAATCTGTTAGAAGCTGGTATTGCTGTTTTTAGAATTCATAGCTTTGAAGCAAGAGGTTTAATTTCGATTATTGAAGACCAAATGAGAGTGACTTTAGCTACAATGATTACGGACTCATTTCGTGCACTCTCTATGCTAACTCAACATCCTGATATAGATCCAAATAAAATTGGAATTATGGGTTGGAGCCTTGGAGGCAGCACATCTTTTTATTCTGCTTGGTCCCCAATAGTCAAAGCTTTGACGTTGGGAGATGAAAAATTTTCAGCTCATCTTCCTCTTTATCCTGGAACTCATATTAAACCCGAAATCAATGAATGGACTGATGCTCCAATGAAAATTTTATGCGGAGATGCAGATGATTATACTCCAACTAGTCTTGTCAAAAATATTCTTGAATACATTAAGCCAGCTAAATCAAATATAGATCTTATTACTTATTCAGATGCTCATCACTCTTTCGATTCTATCGATCCAATAGAATTTATTCCTTATGCCATTAGACTTACTGAAAAGTTTGCGGTTATTGATAAAAATACTAATCTAACATTCACCTTAGACGATGGAACTGTAATACCTTGTGATGATGCTGAAGGTCGTACGAATCTTATTAATGCAGTTCCAGGCATAATGGGTGCTCATGCAGGTTGTAACTGGGAAGCTCGACGTCAGTGTCATAAAGACGTTGTTTCTTTTTTCAAAAAACAATTTTTAAACTCATAATTTATTTAGATTCTAAAGTGTTGACTCTAAGATCGAGCAGTGCAATAATAAGAACAAAACAAGAACAAATTAGTATTTAATCAATGTTATTAACCTTTTATAAAGAGGGTGTGGAATGTGGATTCCCATCTCCAGCCAGGGATTTTACCGAGAGCTCTATAGATTTAAATGAAGAGCTGATTCATCGCCCCAACTCAACTTTTGTCGTTAGAGCGCGTGGTCATTCAATGATTGATGCAGGCATATCACCTGGTGATTTAATTATTGTTGATCGAAGTTTAAAGCCACGTCATGGATCAGTAATAGTTGCAGTATTAGATGGAGAACTCAGTATTAAGACTCTTAGTATAAAAAGTAAAAATGATATTTTATTAAAGTCAGCAAATAAAAACTATGAGGATGTTCACGTTTCAGAAGAAATGGATTTTATGATTTGGGGTGTCTGTACATATGTAATTCATGATTTGAAAAAACTTAATTCTTCTTTATGAAAAAAAAAATTTTTGCACTCATAGACTGTAATGCATTTTATGTTTCTTGCGAAAGAGTGTTCAATCCAAAGTTAAATAACAAACCTGTGGTGGCACTGTCCAATAATGATGGTTGTATTATCGCTAGATCTAAAGAAGCAAAAGCTCTCGGTATTAAGATGGGAGTTCCACTTTTTAAAGTTAAAGACATTGTAGAAAAAGAAAATGTAATTGTATTTTCATCTAACTACACTTTGTACGCAGATATGTCGCGGCGAGTTATGAATATAATATCTGAGTTTGCTCCAAGTATTGAAGTTTATTCAATTGATGAAGCATTTATTGAGCTAACCAATATGAATGTAGACTATGAGTCTTATGTTCGTCAGATGAGAAAAGTAATTTTACAATACACAGGTATTCCAGTTAGTATTGGTATTGCCTCAACAAAGACTTTAACAAAAGTAGCAAATCATATCGCTAAAGACGATGAGTCTTTAGAGGGTGTATGCTCACTAATTCAATACAAGAATTTAGATCAAGTTTTAGAAGATACCAACATCGCAGATGTATGGGGTGTTGGACGACAGCTATCTAAGAAGTTAATAGCGAATGGTATATTTAATGCCAAACTATTGAAAAATTGTGAAGATGCCTGGGTGCGAAAAATGATGAGTGTTAATGGATTAAAAACAGTATCTGAATTAAGAGAGATATCTTGTCTAGATTTGGAGGAAACTTCTGCTACTCGAAAAAGCTGTTGTACTACAAGATCATTTGGAAAACCATTGGTAAACCTTGATGATATAGAGCAGGCGGTTACCACGTTTGCTCGTCGTGCGACAGAGAGAATTAGAGGTGAAAATTTAACTGCTTCCACAGTCTCTGTTTTCTTAAGAACAAATCCTTTTGATAGAAACCGTTATTATTCAAATAGTTCAACCACAACATTGAGTTACCCAACTTATGATACAATGCAAATAGTCAAGACAGCCTTACAGTTAACTAAAATAATTTTTCGAGAAAATTATAAGTATAAGAAGGCAGGCGTTTTGTTAAGTGGGTTTTATGAAAAAGGTACTGAAACAAAAGATTTATTTTCTGAGGCAAGATATAGATCACCAAAATTGATGTCTACAGTTGACCAAATTAATGAGCGTTATGGGAGTGATACAATTCAAATAGCAACAGAATGTCAGATAGGCAAATGGAAACAAAAGAGAAAGAATTGTACTCAGAGTTATACAACTCAACTTGATAACGTTTTATTGATTTAAATTTTTAGATAAAAAACTCTCAAACACATTAACAATTTTATCTGGTATTTTAGCACTCCCACCATGCCCACCGGTAAACATAAAGACGTCAGCATCATTATTTATTTTAATGATAGCTCGTACTGAGTCAGGAGAAACTTCTGTATCATCATCGGCATAGGCAATATGAAATGGTATTTTATTTTTTGAAAAAGCTTCGTAGATATATGTGTAGTTTTTGGGAAAAAGATTTCTTGAGGCTGAAAGAAGAGCGTATTCAGTTCCAGGTAGACTTAATTGATTAATATATTTTTCAATAAAGTCTTCATTAATAAATTCTTCATTATTCCACTCAAGAGCTCTTTTTTTTATTAATGGTAATCCAAAAAATCGCATCATTATTTCTCCGATAATAGGAACATTTAGAATTTTAAAAATATAATTATCAATGTGAACAACTGGAACTTGTATTCCTACAGCCAATGAACGATCAATATGATTATTTGAATATTGAACTGCAATGGGCGCTCCCATTGAAACTCCATAAAGTATAAATTTATCAATTTTTAAATGATTAAGAAGCTCATCAAGTTGCAATTGATAAACATCCATAGAATATTTTATTTTAGGTCGATCTGAGTAACCTCGACCAAACTGGTCATAACATATAACCCAATAATTTAATTCACTAAGGCGCTGGCAAAACTCTAAATAACCCTCAGATGGAAGTGTTCCTCCATGAATTACGACAATAGGTGTACTATTTTTTGACCCAAATTCTCTATAAGCAGTTAAGCCATTAGTTAATTTAACAAATTGATAATTTGAAGAATTTTGATATTCAGAAAGACTTCCATTTTCACGATTAATTAAAAGAAACATAATATAGATTAAAATTGTGATAAATAAGACAGCTATAAGTGTTAGTTGGTAAAACATATTCATTTTTCAATAAAATTTAGACCTAATTGTTAGTTGCTTAAGAACATTCATTTTGCTAGCATAATTAACTTATAAAAAAAATAAAAAAGGTAATTAATAATGAAAAAATCAATATTCGCTTTCCTAACAAGCATCTTAGTATTAATGAGTCTTAATATTCATGCTTACTCTCAAGATGTAAAGGTAGGGATTATACTTGGTTTCACAGGTCCAATTGAATCTTTGACGCCAACAATGGCTTCTTCAGCAGAACTTGCTTTTAAAGAAGCAAACGATGCTGGTATTCTGGGTGGCGCAACATTAACTCCAATTAGAGCTGACTCAACTTGTATTGATGCAGCAGCTGCAGTATCTGGAGCTGAAAGACTTGTTACATCAGATAATGTTGCAGCAATTATGGGTGCTGATTGTTCAGGAGTGACAACCGCAATAACAAATAATGTTGCTGTTCCAAACGGTGTAACAATTATTTCTCCATCTGCGACGTCTCCAGCACTAACAACAATTGAAGATAAAGGATTCTTCTTCAGAACAGCCCCGTCTGATGCTCGTCAAGGACAGGTTCTTGCTCAAGTTGTAATGGATAGAGGTATAACAAAACTAGCAGTGACTTATACAAATAATGACTATGGAAAAGGATTGTCAGATAGTTTTGTTGGAGCATTTAAAGCTTTAGGTGGAGAGGTTACGATTGAAGTTCCACATGAAGATGGTAAGGCTGATTATTCAGCTGAGGTAAGTACTCTATCTGCATCTGGAGCTGATGAACTAGCTGTTCTTGGTTATGTAGACCAAGGTGGTAAGGGAATAATTCAAAACTCGCTTGATACTGATGCTTTCTCAAGATTTATCCTAGCCGATGGTATGATTGGGCAAAGTTTAATTGATAATATTGATGGAGATTTGACTGGCACATTTGGTACTTTACCTGGTAATGAGTCAGATGGAGCAGCAATGTTTATTAAGATGGCAAGTGCAAACGGAATTCCTGGTGATGGTCCGTTTGAGCAAGAGTCTTACGATGCTGCAGCTCTGATTGCTCTTGCAATGCAAGCTGGAGGATCAGCAGATCGTGCAACGATCGCACAAAATGTAATGGGAGTAGCAAATGCTCCTGGAACAGAAATTCTTCCAGGCCAATTGGCTAAAGCAATCAACCTTCTAAAAGATGGTAAGGAAGTAAATTATCAAGGTGCGACAAATGTTGAGTTTTCTGATGTCGGTGAAGCATCAGGATCTTACAAGGAACTAGAAATAGGTTCGGGTAAGTTCAATACTATTCGAGTCAGATAATTTTGACTGTAAGGCCTAGTTTACCTAGGCCTTACAACCTTTTCAGGTATAACGCCTCTAGGCATAAATCTCAAAGTAATTAATAAAATTGCTCCCATAATAAATAACCTCATATGAGGAGCGCTAGCAATTAAATGCATTTTAATTGGGTTGCCATAATCTAATCCACTAGTGACTAAACTAATAAAAGCAATTGAAATTGGTTCTGCTTCTATCCACATAAACCAAATAAAGAAACCACCAAATATTGAACCTAAATTATTTCCACTTCCACCAACAATTACCATTACCCAAATTATAAATGTAAATCTTAGTGGTTGATAAGTACCTGGCGTAAATTGCCCATCTAAGGTTGTTAACATTGCTCCAGCAATTCCAATAATGGCAGAGCCTAATATAAAAACTTGTAAATGTTGCCTAACAATATTTTTGCCCATAGCACTTGCGGCTACTTCATTGTCTCTTATTGCTCTTAACATTCTTCCCCAAGGAGAATTAAGTGCAAGCTGACTCAAAAAAAATAGAACTGCAAGAACCATAATAAATAAACCTGCATAACAAAGTTTTACATAGATGCTTGATCCCTCGATTACCAATTTATTTAATAAGTCTTGTTTGCTTGATACAGTTTCAATAGCTGACAGTTTTGATGAATTAAGCCTTTCAATAAAGTTGATAAACCATTCTGACTCTTGTAATCGAATTTCATAAGGTACAGGTCTTGGTAAACCAGTTACATTTTTTACTCCTCTAGAAAGCCATTCTTCATGCTTTAGGACCGCTATGACAATTTCAGAAATGCCAAGAGTAGCAATCGCTAGGTAATCTGATCGTAGTCCTAAGGTAACTGTACCGATAATCCAGGCAAGAAATGCAGCTGCAAATGCAGCTGCAACCCAAGAAAATATAATTGGCATTCCAAGCCCACCAAGGAAACCAGTTTTTGCTGGATTAATATCCTCAATTAAATTTACTGATGGCCCGTAAAAATTACCTAATCCAATAGCTGCTAATAAAATGACAAAAACTATTAGAAATCTTTTTTTGAAAACAGAATTTACATGTTTTGAGATATAAAAAATAGAAATTGATGCGACAATTACTATGAAAAGGCTGATTAACATACCAGTTCCTGCAATTGACCATGCCTCATAAATTGGTTGATGAGATATTAGTACAGCTACGAGCCCACCTAATGCGGTGAAACCCATAACTCCAGCATTAAACAATCCAGCATAGCCCCATTGCAGGTTAACGCCCATAGCCATTATAGCTGAGACAATGCATAAGTTGAAAATACCGATTGAAACAGACCATGATTGTGCTACCCCAACAATAATCAAAAGTAGTGCCATCACCAAAAATGCAAGCTGCGTTCTGTACTTTTCAATCACAATGTTTTACCTCGAAAAATTCCAGTCGGGCGGATTACTAGAACTATAACTAATATTATAAATGAAATTGCAAATTTGTAGTCAGTAGACAAAAACTGCATCAGTCCACTTGGTTCAAGATTAGTTGGTAGTAAGTACATAAAAAACTTCTTATATGCATATGTGAGCATCACTTCTGAAAAAGCAATAATGTACCCACCTGCTACTGCTCCTAATGGATTACCTATTCCTCCAACAATAGCTGCGGCAAACATGGGCAGTAGTAATTGAAAATATGTGAAAGGTTTAAAACTTTTATCTAATCCATATAGAACTCCAGCAATAGTTGCCAGCATACCAACAATAATCCATGTAATCATAACTACTCTGTCAGGATTAATTCCTGATAAAAGAGCAAGATCTTCATTGTTAGAGTATGCTCTCATTGATTTCCCCATTTTTGTTTTTTGTAAAAAATAAAATAAGGCCATCATAGTGATCAACGCTATTACGATTGTTAGAACTTGTGTCGACTTAATGCTAAGTCCCTCAGGAAGACCCGTGTATGATTTAAACTCAACTGCTTTAATTATAAATTTTTCTCCATCAAAAAATGTTCTATCTTTTGGACCTATTATAAATCTCACTATTGCATTCATGATAAACATAACTCCAACTGATACGATCATAAATACAACTGGTTGACTTTTTTGTTCTCGATAAAATTTATAGATAACCTTGTCAGTAATAAGACAAAAAGCTGCAGTCAGTGCCATGGCAAAAGGCAGTGCGATTAGTGCTGTAGGTAGTACACCTGCAGTTAATCCCCAAGACTGAAAAAGCCATGTTATGAGTATCGCTATCATAGTGCCAAATGCCATCAGATCGCCATGAGCGAAATTCGAAAATCTCAGAACTGCATAGACAAGAGTAATACCTAGAGCCGCAAGTGCTAGTTGTGAGCCATAAGATAAAGCTGGGACAATTACAAAGTTTGCCAAGAGTATTATAGCATTTATTAAATCGTAATTTTCCATACTTATCCGCCTAAAAAAGCCTTTTTGACTTCTGCATCGTTCAGTAGTTCAAAGCCTTTTCCTGTAAATTTATTTTTCCCAGCAACTAGGACATATCCAAAATCAGCAATATTTAGGGCCTGCTTTGCATTTTGCTCAACAATTATTACTGCTACCCCTGTTTTTTTTATATCAATAATCTTAGCAAAAAGTTCATCCATAACTACTGGAGAAACCCCTGCCGTTGGTTCATCAAGCATTAAAACATTTGGTTTTGTCATTAATGCTCTTCCAACTGCCACTTGCTGTCTTTGACCTCCAGATAATTCACCGGCTATTTGTTCTTTTTTTTCATGAAGAATTGGAAATAATGAATACATTTCTTCGAACGTTTCATCTAGATTATCTTCTCTCAGATAAGCGCCCATTTCTAAATTTTCTCTGACCGTTAATTCATTAAATATATTCATTGTTTGTGGCACAAATGATATCCCAGAGGCAACTCGATTTTGAGGAGAAAAATTAGAAATATCTTTTCCATCAAGAAATACTTTACCTTGGACAAGTTTTAACATGCCTAGCATGGCCTTCATCGCTGTAGATTTACCAGCACCATTTGGACCAACAATTACAGATATCTCTCCTTTATTCACAGAAACACTACAATTATTAAGAATATTTTCGCCACCATATCCACCAACTAAATTTTCACAATAAAAGAAATCGCTCATACTGCTCCACTTCTTCCTAAATAAGCTGAGATTACTTTTTCATTTTTCTTTATATCTTCAATTTTACCCTCTGTAAGAATTTTACCCTCTGACATGACAATGACTTTACTACAAAGTTTGCTGATAAACTCTATATCGTGTTCAATCATACAGAATGTATAACCTTTTTCCTTATTAAGTTTTAAAATAACTTCTGCAATTTCATTCAAGAGAGTTCTATTAACACCTGCTCCAACTTCATCGAGTAAAACAATATTAGCATCAACCATCATTGTTCTTCCAAGTTCTAGTAACTTTTTTTGACCCCCAGATAAGTTGCCAGCCAATTCATAGGTAAGATGTGATAGGTTTAAAAATTCAATAACTTCAGTCGCTTTATCTTTTATTTTTTTTTCTTCATCTTTTATTTTTTTTCGATTGATCCAAGCATTCATTAATTTTTCACCAGATTGAAAACCAGGAACAACCATTAGATTTTCAAGCACAGTCAGTTTTGAAAATTCATGTGCGATTTGAAATGTTCTTAGTATACCATCATAGAATAATTGATGTGACGGTTGTCCTGTAATATCTTTATCTTTAAAAAATATTGATCCACTTGAAGGTGCAATACTACCACAGATAACATTAAATAAAGTTGTTTTACCTGCGCCGTTTGGTCCAATTAGTCCAGTGATTGAGCCCTGTTCAATCTCTAGTGATACATTATCAACGGCATGAATTCCTCCAAACTGCTTACTAAGGTTTTTTATTTCAAGCATTTTATAAACAATACGCTAGTGATAACAATGGAGCAATTACTTATTAGTATTTGAAGTTTGATTTAAATAAAGAGCAAACAAAATAAGACTTAGCGAAAGTAGCACATTTATTTCAATTACTTCATTTAAGAAAATTGCTCCAGAAAAGTAAGCTATTAAAGGAATCATAAAATTTATTAATGACAAAAAAACAGGTCCAGTTGTTTCAATAATTTTAAAAAACAAAAGATTCGCAATTGCTGTCGCAAACACTCCTTGCACTGATACTGCCAGAATAGCTTTAGAATTAAAATCATTAAGCCAAAACGGCTCAAGAAATATAGCAAATGGTATTATCCATATGACACTTGCAATTGTTACTCCAGTTGCAAGAGAAATAAAATTTATTTCAGGGACGAGTTTAGTTAAAACAGCATTCAAACCATAGCAAGCAGCAGCTAATAAAACAATGAGCTGACTTATTACTTCAATTGAATTACCTTTTCCTATCTGCGTAAGAGTATCAAAACCAAATAGTATTAATAACCCACAAAATGCAATAATAAAGCTAAGTACTTTTCTAAAATTGATAATTTCATTTTTTAAAATAATTGCACTCAATGCTAATGTAAGTAAAGGCATTGGAGACATTAATACTCCAGCCAAACCTGCATTTATATATATTTCTGCTGAAGAAATTAATGAAAAAGGTATAGCAAGTCCAAAAGCTCCTAAAATAAAATAAAAGAGAATTAGTTTTGGTTTAAGTTCTAATTTTTGTTTTTGCAGTTTCATAACAACATATAAAATTATTGATGCCATCAGAAGTCTTAAAAAAACATTTGTAACAGGGCCAATTTCTTCAACCGCTAGTTTGATAAATAAAAAATTGACACCCCAAATAGTTGCTAATGAGAGAAGAAATATCCAGCTGATAAAACTTGTTTTATTTATTTGTTTCATTTAGGTCGGAGGAGAGTATTATTGTATATCCTGAATGTAAACGTATTAATATATGAGGACTGTATTCATTTTTGTTGCTTTATTATCGATGCTTACAAGCTGCGCTAGCAAGCCACCGGATAACCAGGATAATATTTGTAAAATATTTAGTGAAAAATCATCATGGTACCGTTTAGCTAATAAATCAGAAGAAAAATGGGGGGCTCCAATTCATGTTCAAATGTCAATTCTAAGACAAGAATCTTCGTTTCAAAATAGAGTAAAGCCTGAACGCGAAAAACTTTTTGGCGTCATTCCATGGAAGCGTAAATCTAGCGCGTTAGGATATACTCAAGCAATTGATGGTACTTGGGATTGGTATAAAAAAGAAAATAATAAACCGTTGGCTTCAAGAGTTAATTTTGCTGATGCTGTTGATTTTACTGGATGGTATATAAATAAAACAACATCAATTAATAAGATTAGCAAAAGTGATACTTATAATCAGTACTTAGCTTATCATGAAGGACATGGTGGATATAAAAAAGGAACTTATAAAAGTAAAGAATGGTTAATCGAAGTTGCTCGTAAAGTAAAGATGAGGGCTAATCGATATGAATCTCAACTAAGTGAATGTGAAAATAACTTTAATAAAAAATTTCTGGGTATTTTTTAATGAAGTCTAACAAAAAATTAACTGCTGTTACAATGGGCGATCCCTCTGGTGTTTCAACTGAGATCATTATTAAGGCATGGAAAAAAACTACAAATACTTTTTTCGTGATACATGATCCTGATTATATAAAAAAAGTTGCAAATAAGCTCAAAATAAAAGTAAATATTAAAACTATATCAAGACCAGAAGAAGCTCATAAAGTTTTTAAAAAATTCTTACCTGTTTTGCCAATCAAGATTGATAAAGGTACTAAATTAGGCAAGCCAAATCATAAAAATTCAGAAAATATTTTTAATTCAATAGATCTTGCAGTTGAGCTAGCCAAAAAAAAAGAAGTTTCAGGTATTGTCACAAGCCCTATATCTAAAGAAGTATTATCTAAATTTAAAAAGAACTTTTCAGGTCATACAGAGTACTTAGCGAAATTAGATAAGAAAAAGCAATTTGGAATGATGTTATTAAATAAGAAGATCAGAGTTGTTCCCTTCACAACTCATATTCCGTTAAAAAATGTACACAAGTATATAAAGCAAAAACCATTATTTGATGCAATAAAACTTTTAAATAACTCTTTGAAAAAAAATTTTGATGTTAAAAAGCCAAAAATTGCTGTTACAGGGCTTAACCCTCATTCAGGCGATGGAGGTCTTTTAGGTAATGAAGAACAAAAAATTATATTACCAGTCATAAAAAAAATTAGAAAATTAGGGATCTCAATATCAGGCCCCTTATCTCCAGATTCAGCTTTTCAACAAAAAAATCTAAGATTCTTTGATGCTTTTATTTGCATGTATCATGACCAAGCCTTAATACCAGTCAAGACAATTGATTTTGAAAACACAATAAATTACACGCTTGGTTTATCTTTTATCAGAACCAGCCCAGATCATGGAACAGGCTATGATATTGCTAATAAATTTATTGCTAATGAAACAAGTTTAATTACAGCTATAAATTATGCTGCAAAGATTTAATTTTCTATTTTTCAATACTAAAGGTTTGAACAGCATCATTAAAAGAACCAAATAGTTTTTTTGAAAAATCATCTGTTGTAGAAGAAGTTTCAGGATGCCACTGAACTCCATAAAAATAACCCTTATAATCTTTTAAACTAATTGCTTCGACAGTCTCATCCTTTGCAATTCCTTCAATTTCAAGTGAGTTCGCTAATTTATCAATTCCTTGAGTATGCAATGAATTAACTTCAATGGATTCTCTTCCAGCTAATTTATGAAGTTTTCCATCTTCAGTTAGATAAACTTCATGCTGTTTTCCAAATTGAATATCTGGATCTTCAGATTTAGGAGCGCGATGATCCATTCTTCCAGGTACATCATGAATGTCTGCATGTAATGATCCCCCAAGAGCAACATTAACTTCTTGAAAACCTCTACAGATTCCAAGCAAAGGAATTTTTTTATAAAAAATATGTTCGATCAAAGGTAATACAGTTTTGTCCCTATTAAGATCTAATGGCTCAACAACTTTATCCTT
>CABYIR010000010.1 GCA_902518955.1 uncultured Pelagibacteraceae bacterium | reverse complement strand
AATTAAAAAAGAGCTTAAAAATAGTAAGATTTTTGACTATGGATTAAAAATCGGTCCAAAAAACTTTGAATTCAATAATTATGGCTGCATTAATAAAGAAGCTTTGGGGATTACATATGCCTTATCATTTGCAAATGCTTCAGGAGCTAAGAAAATATATCTTGCTGGTATGGATGGATACTCTAAAGGTGATCCAAACCAATTATTAATAGAAGATATTTTTAATGAATATGATAAAAATAATCTCATTCCTATAAAGACAATTACTAAATCAAAATATAAAGCATTAAATTAGTACAATGAAATATGTCATTATAATACCTGCAAGATATAACTCGAAGAGACTGCCTGGAAAACCATTAATGATGATAAAAAAAGTTCCAATGATAGTTAGAACGTATTTTCAATGCACTAAAGCTTGTCCATCCAATCAAATCTATGTTGCTACAGACGATAAAAGAATAATTAATATTTGTAATAAATATGAAATAAATACAATACTTACATCAAAAAAATGTCTAACAGGAACTGATAGAGTAGCTGAAGCATCAAAAAAAATAGTTGCAGATTATTATATTAATGTTCAAGGCGATGAACCTGTTATAAATGCAAAAGATATTAAGAAACTAATAGACAGTTTAAGTAAATATCCGGATGAGGTATTAAATGGTTATACTAAAATTATATATGACTTACAGCATACTGATAAAAATGTTCCAAAAGTTACTCTTGATTTAAATAATATGCTATTATATATGTCACGCGCTCCCATACCGATTGATAAAAGCGGTAAAATGAAAAGCGCGCATAGACAAGTTTGTATTTATTCATATCCCAAGAAACTACTTAATAAATTTTACGTTCACGGTAAAAAAACACCTTTAGAGAAAATAGAAGATATTGAGATATTAAGATTTCTTGAATTAGGAATGAGTGTCAGGATGATACCAATGTCTAATAAATCTATTCCTGTTGACAATTATAGAGATTTAAAAAAAGTAAGTAAGGCTTTAAGTTGAATATGAAGATACCATTCTTTAACTATCCTGATTTATTCAAAAATAATAAAAATGATTTGATAAAAATTTTTGAGGATGTAGGTAATAGAGGTGCTTTTATTCTGCAGAAAGATTTATCAGATTTTGAGAATAATTTAGCAAAATATACTGGTGCAAAATATGCAATTGGTGTTGGAAATGCTACAGATGGACTTCAGCTATCCTTAATGGCTGGAGAGTTAGAAAGTAATAGCGAAGTAATTATTTCATCACATACAATGATAGCAACTGCTAGTGCAATAAATCATATTGGTTCTGTACCTAAACCTATAGAAGTGGGTGAGGATTTAATGATTGATTACAACGAGATAGAAAAAGTAATTAATGACAAAACAAGAGCCATTATGCCTACTCATTTGAATGGTAGAACATGTAATATGGATAAAATTCAGTTGATAGCAGATAAGTATAATTTAGATATCTATGAAGATGCTGCACAGGCATTAGGTTCAACTTTTAGAGGAAAGTCAGCTGGTACTTTTGGTATCGCTGCAGCGATAAGTTTTTACCCTGCAAAGAATCTTGGTTCTCTCGGGGATGCTGGAGCAATCTTAACTAATAGTGATCACATTTATGAAAAAATTTTGATGTTAAGAGATCATGGAAGGGACCCAAAGACAGGAGATGTTAAATGCTGGGGTGTTAATTCAAGAATGGATAATTTACAAGCTGCATTTTTGAATTTTATGTTATCAAATTATGACAAAATAGTTTCAAGAAGACGTGAAATAGCTAAACTTTATGATAGTGAATTAAGATCAATTGAACAAATCAAACTTCCACCCGCTCCTTCAAATGGCGATCATTTTGATGTTTTTCAAAATTATGAAATTCAAGCAGAGAATAGATGTCAGCTAAGAGAATATTTGCATGATTGTGGTATTGGTAGCATGATACAATGGTCTGGAAAAGCAATTCATCAATTTCGTAACTTAGGGTTCAAAGAAAACTGTCCTTATACTGATGGATTATTTGAAAAAATATTAATGATACCGCTTAATATGTTTATTTCTGATGATGATGTCTTTGAAGTAATAAAGACAATTAAAAATTTTTATAATAAATAAATATGAAATTAAAAAGTGAAAATCTCGCAAGCAAGATCAGAATGCATACATTGCAAATGACGAGTCTTGGAAATAGTTCCCATATTGGTTCAATTTTATCAATAGTAGATATTATTTCAGTTCTATATGAAGATACTCTAAAAATTTTTCCAACCAATCCAAAAAATAAACTGAGAGATAGGTTTATATTAAGTAAGGGTCATGCAGGTGCTGCTGTTTATGCGGCATTAGCTGAAAAAAAATTTTTCCCAATTAGTAATTTGGCAAAACATTGTTCAAATGGCTCTTATTTGTCAGGACATGTTTCACATATAAAAGTTCCTGGAGTAGAGTTTTCAACTGGTTCACTAGGCCATGGATTATCTGTATCTTGTGGAATTGCTTTAAATGGAAAATTAGAGAAAAAAAAATATAGAGTATTTGCATTATTAAGCGATGGCGAATGTGATGAAGGTTCCAATTGGGAAGCAATTCTATTTGCATCTCATCACAAATTAGATAATCTTACAGTTATCATCGATTATAATAAACTTCAGAGCTTAGAGAGTACCCATCAGACTTTAGAACTTGAGCCTTTTGTTCAAAAATGGAAATCTTTTGGATGGAATGTTATAGAAGTGGATGGTCATAATCATAGAAAAATTAAGATTGCTCTTGGAAAAAATAAAATTTCTAAAAATAAACCAACGTGCATTATAGCGCACACTACAAAGGGCAAAGGTGTTTCTTTTATGGAAAATAATACTCTTTGGCACTATAGAAGTCCTCAGGGAGACGAATTTTTATCTGCTAGAAGTGAATTATTAAAAAATACAAGAACATGAGAGATGCTTTTGCAAAACAGCTTTATAATTTAGCAAAGAAAGACAAAGATGTAATGTTTATTACAGGCGATCTTGGATACGGAGTATTTGAATCTTTTGCAAGAGATTTTCCAAAACAATATTTAAATGTTGGAGTCGCTGAACAAAATATGACCGGTATAGCAGTTGGTCTTGGACTTGAAGGTAAAAAAGTTTTTACATATTCAATTGCAAATTTTGCTACATTTAGATGTTTGGAGCAGATAAGAAATGATGCCGCTTATCATAATGTGAATCTTACGATTGTTTGTTCTGGAGGTGGTTTTACTTATGGGCCATTAGGTATGTCACACCATGCGACTGAAGATATTGCAGTAATGAGATCAATACCAAATATCAAAGTTGTTGTTCCATCTACTGCTTGGGAAACATATCACGCAACAAAAAAATTAGTTAATTTAGATGGAGTATCCTATTTAAGGATTGAAAAAGGTGGAATTAAAAAACCACCATTTAAAAATGTGAAATACAAGATAGGAAAATCATTAATCTATAAAAAAGGATCAGATGTAAGTATTGTTGTGGCGGGAGGAATAATTGAAGAATGTTTTGCTGCCGCAAAAGAATTAGAAAATATTAATATTAAATGTCAAATAATTTCCATGCATACAATTAATCCGCTAGATGAACAGGCAATAATTAAAGCTGCTAAAAAAACAAAAGTTTTAATTACTGTTGAAGAACATAATTGTAATGGTGGATTAGGAGGTGCTATTGCTGAAGTTATTGCTAGAAATAATATCGATTGTCAATTTGATATGGTAGCAATTAATAATAAATTTTCATCAATTGTGGGGGATCAAAAATATTTAAGAAAAGAATATGGATTAGATTCTAAATTTATAGTTTCTAAAATAAAAAAAATTTTAAAAAAATAAATGAAAAGATTATTTGATTTTGTATTCTCAATTTTAGGACTAATAATTTTTAGTCCAATTTTCTTAATACTTTCATTTATAATTTTTTTACAGGATGGAGGAAATCCATTTTATCAAGGTGAAAGAATTGGGTTAAATAAGAAAAAATTTTTTATTGTTAAATTAAGATCCATGAGAATCAATGCCGAAAAATCTGGAGTTGATTCTACCTCAAATGATGATGAAAGAATTACCTCAATAGGAAGCTTTATAAGAAAATATAAAATAGATGAGATATCTCAATTATGGAATGTTTTTCGTGGTGAGATGAGTATTGTCGGTCCTCGACCAAATGTAAAAAAAGATGTAGATCTATATACTTCTGAAGAAAATAAAATTTGTAACGTTAAGCCAGGAATAACAGATTTTTCATCAATTGTTTTCTCAGATGAAGGTGAAATATTGCTCGGTTCAAGTGATCCAGACTTAGCTTATAATCAATTAATTAGACCATGGAAAAGCAGACTTGCACTCATATATATTAACTACTCAAATTTGATAATGGATATAAAAATAATAATTATAACAATTTTAGCTATTTTTAATAAGAGTCAAGCATTGCATTATGTTGTAAAGATATTAGAAAAAAGAGGTATTGAAAAAAAAATAATTGATGTGGTACGTAGAAATGAAAAACTTAAACCTTATCCTCCACCAGGTTCGAATACAATAATTACAAAGCGATAAAAATTTGATTGTGCAAAGTGAAAATAATTTATTTAATTTTTAAGTCTTCTAGAAGAACTAAGGAAATTTTTGTTCTTGCAGTTGATATTTTTTTATCAATTTTTTCAACATGGATATCTTTTTTGGTTCGTTTAGATCTTGAGGTATTTCTATTACCGTCTGGAAATACTTTTTACGCTTTCTTAATTAGTCCTATTATTTTTATACCAATATTTTTAATATTAAGAATATATAAATCTATGTTTAGGTATTTTGACTTTAAAAATATGCAGAATTTATTATTAGCTAACGTAATTTATTTGCTAATCTTTTCATCTTTAATATTTTATATTGCTATTCCAGGAGTACCAAGATCTATCGGACTAATCCAGTCAATAATTTTTTTAATAAGTATTTTTTTAAGTCGATTAATAATTAGTAATATATTTAATTACATAAATAATGATATTAAAAAGATTAGAGTATTAATTTATGGAGCTGGAAAGGCAGGAGTAAAAGCTTCTAAATTATTATTAGAATCAGATGATTACAGTTTAGTTGGATTTGTAGATGATGATAAGGCTAAAGTTGGTAGAAAAATATTTCAATATAATATTTATAGCAATCAAGATATAGAATTTCTAAAGGAAAAATACGAAATAAATTTAATCTTAATAGCAATTTCAAACATAAATGATTTCAATAAAAACAGTCTTATAAAAAAAATAGAAACTTTTAATATAAAAGTAAAAGTTTTACCTAATATAAATAAATTTATTGATGGAAATATTACAATAAATGATTTTAGAGATATCTCAGTTTTAGATTTAATTGAAAGGAGGGTGGTTATAGAAGATAACTTTATTGATGGTCAGTTCAAAGAAAAGAATGTGATTATTACAGGTGCAGGAGGATCAATAGGAAGTGAGTTATGTAGACAAATAATAAAATCAAATCCATCAAAAATGGTATTAATTGATAATAGTGAATTTAATTTATACAAAATCGAGAGTGAACTAACAAATATACTTGAAGAAAATAATTATAAATCGAAAATTATATCTAAATTGATATCAACTAATAATCAATTAATGATTGAAAATATTTTTGGGGAAATTAAGCCAAATTATATATTTCATGCTGCTGCTTATAAACATGTTCCAATAGTTGAGGGAAATATAGTTGAGAGTATCGAAAATAATTTCATTGGAACTGTTAATGTTGTTACTGCTGCACTCAAATTTTCATGTGAAAATTTTGTATTAATTTCTACTGATAAAGCAGTAAGGCCTACAAATATTATGGGTGCTACAAAAAGATTATCAGAAATGTTTATACAAGCTATTAACAATGATCTTGGAGAACAAAAAAAATGTTTATTTTCAATTGTAAGATTTGGAAACGTTTTAGACTCCTCTGGATCTGTTGTTCCAGTTTTTAGAAGACAAATCAATTCCGGAGGCCCAGTTACAGTTACTCATCCAGATATAACAAGATATTTTATGACTATACCTGAAGCTGCCAATCTAATACTTCAAGCAGCTTCATTTTCAAAAGGTGGTGAAATATTTTTATTAGATATGGGTAATCCAATAAAAATTTCTGATCTTGCAAAAAAAATGATAAACCTTTCAGGCCTAAAAATAAAAGATGAAAATATCAACAAAAGTTCCAATACAGAGATAGTAAATTTTGAGATAACCAAAGAAATCGAAATAAAGTATACTGGCTTAAGACCAGGTGAAAAACTATATGAAGAATTAATGATTGATCCGTATAAATCAAAAAAAATAAATGATAATATATTTATAGCTGATGAGAATTTTATTGATTTACAGTCAATGAATAAAATACACGATGAAATTCAGTTGTTAATTAGAAATAATAATGTAAAAGAATTAGTAGCAATTCTAAAAAAAACTATTGAAGATTTTAATCATAAGAAAGTAATTGAAAATTATTAAAGTTTTACTATAAACTAAAAAAGACTAAGGAATTACCAGATGGATATTGAAAAAAATAGACTTAGATATGATCTAATTTCTTTAATAACAAGATTGTATAATAATAAAATTTACTATCTTTTTATTTTATTTTTAATATCACTCATTTTTATTATTTACTCAGTAAATAATAAAAATTTTTACAAAGCTAGTATAGAAGTTCGTTATACGGATAAGTCAAATATTTTACTTCCAGATGCCCTTATAAATTTCCTAAACTCTATAAATATAAAAAGTTTAGATTTATATAATTTGTACATTGATAACATAAGAACAAAAGAATTATTTATCTCAACTTTTAGTGATGATGAAGTTAAAATGGAGCGATTGTTTCAAGGATTTAGCGTTAGTCATGTGAATGAGGGTATAGATAATATTTCTATTGTTGATGATAAGGATAAGAATCCTAATCTTAAAAAAGATTTAAGAAATATTATTATCAATAATAAAATCCAAATAATCAATTATTTAGATGGTCGAGTTGATCAAGCAATTGAATTTAAACTTTTTGAATTAGTCCAGGTTGCTGATAAAATAGCTTATGAAAGACAATTACTAGATAACCGAATAAATGAAAGTAATGTTATTTTAGATGATTATCACAATGAACATTTAAATGAATATAAAGATTTAATAGAGTTTAATTTAAATATTGCAAAATCAATAGGCTATACTAAGCCAGCAATTGAGTTATTAGATTTTAATTTAAATGAATTTTTATTAGAACAAGAAGATGAAAAAAAAATATTAATAGACGAAGAATTTAATTTTGATAAAAAATATTTTCAGAATTATTATTTATTTGGTACAGAAATTTTAGAGAAAATCTTATCTGATATAAAGAAGGATCAGAACACTGGCGGTATTAAATCATTTTTAAATAAAAATTCTGCAACTGAAAGGTTAGATTTTGTTGATGAAAATCTTGAATTGACTAAAAATAGGTTTAATATTGAGAGTGAGCTATCTTCTTTAAAAATTGTTAAAAAACAACTAAGTGCATTAAAAGATAGTAAGTCAACTGAGGATTTTTATATTTATTATTTAGTAGATAAAATTTCTGAGAGAGATTTGGGACTATCATTATTGATTATAATTTCATTCATTTTAATTTTAACTTTTATTTTAGGTACTATTCTTATTATTTTAAAAAGCGAATTAGAATTAAAAACAAATTAACTTTTAGACCGAAATAACCTTTTCTATTTTTTCATAGATTTAACTTTTAAAATTATAAAAATAGTTTTTTTATAAAATTTTTTTGAATGGATGTATCAAGTTATTTCTTTCAGCCATATCAATTTGCTTTTGTCTTGTTACAGATGAATTTATCTGCTTTTTTGTTCTTATGTGGTAGCAGTATTTGCATGTAACTCCTTTTTTGTATGTGTAAAGTTTTTTATCTTCTTCAGTTATAGGGTTTCGGCATCCAAAACATTGATCATATTTACCCTTTTTAAGTTCTTTGTTCACAGAAACTCTATTATCAAATACAAAACACTCACCGACCCATAATGATTTTTTTTTATTTTTTTTGTGTTCTAGATAATTAAGAATACCGCCATCTAATTGATTAATATTTTTAAATCCCTTTTGCAATAAATAGGAAGAGGCTTTTTCACATCTTATACCACCAGTGCAAAACATTGCAATTGGTTGATTTTTAGATAATTTTAAATTTTTTATATACTGGGGAAATTCTCGAAATGATTTTGTATTTGGATTAATAGAGTTTTTAAAAGTACCAATGTTAACTTCATATTTATTTCTCGTATCAACAATAAGATATTTTTTATCTTTTATAATTTTATCCCAATTATTAGGTGAAATATACTTTCCTGATAATTTTTCTGGATTAACTGATTTATCTCCAATAGTTACAATTTCTTTTTTTAGTCTAATCTTTAGCCTATAGAATGGAATAAATTGATTACTTGATATTTTAAGAGATAGTTTCCTAATATTTATTAGC
This sequence comes from uncultured Pelagibacteraceae bacterium, assembly GCA_902518955.1. Lineage (GTDB taxonomy): Bacteria > Pseudomonadota > Alphaproteobacteria > Pelagibacterales > AG-422-B15 > CABYIR01. Next base: position 38,829 of record CABYIR010000010.1, on the reverse strand, counting down.
CTCTTTATTTTTTTAATAAAATTTTCTAGATCAATTTTAGTACCAGATATAGTACCATTGATGCCTTCATCTGCGATTAGTATTGATCCATAAAGGAAATTATTTTTTGAACTAATTTCTAATTCTTTTTTGAGAGTTTTTAATCTTTTTATTTTTTTAAATCTATAAAAAGTATAAATATATATATTTTTTTTCATTTTTTAGTATTCAACTGGAATTGGGTCTAAGGAGCGCCATAAATACCATGTTGCAACTGATCTGTATGGCTTCCATTTATTGCCTATTAGAATTAACTTCTCTCTTTTAATTGGATAATTGTAATTATATATTTTACATATACCTTTAATCATTCCAATATCATCTAATGGATAAACATCTGCTCTGCATAAATTAAAAATTAAAAACATTTCAGCAGTCCATCTTCCAATACCTTTTATTTTTACCAAATCGTTAATAATATCTTCATCACTCATTTTATTCCAAGACTTTACCTTTAACTGCTTATTTATAAATGCATGAGCTAAATTTTTTAAATAAAGCACTTTTTGCCTTGAAAGACCGGTAGATTTCAATTTATTTGAATGCACTTCTTCAATTAACTTTGGGCTTACTCTACCAATTTTAAATATAAGTTTATCCCAGACCGACTGAGCTGCTTTGACAGATATTTGTTGGCCAACAATCGATCTTGCTAGTGTTAAAAAAGGGTCAGATTTTGAAAATAGAAAATCTTCTGGATAGGAGTCAATTATTTTTCCCAGTTTTTTGTCTTTTTTTTTGAGCTCTTTTTTTGCAACTGACCAAAAACTTGGCTTTTTTTTATACATAGTTTGTAATTTATATATAAAAAAAACTCATTGTCATAGTCTAGATAAAATGTTTTATTTGCGAACTTAATTAAATATGGAGTAATAAATATGGCTGATGTAGCAAGCATTTTAGCAGAATTTCAAGCCGGCATTGAAGGAAAAGATACCGGTCTTGGAGCAACTATAAAATTTGATTTTGAAGGCGCAGGATGTATTTTTCTTGATGGAAAATCTAGTCCCAACACGGTATCAGATGAAGATAAGGATGCTGATTGTACTATGACTGTTTCCTTAGAAACTTTTGAAGCAATGAGAAGTGGCGAGATTGATGGTACAAGCGCTTTTATGCAAGGTAAACTTAAAGTTGCTGGAGATATGTCTGTAGCAATGAAATTACAATCTGTAATGGACTCTATGAAATAATTTTTAATTATTTTAAAATTAAAAAAAAACCCAACTTTTTTATTAAAGGTTGGGTTTTTTAATTTTTGAAGTTATAAGCTATTCATGTGGAAAGTTAAGAAATCAAAAGTTCATGGATCAGGTGTATTTGCTGTTAAAGATATAAACAAGGATACTAAAATTATAGAATACATTGGAGAAAAGGTGATGAAATCAGAGGGTGATAAGAGGTCTGCAAAAAGAATAAAGGACTTTCTTCATTCTGAGAAAACTGGTTCAGTATATATTTTTGAATTGAACTCGAAATATGACATTGATGGCTCACCTGAATATAACAAAGCTCGATATATAAATCATTCTTGCAATCCTAATTGCGAGGTAGATATAGTTAATGGAAAAATATGGATATCTTCGATTAAAAAAATCTATAAGGGTCAAGAATTAACTTATGATTATGGATATGAATTTGATAAAGAGGATTATAAAGACCATATTTGTAAATGTGGAGATAAAAAATGTATAGGCTATATAATTTCATCTGATGATTGGAAGAAATTTTCAAAACATATTAATAAGATAACAAAAAGATAGTATTTATTTTTTTAAAAGAATTTTTTGAGTTTCTAAAAATAATTTTTTATTTGTTGCGGCAATCACTCTGCCGCCATCATTAACATTTTTACCTTCCCAAGATTTAATAATTCCACCAGAATTTTTTATAATTGGAACTAATGCTCTTATATCATATGATTTTAGACCACTTTCAATAACTAGATCTACATGACCGTCTGCTAACAAACAGTAGCTATAGCAGTCACCGCCTAAGCGAGTTGATTTTACTATTTTTGCAACTCTTTCAAACTTTTTTTGATCAGATTTATTTGCAAAAACATAAGGAGAAGTTGAATTTAATATTGAATTTTTTAAATCAATTTTCTTTCTTACTCCTAGAAGAGATCTTTTTTTATTTATTATTTTGTAAGCAATATTTTCATACCCAATATATCTTTCATCTAATGCAGGTATATCTGCTATACCAAGTATAATCTTATTACTTTTTGATAAAGATATAAGTGTGCCCCATAAAGGAACGCCCTGTATAAATGACTTTGTTCCATCAATTGGATCTATACACCATTCATATTCACTATCTTTGATATTACTTTCTTCTTCCCCTATCATACTGTGCCGGGGATAATTTTTTTCTATCAATTTATGGAGTTTTTTCTGAATGCTTATGTCAGCAATCGTTACCGGATCAAAATACTCATCTTGTTTTGATACAATTTTAATCTTCTTTTTAAAGTAATATAGAGAAATTTTTCTTGCTTCATCAGCAAGATGATTTCCAAACTTATTTAATTTTCTAATATTTTCACTCATAGAATTAATATTTATACTTATAATGTCTTTAATTATTAGTATATTCTAAAATCATGAAACAAATAGTTATTTCAATAGTAGTTTTATTTTTTTCATATTCACTTTCATATTCAATGGAATTATCTGAGCAAGATATTGGAGACAGAGTTCCAATTAAAGAACCAATATCAGGATATGAGTCAAAGAATAGAGAGTATATAGATCCTTTTATTGAAGACTCAATTATATTTAAGATCACAAAAGATAACTATTTAGATTATGAAAAATATCTTACACCAGGTCAAATTAAGATGTTTATAACATATGGCTCAACATTTTTCATGAATATATATCCAAGCAGAAGAAGTTGCGCAGTGCCTGATGAAGTTTTAGAGCTTTCAAAAAATGGGAATGCTAAATTGGTCGATGAAGGTGAAGGGATAGAAGGCGTTGTAGGAAGTATTCCTTTTCCAAATGCAAGCGAACCTCTACATCACTTATGGAATCATATTTTAAGATATAGAGGAGTTGATATACAAGGCGGTAGCCCATATTACATAGTTAATTATAATGGAGAGAAGTTTAATGGCGCTGGAAAAGCCATTGCAAAGAATTATTGGAATCCCTTTATTTCAAATGACAAGGGTCTACAGGGTAAAATAATGACAAAAGTAACTCATCCACCCAGACTAGCTGATGCAGGAGTATTAGTTATTGAGTCATTAAATGCTTTAGCAACACCTAGAAGAGCATGGGTTTATAGCCCTGCTACACGCAGAGTTAGAAGAGCTCCTGATATTGCTTATGATAACTATAGTGGATTTTCACAAGGGCTTACAACTATTGATTCTTTTGATGGATTCAATGGTGCAAAAGATAGATACAATTGGAAAAATGGAGGAACAGAATTAAAGTTTATGCCCTATAATAGTTATAAATTTCACAATACAAAACATGAAAAAGCCCTAACTGCTCTTCATGTTAATCAAGAATATCTAAGATACGAATTAGTTAAAGTTAATATTGTGAACGCTGATTTAAAAGAAGATATGCGGCATATATTGCCTCATAGAGTAATGTATTTTGATTTTGATAGCCATAATTTTATATCAGAAGACATTTATGATGGTGAAAAAAATCTTATTAGATATAGGGAGCTTCCTATAATGAATTTCTATGATGAACCTATGTGCAATGCAATACATGCTGCAACTTATGATTTTGCAACAAAAAAATATCTATTAAATAATGTAAGATCTGTGGATGTTCCAAAAGTCAAGTGGAAACTTGAGAAGCCACACAAAGAGAGTATGTTTACACCTGAAGGCTTTAAGAGATGGGCCAAATAAGTTTATAATTTTTATATCTGCATTTATAAGATACAATACTAGTTAATTTAAGGGCACGTAGCTCAGTGGTAGAGCATCACGTTGACATCGTGGGGGTTGTTGGTTCGATCCCAACCGTGCCCACCATTTTCATTCAAAATAACCCCCAAAGTCTTATGAAAATATAGAGAATAATGGTTGTTTTTTAAGATTTCTCATATAAAACCCTTTCAGATATCATGAAAAAACCAAATAAAATACGGGAAGCTAGACTTAACAAGAAGCGTTCACGCAAAAATAATATACGCAAGGTTAAGGTTAGAGAGAAGAAAATTGAAGAGGCTAATGCACAACCTGTGGAGCAGCAATGAAAGTAAGAAGCTCACTTAAAAATTTAAAAACTAGAGACCGCAATAATAAACTTATCAAGCGTAAGGGTAAGCTTTATGTGATCAATAAAAAGAATCCAAGAATGAAAGCTCGTCAAGGATAGAGTGACCCTTTTATGGAATATATCGCTATTCTTGCTTTTATATTAGGCTTACCATTTACATATACACAATTAGAAGTAAAAAAAATTGAAAATAAATATCCTCCTTTAGGATATTTCAAAAATATTGATGGTTACAATATTCATTATTCCGATATCGGTTCAGGTCAACCTGTGGTTCTATTACACAGTCAACCTGCAAATGAAAGACAATTTGATGTATTAAAAAATAAATTAAAAGAAAGTTATAGAGTTATTAGTATTGATAGACCAGGTATGGGATACAGCGAAGGACCAAAAGTAAATTCTTCAGACAGATTATTCATTCAAGTAGAAATTATTTCAAAGCTTTTGCAAGAAATAACTGATGAAAAACCTATTGTTATTGGTCATTCATATGGGGGAGCTCTTGCATTAAGCTTGGCTCTGTATGAAGAGAAAAATTTAAAAAAACTAATTTTAGTTAATACTGTATCGCACCCTTGGAAAGGTGATGGTGTCTGGCTTCCCTTTAAAATTATAACGAATCCACTTATAGGAAAAATATTCTCTCGAACATACGCAATGATTTATGGTAAATCTGTTATTGATAGGAGTGCGGATGATAATTTTCCCGATAATAAACCTACACCAGGTTTTATAAACAGGGTGGGAGCTGAATTGACTCTTAGGCCGGCAACATTGGAATCTTATGCTCTCGATGCAATAAATTTGAAGTCTGCACTATCAAAACAATTTAAAAAATATGAAAATTTAACTATTCCAGTTACTATCCTGGCAGGTGTGGGTGATCGTGTTACACCAAATAAAACTCATTCTTTTCAATTGCATAAAGATATAAAACACTCAAAATTAATTAAATTAAATAATGTTGAGCATAGCATTCCAGAACTTAATCCAATGAAAATTATTGAAGAAATTCAATAATAGCCATAGATATGGGAATTAGAGGCTCTATTTTAATTATTGTAGATCATGCTAATAATTTTATTCCATCTAAGTATAAAAATCTAGGCTTACCAAAATATCTCATTGAAAGCCATATTGCTTATGACTTAAATATTTTAAATCTGTCAAAACGAATAAATGTCTTACTTGAGTCAGATATTGTATATGGAGAATACTCTCGTTTAATAATAGATTTGAATAGAGGTCAAAATGATCCGACCTTGATACCAACAATCTCAGATAAAAAACTTATTCCAGGCAATATCGGGATAAGTTCTAGAGAATTTAATTTTAGAAAGATGAAGTTTTATAATAGTTATCATTCGAAAATAAAAAAAATTGTAACTGAAAAAAAAATTAAATTAATCATATCTATGCATTCATTTAATCCATATTTTAAAGGTAAGAAAAGAAAAACTGAAATTGGAATACTGTCAAATAAGGATAGAAGATACTCAGATCTTTTAATTAAACAAATGGTAAAATCGAAAAGATATATTATTGAAGATAATGTCCCTTATAAAGGTGAGCTTAAAGATGATACGCTATATAAGCATGGTTTAAAAAAAAATATACTTCATACATTAATAGAAGTTCGTAATGATTTAATAAATACAGAAATTAAAGTTAACAAAATGTCCCAATTTATAGTAAGCTCACTCAAAACAATAAATAAAGAATTATCATTATAGTCATGACTAAAGTAGAGCAACCAACTTGGTTTAAAAAAGCAATTTCAAACGAGCCAAAAAAATTATCTATTAAAGTTAAGGGAGTAAAAATTATTTACAATGCTTGGGGTGAAAAAGATAATCCTGGTATACTTTTTGTTCATGGAGGTATGGCTCATGCTGATTGGTGGAATTTTATAGCACCTTACTTTATTAAAACTCACAGAGTTATTGCAATGAATTTAGGTGGTATGGGCGATAGTGAATGGAGAAAAGAATATTCTACAGAAACATGGGGGATAGAAATTGAAAGTGTTTGTAAAAAAGAAAAGCTTAAAAAACCAATAGTTGTAGGACATAGTCTTGGAGGTATGTGTGGGGTTTATGCTGCCTCAATTATGAAAAAAAACTTATATGGTTTAATAATAGTTGATACAGCTATTATGCCGCCATCAGACAACCCGCCTAAATTTGATTTTAAAATTAGAGCAAATAAGATTTATAAAAATTTAAAAGAAATCAAGTCTAGGTTTAGGCTAGTGCCAGGCCAAGTTAATGCTTTGGAGTATATAATGGATTATATTGCAGAGAAATCGATCAAGAAAAATAAAAGTGGCTGGTCATGGAAATTTGATCCAAATTATATGAGGATTTTTAATAATGATAGTTTTATGGAAAGGCAAGCTATATACCGTAACAAACTTAAGGGTTTAAAATGTAGAGTTGCGATATTAAGAGGAGAAAAATCAGTCATATTTCCTGGTAGTAGCGCTAAGTATATGCATGAATTAATGGATAAGAAATCACCAATAATTAATGTCCCTGAGGCACATCATCATATTATGGTTGATCAACCAATGGCACTCATATCAGCACTCAGGTCTTTGATCATAGACTGGGATCATTCAAAACCTGCAAAATCTTCTTAAAATATTGATTTTAATGTAAATTTTAGTCTTTTTTATTTTAAAAAAAACTGTCAAATTCGTTTTTTCATAATATATTACTGTTACTCATGGACATCACTGAACAAAAAAAAACTTGGAACTTTTTTACTAAACTTGTCATTTATGGTACGGCATCTGTTATTCTTGTTTTAGTTTTGATGGCTATCTTTTTACTTTAACTCATCAATTAATTATGAAAATTTGCATTCCCAAAGAAGATAGTAACGAATTACGTACTGCAATTTCTCCTGAGATAGTAAAAAAATTGTCAGGCAGTGGACATGAAATTTTTGTAGAAACTAATGCTGGATCAGGTTCAAATTTTGATGATGAAAATTTCATTGAGGCTGGAGCAAAGATCTATACTGATAACGCTCAACTAAATACTGCAGATTTTATATTTAGAGTAAATGCTCCATCAGAGGATGAAATTGCACTTTATAAAGAAAACTCAATATTAATTGCCTCTTTAAATCCATATAATAATACTGAAATTATTAAAAAACTTGAGACTCAAAAAACTATTTCTTTTGCAATGGAATTAATGCCAAGAATTACAAGAGCTCAGTCGATGGATGTCCTATCTTCTCAGTCAAATTTAGCTGGATATCAAGCAGTAATTGAAGCCTCGCATATTTTTAATAAAGCTATGCCAATGATGATGACTGCTGCGGGAACTATTGCTCCAGCAAAAGTAATGGTGTTTGGAGCTGGTGTTGCTGGACTTCAAGCTATAGCAACTGCAAAACGATTAGGTGCCATTGTTTCTGCAACAGATGTGAGAATGGCGGCAAAAGAACAAGTTGAAAGTCTAGGTGGTAAATTTGTTATGGTTGAACTTGAAGAAGATGAAGACGCTGAAACTTCAGGCGGCTACGCAAAAGAGATGAGTGAAGAATTTAAAGTGAAGCAAGCTGAGCTAATTTCAAAAACTATTTCCTCTCAAGATATTGTTATATGCACAGCTCTTATTCCTGGAAAAAAAGCTCCAACCCTTATTACTGAAGAACATGTCAATTCAATGAAACCTGGCTCAGTCATTATTGATTTAGCTGCTGAAAACGGTGGTAATTGTGTTTCAACCAAAGTAGGTGAGACTGCTGTTGTTGATGGTGTTTCAATATATGGGGCATCTAACATTACATCTAGCATTTCTCAAGATGCATCAGCTTTATATTCAAAAAACCTGTTTAATTTTTTTAACCTTCTTGTTAATCAAGAGTCAAATCAAGTTGATATAGATTGGGAAGATGAGATAGTTATAAATACATTAATCACAAAAGATGGAAAAATAATAAAAGAGGAGTTTATGAAATAATGGAAGCAATCGATCCTAATATTTATAGATTAACAATTTTCGTTCTCTCGATTTTTGTAGGATATTACGTTGTTTGGAGCGTGACACCTGCACTGCATACTCCTTTGATGGCAGTTACTAATGCCATATCATCTGTCATAATAGTTGGTGGATTATTTGCACTTGTAGTTAGTGACGCCTCTACTACACTCGGTTTAATTTCAAAGATATTTGGCTTTGTAGCAGTAACTTTAGCTGCAGTTAATATATTTGGTGGGTTCTTAGTTACTCAAAGAATGCTCGCAATGTATAAGAAAAAACCTAAAACAGATAAAGAAGATAAGAATGCATAATTTAGTTGCAATTGCATATGTAATATCAGGAATTCTATTTATAACCGCTCTTAGAGGCCTGTCTTCTCCTGAGTCATCAAGAAGGGGAAATGTACTAGGAATATTTGGGATGTTTATCGCGATTGCTGCGACATTAGTATCTGTAGATTTTTTTAATTCAGATGCATTAACAATTACTTTAGCTATTATAGCGATTACTGTAGGCGGTATCTTTGGTGCAGTCATTGCTAGAAAAATTGCGATGACAGCAATGCCACAATTAATAGCTGCATTCCATAGTCTGGTTGGACTAGCGGCTGTATTTGTTGCAGTGGCAGCCTTCTATGCACCTGAGTCTTTTAATATTGGAACACTGAATAATATAAAAACATTAAGTCTTGTCGAAATGTCCTTAGGGGCAGTAATTGGAGCTATTACATTTTCTGGCTCAGTTATTGCATTCGGTAAGCTTCAAGGAATTATGTCTGGTGCACCAATAGTCTTTAAAGGCCAACATCTATTAAATTTGATAATTGGACTCTTTATTTTAGCTGGTATTGTTTATCTTTGCTTAAATCAAAGTGCAAATGTATTTTGGATTATAATTATTTTAGCATTTTTAATTGGATTTTTAATAATCATTCCTATTGGTGGAGCTGATATGCCAGTTGTTGTTTCAATGCTTAATTCATATTCGGGTTGGGCTGCTGCAGGAATTGGCTTTACACTTCAAAACTCAGCTTTAATTATCACTGGTGCTTTAGTTGGCTCATCTGGGGCGATACTTTCATATATCATGTGCGCTGCGATGAATAGATCGTTTATTAGCGTGATACTTGGTGGATTTGGAGCAGAAGACTCCGCTACTTCAAATGATCAAGCAGAACAGAGACCTGTTAAAGAAGGAAGTGCAGATGATGCTGCATTTATTATGAAAAATGCTGGTTCGGTAATAATTGTTCCTGGTTATGGTATGGCTGTCGCGCAGGCGCAGCATGCTCTTAAGGAAATGACAGACTCCTTAAAAGATAATGGAGTTAAAGTTACTTTCGCTATACACCCTGTAGCAGGAAGAATGCCTGGTCATATGAATGTACTCTTAGCTGAAGCAAATGTACCATATGATGATGTTTTTGAATTAGAGGATATTAATTCTGAATTTCCACAGGCTGATGTTGCTTTCGTCATTGGTGCAAATGATGTTACGAATCCAATAGCTAAAACTGATCCCAGTAGTCCAATTTTTGGGATGCCTATTCTTGATGTAGAGAAAGCAAATACTGTACTATTTGTTAAAAGAGGTAGAGGACTAGGTTACGCTGGAATAGATAATGAGTTGTTTTACCGAGAAAATACTATGATGTTATTTTCTGATGCAAAAAAAATGGTGGAAGGAATTATTAAGTCTTTATAGATATTAACTATAAATCTTTCTTCTTGCATTTTTTCTAGATCTTCTAATATTTTCAGCTTTTTCTCTTAATTTTTTTTGGCTTGGTTTTTCAAAAAAAGAACGCATTTTCATTTCTTTGAAAATTCCCTCTCTTTGCATCTTCTTTTTTAAGATTCGAAGAGCACCCTCAACGTTATTATCTTTTACACTTACTTCAACTATTGTTCTGCCCTCCTTAAGAGCGTGAAAATTTGGCATTATTTAGCATTATGGTCATATATTGTCTATCTAATTTATTAAAAATTAGCTTTTACCATAAAAATTAATATGACCCATTTTCCTACCATCTTTGATATGCTTTTTTCCATATAAATATCTCTTTTTTTTTAAAAATTTCATGAAACTAGGTTTATTTATTAAGGATTTTATTTTTTTTATATCATTACCAATTAGATTAAGCATTATTCCATTATTTTTCCTTTTAATTGAGGGCGCTAGAAGTCCAGCCACTGTCATTACATGAAGATCAAACTGACTCACATTGAATGTGTCTTGAGTAATGTGTCCAGAATTATGAACCCTTGGAGCTATTTCATTAACATAAATATTATTATTGTGATCTATAAAGAACTCAATAGTAAGTACGCCCACATAACTTAACTGACTAATTATTTTTTTAGCAATTCTTATAAGTTCATCTTCTATTTTATTATTTACTCCTGAAGGTGAAAAGGTTTTATGTAAAATATGATTTTTATGTATATTTCTAAATGAAGGGTAGTAACTTAAGTTACCTCGATAATCTCTTCCAACTACAATTGATAGTTCTTTTTTTAAGTTTATTTTTTCTTCAACTACACATGATACTCGATTAAAGCTTTCCCAAGCTTTTTTTAATTCATGAATTGAATTAATTATTTTTTGTCCTTTTCCATCATATCCAAATCTAGCAGTTTTTATTATTGATGGAAATTTGAAATTATCTTTTTTAAGATCATCGCTTGAATTTATATAAAATGTTTCAGCGTGCTCTATACTATTTTTTTTAAAAAAATTTTTTTCTTTTTTTCGATCCTGAGCGATTGAAAGCGCATTTAAGGGTGGGTATATCTTCTTTTCTCCTTTAATTAATTTAAGTGTTCGAGTGGAAATATTTTCAAATTCATAAGTAATAACATCAACTTCACTGAAGAATACAGATAGTTTTTCTTTATCATCAAATTTTCCGTAGATGATCTTATGAGCATATTTTTTAGCCGGTGCATCCTGAGTATCTGAGTAAACATAGGGAACTATTTTTTGACTCATTGCTGACTTAGCAATGAACATTCCTAGTTGACCACCTCCAATGATACCTAGCTTTAGAGATTTACGACTCATTATTTCTATTTTTTAGGTTCTTTGGAAACTGTCTTTGTTTGTTTTGATCTCCATTTTGAGTATTTTACCCTCAGAGACTTATCTTCATTACTTAATATTGATATAGCTAATAAGGCTGCATTTTTAGCTCCAGCTTCTCCGACAGCTAAAGTTCCAACTGGTACTCCGCTAGGCATTTGTGCAATTGACAACAGACTATCCAGCCCTTTTAATTTTTTTGACTCAATAGGTACTCCAAGTACAGGTAAATTTGATATTGATGCTGTCATACCAGGTAAGTGCGCAGCACCACCAGCTCCAGCAATAATAATTTTTATGCCTCTCGCTTCGGCTTTCTCAGCAAATTCAAACATCCTTTTTGGTGTTCTGTGTGCTGAAATAATTTTAACTTCGTGGGCAATTTCAAATTCTTTTAGTACTTTTGAAGTGAGTTTCATTATGGGCCAATCAGATTGGCTTCCCATAATTATACTTATGAGAGATTTCTTTTTCATTAGCTTAAATGATAATTATTCTTCTTGAGATTGAGGAATAGCTTGTTCTAATTCTTGAGAACTCTCTGCTTTTTGAGCCGCTAATAGTCTCTCTTCTTTTTCTTTTTTCTTTTGAGCTCTTATTCGAGATCTTTCTGCCTTAGCCAATGCTTCATCCAGTTCAACTTGTTTACATAATCCAAGACCTACAGGATCTTGAGGTCTTATATTATTCATATTCCAATTTGTTCTATTTCTTATTCCATCTATTGTATTTTTTGTACTGCCCACAAGTCTAGCAATCTGAGAGTCTTTTAGTTCAGGATGATTTCTTATCAACCAATAAACTGCATCTGGTCTATCCTGTCTTTTAGACAAAGGAGTGTACTTGTTTTTCTTTTTTGATTGATCAGTTTTTAATGATGCCTCATTGATAATAATTTGTAATTCGGAATCAGAATCATTTTCACATCTTTCTATCTCTTCTTTGGCTAGCTGGTTATTAGTTATTGGGTTTAATCCTTTGATACCTATTCCTACTTCTCCATCAGCAATACCTTTAATCTCAAGTTCATGCATTCCACAAAAATCAGCTATCTGCTTAAATGATAAAGCTGTGTTATCGACGAGCCAAATAGCTGTAGCTTTGGGCATTAGTGGTAATGTCATTAAATTATCTCTTTCGTTTTAAAAAAGTTCTTATAAGTGAATTTAATCATTTTTTAAAGTATATTTACTAAAATTTTAGTAACAATTTACCCATATTTTGATTACTTTCCATGAACTCGTGCGCACTTTTGACATTTAAATAGTCATATTTTTGATCAATATATAGTTTTACTGCTTTACTCTCGATTAATGGCCATACCTTTTCTATTAGTGAGTTTTTAATATCTTCTTTCTCTTTATTAGATCTTATTCTGAGAGTCGATCCAGATACGATTAATCTTTTCAGCATTATTGGTAAAAGATTAGCTTTCACGGTAGATCCATTTAAATAGGCTATATTTATTAATCTTCCAAATTTATCAAGAATATTTATGTTTTTTTGAAAATATTCACCTCCAACTATATCTAAAATAACATCTATTCGAACATTATTTTCTTTAAATCTTTTTTCAAAGTCCTCACGATTATAATTTAAGCAACTTGCTAGACCTTGATTTTCAATAAATTCCTTCTTTTCATCATTTCCAACTGTAGCATAACATTTTACACCAAATTGATTTGCAATAGATAATGCTGTGAGACCGATTCCGCTTGCTCCACCATGTATTAAGAGAGTTTCTTTCTCTTTTAATTTTGCTTGATCAAAAAGATTCGTCCAAACAGTAAAGAAAGTTTCAGGAATTGTGCAAGCATCAACTAATGAAATGCCTTTTGGCACAGGAAGGACAGTTGAAATATGACATTTTGCGTATTCAGCATATCCACCTCCAGTAAGTAAAGCACAGACCTCACTATCTATAATATCTTTATTGATATTGTTGCCTACTTCAATAACTTTACCTGATACCTCAAGCCCCAATATCTCCGATGCTCCTTTTGGAGGAGGATAAAATCCAGATCTTTGAAGTATATCAGGCCTATTTATACCAGCTGCAGCAACTTTAATTAGAACTTCGTCCTCATTAATAGTGGGCTTTTCAATTTCATTAATTTCTAAAACTGAAGCGTCGCCATAATCTTTAAATGTAACTGCTTTCATATCATCACAGGAGCTATTCAAGCTCCCATGATAACATATAATTTTTAATTTTTATGAATTGAATTTACATTATTATTGTTTATTTCAATTTTTCTGGGTTTTTGATGTTCAGGGATCTCTCTTTCAAGAAAAATATTCAAAAGCCCATTTTCATAGCTTGCATCAACAACCTTGATTGTGTCAGCCAATTGAAATTTTCTTTCAAAATTTCTTGCTGCAATTCCTTTATGTAAAAATTCAATTTTTTCGTCCGAATTATTAGATATTCCTTTTACTGAAAGTTCTTTCTCTTCTACTGAAATATCTACCTCATCTTTCGTAAATCCAGCAATTGCCATCGTTATAGTATAATTATTTTTAGATTTAATAATATTATATGGTGGATATGAAGTAGAAGACTCATTTAAGTTAAAAACTGAATCAAATATATTGTCAAATACGTCAAATCCAACACTTGATCTTAATAATGGTGTTAAATCATAAGATGTCATAATTTTAATCCTCCTTAAGCGATTAATTGTTAGTCTATTTTAAGCTAGACAAATTATATTGGTGCGTAATGCCCCCAATGTTTTATAGGTGAGGATTAAATTTCTATTTTCAAGAGGTAAAATTATTTAAGTTTTTAAATTACTGAAACGCTTTTTAAATCTACTTACTTGACCTTTATCTTGAATCTTTTGCTGTCCACCAGTCCAAGCAGGATGAGATAGGGGATCAATATCAAGAGACATTGTGTCCCCTTCTTTTCCCCAAGTTGACTTTGTTTGAAATTTAGTACCATCTGTCATAACAACGGTAATATTATGGTAATCCGGATGTATATCTTTTTTCATAATTCTATATTTTTTTGAGTATTTACCTTATATATGAGATTATATCAATAAATTAAATCTTATTTCTATTACAATAAAAATGAGCAAAATAGTCAATTATATTGAAAATTTCTATTCACGAATGGAGATTAAATCTCATAAACATTTCATAATAATAATGATTATATTTGCAATTACAGGTTCATTAGCACTTTTTCTTACTATTCAAATTTTATTGATGATGAACCTCAAGGAATCAGTAAGTCCAATAATTTTTTGGCCTTTAAGAATTATTATATTGTTTATCATATATCAAATAACTCTAATACTAGTAGCTATTCCTTTTGGTGAATTTAATTATTTTCTGAAGTTTGTTAGTAAGTTTCTAAAAAGACTAGGTATCAAAATTTAGTATTTATATTTTTTAGCATTTCGTCATGAATACTAAAATTAGAAGCTACTATTCTTCCAGAGTTTAAATAATTTTCTTTGCCTTCAAAATCAGTAACTGATCCTCCAGCTTCTTTTACAATGAGAGAACCAGCTGCAATATCCATTATTTTTAAATTTTTCTCCCAATATCCATCAAATCTTGCTGAAGCGACATATGCTAAATCAAGAGAAGCTGCGCCCATTCTTCTTATTCCACTAACTTGAGACATAATTGTTTTTAGTCCTGGAATATAATCCTCATGTCCTGCCATTCCATTATGGGGAATTCCAGTTCCAATCATACAATCTGTGAAATTAGTTCTCTTTGAAACTCTTATTCTTTGGTTATTGCAAAATGCTCCTTTGCCATTTACAGCCCAAAAAAGCTCATCTGTAATGGGTTGATATACAATTCCAGCAGTTATCTTACCTTCTTTTTCTAAAGCAATTGTTATCGCAAAATGTGGAATACTAAATAAAAAGTTCGTCGTTCCATCTAATGGATCAATTATCCATCTAATGCTTCCATCAGAATTTTTGATAGTGCCTTTTTCTTCGGCTAGAATATTAAACTTTGGATAGAGATATGAGAGTTCTTTTATTAAAACTCTTTCAGATTGTGTATCAGCTTTGCTAACAAAATCTGAAACACCCTTAAGAGATACTTGAAGTTTTTCAACCTCCCCAAAATCGCGCAGAAGTCCCTTACTTGCTTTTCGGGCAGCGCTAAACATTGCATTAATATAAGGATCTGAAAAGTTCATTATTCAGCTCTCTTTAGATAAGTTAAATCCTCTGTGTTTATTATAACTTTTTCACCTTGCTCAATAAACGGCGGAACCATTACTCTTAATCCATTTTCTAACACAGCTGGCTTATTTGATGATGCAGCAGTTTGTCCTTTAACGACAGCCTCTGTTTCACTGACTTCAAAAATAAGAGTATTTGGCAACTGTATTCCAATTGGTTTTTCATCATACATTTCAAGAATAACTTCATCATTTTCTCTCAAGAGATCAATTTTATTACCAATAAACTCAATATCTAATTCCATTTGCTCGTAATCTGTTAGATTCATAAATATCAATTTATTTTCTTGTTGATATAAATACTGAAATTTTTCTTCATCAACTCGTACTCTCTCTACTTCTTCTGAAGCGCGAAAACGTTCATTTAATTTTGATCCATTTTTCAAACTTTTCATTTCTACTTGGTTGAAAGCTCCACCTTTTCCAGGTTTAACTGATTGAGATTTTGTCACTACCCAAAGATCATTTTTATGTTCTACGATCATTCCAGGTTTGACTGAATTACCATTTATTTTCATGATTACTTCTCTACTTCTCTAACGACATGCTCCATTCGCCCAGAGCAGCTTTTTTATTCATAATTGCTCGGTGATTAAAAGCTTCTTGAGCTGCTACAGTATTTTCAGGTTTTCCTTCCCATGATTTTAGAGCAGCTTGTTGAAGCGCTCTTCCATAAGAAAAACTCAATTTCCATGAAAAGCCTCCTATTTTATTCATTGCATCTAAATGTGCTGTTGCATCAATATCGCTTTGGCCACCAGATAAGAAAACAACACCTGGCGTATCATTTGAAATTGATGACTTAAGACATTCAAGAGTTTTATCTGCCACTTCTTCAATTGGAGCTTGAACAGCATTGGCTGTTCCTGATACCACCATATTAGGTTTAAGCAATGTTCCTCTAATATTGACATTTTTTTTATCAAGAAAGTCATATAATTTTGAAAGTGTTTTTTTGCTCACATCAAAGCAACGATCAATAGAATGATCTCCATCCATAATTACTTCAGGTTCTACAATTGGTACCATATTATTTTTTTGCGCGATTAACGCATAGTCAGCAAGAGACTCCATATTTCGATCAATACATTCATCAGTAGGAATATCGTTTCCACTTATGGTTATTACAGCTCTCCATTTAGTAAATCTTGCTCCTATCGTGTCATATTCTTGACAGCGCTCATCTAAGCCATCAAGCCCTTTTGTTATTGTTTCTTTGTCACTGCCATTGAAAGGTGATAAGCCTTGATCGACTTTAATACCAGGAAGTGATTTTTGATTTGAAATTACTTCTCTTAATAAATCTCCATTTGCTGCAGACTGTCGTAAAGTTTCATCAAAAAGTATTACACCGCCAATTGCCTCTGACATTGATGAAGCCCTGAATAGCATCTCACGATAATCTCTTCTGTTATCTTCAGTTGACTCAACATTTATTGAGTCAAATCGTTTTTTAATTGTTCCAGTGCTTTCATCGGCCGCAAGAATACCTTTTCCATCCGCTACAATGTAGCTTGCTATTTCTTCGAGTGTTTTTACCATAATTAACTCCTGTTATAATATATTTAATGCTTTCAAACCTGGTAACTTTCTACCTTCTAATAACTCAAGAAGAGCTCCACCTCCAGTAGAAATATAACTAAATTCATTTTTTACATTTGCCATTTCCAACGCAGCTATTGTATCACCTCCACCTGCAAATGATTTTATTAAATTTTTTGTGGATAAGTCAGCAATGTATTTAGCAATTTCTAAAGTACCTTCTTGAAATGGAGGTGTCTCAAATACTCCTGCTGGACCATTCCAAAAAACAGTTTTAGCAGATGACAATTCTTTTTTGATTAATTCAATTGTCTGAGGCCCAATATCTAAAATCATATTGTTTTCTTTAATTTCATCAATTGCTGATGTCACAGTCTCAATATCTTTTTTAACTTCTTTTGCTGTAATTACATCAATGGGAGTAATTATTTTACAATTATTGTCCTCAGCAAATTCATAAATTTGATTTATTAGATCATCTACATCATTTTCAATAAGTGAATCTTTTACATTAAGACCGCTATATTTAATAAAATTATTTGCCATGCCTCCAACAATTATGATTGTATCCATTTTTATTGATAACGATTTAAGAATAGAGATTTTTGTAGATATTTTTGACCCACCCATAATTGTAACAGATGGGCTCAAAGGTATCTGAATTACGTCAGCTAAATTTAAAAGCTCTTCAGATAATAAATTACCACAATAGGAGGGAAGATAGTTTGTTATCGCAGCAACTGAAGCATGAGATCGGTGTGAGCACGCAAAAGCATCGTTTATATATACATCTGCTAATTTAGAGAGTGATTGTGCAAAGTTATTATCATTATCTTCTTCTTCCTTATAAAAACGACAATTTTCTAAAAGAATAATTTCTTCTTGATCCGCATTTTTAATTTTATTTTCTACATCTATACCAATGCAATCATCAAGAAATGTGATTTTACTGCCAAATGCCTGTTCAAGTTGAGGTGTAATTTGCTTTAAAGATAATTTATTATCTATTTTTCCTTTTGGTCTTCCTAGGTGAGATAATATTACAATTTTTGAATTTAATAATTTAAGTTCAGCAATTGAGTCAATGACACGAATAATCCTATCACTGACAGATGACCCACTTGCAAGTGGTACATTTAAATCAAATCTTATTAATACAGTTTTATTTTCAGTTTTAAATTTTTTAATATTTTCAACATTAATCATTCTTTTTTGTATTATTCATTTTTACAGCTGTATCACACATTCGATTTGAAAATCCCCATTCATTATCATACCAACTTAAAACTCTTCCAAATGACTCATCAATAACTTGTGTTTGAGTTAGATCAAATGAAGATGATGCTGAATTATGATTAAAA
The DNA here is from genome assembly GCA_902518955.1 of uncultured Pelagibacteraceae bacterium. Lineage (GTDB taxonomy): Bacteria > Pseudomonadota > Alphaproteobacteria > Pelagibacterales > AG-422-B15 > CABYIR01. The sequence continues at coordinate 20,330 of CABYIR010000010.1, read as the reverse complement.
TCTGATGAGACTAACGGATCTGAATTTACATTAAGAATACCTTTAAGCCTTTTTGATTTTGAAGCAGTAACCATAGCTTTATTTATTGACTCTTTAGATATCTTTTTGTTAGTTACAAATTTAAAATCAATTAATGAAACATTTGGTGTTGGAACCCTTATAGCAGTCCCATCTAATTTTCCAGAGAGATGTGGCATGACTAAGCCAACTGCTTTAGCGGCACCGGTGGATGCAGGTATCATTGATAGTGCGGCTCCCCTAGCTCTTCTTAAATCAGAATGATAGGTGTCTAAAACTTTCTGGTCTCCGGTATAAGAGTGAATTGTCGTCATATAGCCATGAACAATACCAAATTTTTCATCAATTACTTTTGCAACTGGAGCTAAACAGTTAGTTGTACAAGAAGCATTTGAAATAACTGTATCTTTTTTCGATATCTCATCATCATTTACGCCAAATACAATCGTCTTATCAGCATTAGAGCATGGTGCAGATACGAGAACTTTTTTTGCTCCAGCGGTTATATGCATTAAAGCTGTCTCTTTAGAAGTAAAAAATCCTGTACATTCTAGAGCAACATCAATTTTCATTTTTTTCCATGGTAATTTTTTTGGATCACGTTCACTCAGAACATTTATTGATTTCTTGCCAATAATTATTTTTCCATTTTTTACTGTGACTTTTTCTTTTAAAGGGCCATGTACTGTGTCATTAGATAGAAGAAATGCATTTGTTTCAATTGGAGCAAGGTCATTTATCGCTAAAACATTTATATCTTTTCTCTTACTCTCAATGATTGATCTAAGAACTAATCTACCTATTCTTCCAAAACCACTAATTGCCACATTTACTGCCATATTTACTCCTACAGTTTATTAATTATCTTTTTATATATTTTTTGAGGTGTTATACCAAAATATTCATAAAGCTTTTTATAAGGAGCACTTGCTCCAAAAGTATTCATACTAATTGATAACCTATTTTTAGGACATAATTTTTCCCAAGCTAGATCACTTCCAGCCTCAATAGATACATTCAAATCAGAATCTCCAATTATTTTTTTCTTATACGCTGAAGCCTGCTCTTCAAACTTATCAAGGCATGGGACCGATATAACCCTGGATTTTATCTTATTCTTTTTTAAAAGTTTTGATACTTCAAGAGCAATCTCAACTTCAGAGCCTGAGGCAAAAATAGAAACTCTGGGTTTATTTAAACTCTTTTGTATTTCATAGGCGCCAAACGCTGTAAGGTTTTTATCTACATGCTTTTCTCTAATTGTTGGTAGACTCTGTCTTGTTAAAGCTATCGCTGATGGAGTATCATTTGATTGTAAAGAAATTTGCCAAGCTTCGGCTGTTTCTACCGAATCAGCAGGTCTAAATACATTTAAGTTTGGTATAGATCTTAATCCTGCAAGTTGTTCTATAGGCTGATGTGTAGGCCCATCTTCTCCGAGGCCAATAGAGTCATGAGTAAAGACGTATATAACTCTCTGTTTCATAAGAGCTGAGAGTCTAATTGACGGCTTACAATAGTCAGAAAAAATTAAGAACGTACCACTAAATGGTATAACACCTTTGTGAAGTGCTATGCCATTCATTATAGCTGCCATTCCATGCTCTCTGATTCCGTAATATATATAATTGCCAGAGTAATTATTGGCATTCAATATTTTCATATTAGATGCTTTAGTATTATTTGATCCGGTAAGATCCGCTGAACCTCCTAATAATTCAGGCATATGATAAGAGATTTGGTTAATGACCATTTCAGAAGATTGACGAGTTGCCTTAGCAATCTTCTTATTTGAGCAATCTTTTTTGAAGTCGTTTAGAATTTTATTAATATTTGATGGCAATTTCCCATTTATTCTTCTTACATACTCTTTTTTAGAATTACTCTTCATTTTATTGGTATTAGATTTCCATTTCTTATACTTACCTATTGAGCGAGTACCAGCAATTACCCACTCACTTTTTATATCATTTGGTATTTCAAATGGCTTATATTCCCAATTTAATTTAGCTTTCGTGAGCTCAATCTCATCGAGGCCTAAAGGAGAGCCATGAGCTGACGACTTACCTTGTTTATTTGGTGAACCAAAACCAATCTTAGTTTTACAAGCGATTAATGTAGGCTTATTGGATTTTTGAGCTTTAGAAATTGCTTTTGATATTTGATTTTGATCATGCCCATTAATTGATATTGTGTTCCATTGATATGCTTTAAAGCGATTAACTGTATTCTCTGAGTTTGATAAGCTCACCGGCCCATCAATTGAAATTCCATTATCGTCGAAAAAAACTATTAATTTTTTTAATTTTAGGTGACCTGCGAGTGACGCAGCTTCATGACTAATGCCTTCCATCAAATCACCATCACTTGCAATAACATAAGTAAAATGATCACATATTTTTGATCCAAAATCTTTTGAGAGTTTTCTCTCTGCAATAGCCATTCCAACTGCATTAGCAAAACCTTGGCCCAGAGGTCCGGTGGTAGTTTCAATCCCCTTCAGATGACCATATTCAGGATGACCTGCGCACCTGCTATTTAATTGTCGAAAGTTTATGATATCTTTCAGAGAGCTACCCTTATACCCAGTTAAATAGAGGAGAGAGTAAAGCAACATTGAGCCATGACCTGCTGATAAAATAAACCTATCTCTATCATCCCAATCAGGATCTTTTGGATTAAACTTTAAATATTTACGAAATAATACCGTTGATACGTCTGCCATACCCATTGGTAAGCCTGGATGACCAGAATTTGCTTTTTGAACTGCATCAATTGAGAGAAAACGGATTGCATTGGCCATCTCATGGTGAGTCGGTAATTTATTTAATTTTTGTTGTTTTCTAATGGGCATAGTTAGTATTACTAGGAGTAGAACCTGTTCAAATAGTCTTAAATTATAATGGTTTATTATTAAAGGAAAATTTCTAAAATAAATGTTAATTAAAAGTTGACGCATTTCAAAAAACAAAGTTAAACTCCAAACATTAATAAGGGCTATTTTGAGATGTCTGATATAGATAATTCTAAAGAACAGATTGATAATACAATATCAGCTCTTAAAGATGAAATTAGTAACCTAAATAATAAGCTTTCTCATATATCCTCTCTTGAAATTACAAATGCTGAACTAACAGCCCATAATTCTCATTTGGAAAATGAGATAAAAATCTTAAAATCTGATTTTATTGAGTTAAAGAACTTTGCTGGCAGTATTTCTGATCAATTGGATGAGAATATATACACAATTAAGGATATTTTAGACTCTTAAAAATGCCAGAAATTGTCGTAAATATTAATGACCAAGATTACGCAATAGTTTGTGACCCTGGTGAAGAAAATCATCTCAAAAATTTAAGCTCGCGTATTGATGATAAAGTCAGAGATCTTACAAAAAAATTTGGTAAAATTGGTGAAACAAGACTGATGGTTATGGCCTCACTGTTAATTTCAGATGAAACTCATGAACTTCATAAAAAAATTCAAAATGACCTTGCGAAAATTACTTCATTAGAAAAAATCATTGCTGAAAATGAAAAAAAGATATTATCACAAAAAGAGAGTGAAAAGACTTTTATTGAAAATAAGAATCAGCAGTTAAATGATTTATTATCACAGCTTACCTCCCTTTCATAAAATCTATGATTATTTGAAATGATGTCTGATCAATATCAGATACAATCAAAAAAGTTTCTTAGAAGATTTTTCATAGATCGAAGAAATAACTATTTTGAAGAATATGATAAAAAAAATAATGCGCATACACACCTAAAGCTTATTTCAGAAAATACAAAACCTTGTGTAGTTGGATCATACCTACCATTTAGGAATGAGTTTCCAACTCAACTCATAAATGATGAATTAAATAAATTAAATTTTAATTTGTCATTGCCGTGTATAAAAAAAAATGACTCAAGTATGACATTTAGAAATTATACTTCTGATTCTAGTTTAGTTCCTAACAGTTATGGAATATTGGAACCATCGCAAAATGTTGAGGAGGTTGTACCTTCTATAATAATTGTACCTCTAGTTGCTTTCTCTCTTACTGGTTATAGGTTGGGTTATGGTGGAGGATATTATGATAGATATATAGAAAAGAATTTAGACAATAATAATTTGATAAAAATTGGATTAGGTTTTTCATTTCAAAAGTATGATAATTTGCCAAATGAAAATCATGATCAAATACTTGATTGGATTTTAACTGAGAATTATTTATATAAAGTAAAATGAAAGTTTTATTTCTAGGAGATATTGTCGGACGTTCTGGTCGAGAGGCTCTTAACAAACATTTACACAAAATTAATTTTGACAATCAAATTGACTTCACAATTGTTAATGGAGAAAACGCTGCTGGCGGCTTTGGTATAACTGAAAAAATTTGTGGTGAACTTTATAATGCTGGCGCCAATGCTATTACTACTGGAAACCATCTATGGGATCAAAAGGAAATATCAAAGTATATTGAAAAAGATAACAGATTACTTAAACCTTATAATTCTGCTGAAGGAACACCTGGCGTAGGGTACAATATATTCAAAACTGAAAATGATGAAAAAATTATTGTAATTAACCTTATTGGAAATGTTTTTATGAAAACAAATGATAATCCTTTTTCAAAAATAGATGAGTTAATGAACAAATTAAAGAATGAAAAAGAAGTTAAGTTTATTTTTGTAGATTTTCATGCTGAGGCAACTAGTGAAAAAGTAGCAATGGGGCATCATTTGAATGGAAGAGTTACAGCTGTGGTAGGTACTCATCAACATATACCAACGGCAGATGCATGCATTTTATCAGGTGGTACCGCTTACCAAACTGATGCTGGCATGTGTGGAGATTATGATTCAGTTATAGGGATGGATAAGCAACCGATATTAGATAGATTTCGAGGTAATGAGCCTAAAAATCGATTTACACCAGCTCTTGGAGAAGCAACAATATGTGGAGTGATCGTTGAGTCTTATAGTGATAGTTATAGGGCAAAATCAATTATTCCTATCAAAGTTGGAGGTGTTTTAGGGCAGTAAGATTTATGGCAGGCCATAGTAAATTTAAAAATATTCAGTTTAGGAAGGGTGCTCAGGATAAAAAAAGAGGAGCCTTATTTGCTAAGATATCAAAAGAGATTACTGTTGCTGCTAAATTGGGATCACCTGATCCAAGTATAAATGCTAGATTAAGATCTGCTATTCAATCTGCAAAAGCTGCAAGCTTTCCAAAAGATAATATTGATCGAGCTATCAAAAAATCTACAGATAAAGATTTAGAAAACTATGAAGAGGTTCGATACGAAGGTTTTGGTCCTGCCGGTATTGCTATTATAGTTGAAGGATTAACAGATAATAGGAATCGAACAGCCTCTAATCTTAGAACATCTTTTAATAAATTTGGAGGCGCTCTTGGTGAAACAGGTTCTGTTTCTCATTTATTTAAAAGGTATGGATTTATCAAATATGATAAATCTGTTTGTAATGAAGATGATTTTTTTAATTCAGCAATTGAAGCTGGAGCGGAAGATTGTTTTTTTGAAGAGAATACGCATGAAGCGTTGTGTATGCCAGATGAGCTATCGTCTTTTTATACTGAGATTGAAAAAAAATTTGGCGAGCCTAAGTCCTCTGGTTTTCAGTGGAAGCCATCAAGTCTAATAAATGTAAGTGGAGATAAAGCAAAATCACTTTTTAACCTTCTTGATGACCTCGAAAATGATGAGGATGTTCAACAGGTTTTTTCAAATTTTGATGTTGACGATAGTGAAATGGAAGATCTTGTTTAATTAATTATCTTTTAATCTATTAAATATAAATTATTGTTGAGATTAAACATTTTTTGATTCGTTAATATGTCAGGTAAAGCTCCAAAAAGAAAAGGTGACGGGTATGAAAGAGAGCTTGCTAAATATTTTAATGAAAAAATTTTTGATGGTAGAGATACAGTTCAAAGAGCTCCATTATCAGGTGGAGGAGCTGTTAGATCTTCAGGTGGCAGTGACTTAAAAAATACTCCTTACATTTATGTAGAAGCAAAAAGAACTGAGAAATTTCAAATACATCAATCGATGAAGCAAGTAGAAGAAAATATTAAAATATCTGAATCTAGAGATATTCCAGTTGTGATTACTAGAAGAAATAGAACTGATACTGGTGACTCATTGTGTGTTCTTAAATTAGATGATTTTTTAAGTATGTATAAACTATTAATTGAGAAAGAAGAATAATGACTTTTTTGCCCAAATTAAGACATCTTTACTTTATAATAATTAACTAGATTTATGGATAATGATTTAATAACTGCTGGCCAAATAAATGATGAGTTCACACTCATGTCATTATTTTTTAGAGCCGATTTGGTTGTAAAACTTGTAATTTTGATTTTATTCGCTGCTTCAATTTTTTCTTGGACCATCATCATACATAAAATTAGACTCTTTCGATCTCTTAATAAGTTAACAAAATCTTTTGAAGGAATTTTCTGGTCTGGAAAATCTCTAAAATCAATTTCTTTGGATGCTGCCGATATATCAGATAGTCCAATTAGGTCAGTTTTTTTGGATGCTATTGAGGAAGTCGAAAAATCAAAAACTATATCAAGTAAAAACTATGAGAGTGTTTCAAAACGTATTGAACGAGTAATGGATGCATCTATTGATTTAGAAACTGAAAAACTCTCTGAAAACTTTGACTACTTGGCAACAATTGGATCAACAACTCCTTTCATTGGTTTGTTTGGAACTGTATGGGGTATAATGAATTCATTTCAATCAATAGCTATATCAAGAAATACTTCATTGGCGGTGGTAGCACCAGGGATTGCAGAGGCTTTATTTGCAACAGCATTAGGTTTGTTAGCGGCAATACCTGCGGTTATTGCGTATAATATTTTCACAAATCAAGTGAATGATCAAAATGCAAAGATGTATAGATTTAAGGAACATTTTTCAGTTATTTTTTCAAGAAGCATAAGCTCAAAGAACGAAAGTTAAAAGTTTTTGTGGCTAGAAAAATAAAATCCAAGCCATTTAGTGAGATTAACGTAACTCCATTTGTTGATGTCATGCTTGTTCTATTAATAATTTTTATGGTGACAGCTCCTCTACTTACAGTTGGAGTTCAGGTTGATTTACCTGAGAGTAATGCTGACTCAATTCAAACAAATGATGAGCCACTCGAGATTACTATATCAAAAAATGGAGATATTTTTATTCAAGAAACAGAAATCGAATTAAAAGAACTTGTGCCAAAGTTGACAGCTATTACAAATAACAAACTTGATACAAAAATATATGTAAGAGGAGATGCAATCATTGATTATGGAAGAGTAATGCGAGTACTAGGTGAGTTATCAGGATCTGGTTTTACAAAAGTTGCTCTAATCACAAAACCTCTTATTGAATAACATTTAATGCTTAAATATTATGAGATCTTCAATTTTAAGTTCAATAGTACTTCATTTAGCTATTATGATGATAGCAATTGTATCTTTACCTATATTTAATAATCCTGATTTAGAGATTCCACCTATTGTTCAAGTTGAATTAATTGAAATTTCAGAAAAAACCAATGTTCCAAAAGTCAGCAAAAAAAAAGATAAAAAAGAAGAAAAGAAAATAGAAGAAAAAGAGGTTGAAAAGATCAATCAGCCAGTTATGAAACCGAAGGTTGAAAAATCAAATGAAAAAGTAAAAGATGCATCTGATAAAGACGAGATTGTTAAAAATAAAGTTGAACAAAAAATGTTTGAAAATATTCCAATTAAAAAACCAGTAATTAAGAAAAAGGATAAGTTTGACCCTTTAAAGATAGCTGAATTAATTGATAAATCAAAAGACACTAAAACAGTTGAAGAAGACATAGAAGATTTAGAATACGACGCATTGGACTCAACGCCCTCTCTTGATAACAAGCTCACTTTAAGTGAAGAAGATGCAATAAGAGCTCAATTTATGCAGTGTTGGAGCATTCCAATTGGAATTCCATTTGATGATACGATGATTGTAAAAATTAAAATTTCTCTCAATATAGATGGATCACTATTAGAGCCTCCTGAGGTGTTACAGCATGAACGCATGAATAAGCCTTCAGAAAAATATTTTAGAACACTTGCAGAAAGTGCTTTACGAGCAGTAAGAAGATGTGATCCAATTAAAGCGCCTGATATAAATCGTTATGAAAGTTGGAAGAGGATACAGTTGAATTTTGATCCAAGGGAGATTTTAAGAGGATGATAAAAAAGACTATCCAAAAGATATTTTTTATCTATTTAGTTATTATCACTAATGCATCAGCATTAATCGAAATTGATATCACTGAGGGTAATAGAGAGCCGCTGCCCATAGCTGTTACCAACTTCTTCTATGCTGAAGATGCAATTAAAGATATAGATCAAATTTCTATTGATGTAAGTAAAGTTATTTCAGCCGATCTTGAGAGAAGTGGTCTTTTTAAATCAATTGATCAGGAAGCGTTCATTCAAAAGACAGCATCAATGCACATTAGACCGAGACATGAAGATTGGAGATTAATAAATGCTCAGGCATTAGTTACAGGTGAGCTTGAGGTTGATAATGATAAACTCAGGGTAGAGTTTAGATTATGGGATACATTTGCGGAAAAAGAAATTGAAGCATTGGTTTTAATTACCACAATAGATAATTGGAGAAGGATCAGTCATATGATAGCTGATAAGATCTATGAGAGGCTAACAGGTGAAGAGGGCTATTTTGATACAAGAATTTTATATGTTTCTGAAAATGGTCCAAAAAATAATAGAATAAAAAAACTAGCCATCATGGATCAAGATAGTTTTAATCACAGATATTTAACGAGTGGAAAAGAGTTAGTATTAACTCCTAGATTTAATCCTGTTAAACAAGAGATAACTTATCTTTCGTATTTTAAAAATCTTCCAAGAGTATACCTACTTGATATTCAAACTGGTATACAGGAAGTAGTAGGTGATTTTCCAGGAATGACGTTTGCGCCACGCTTCTCCCCAGATGGTGAAAAAATAATAATGAGTTTAGCAAGGGACGGTAATTCTGACATCTATGTCATGGATATTAAATCGAGGGTTGTTGAGAGACTGACTGATAGTCCCGCAATAGATACTTCTCCTAGTTATTCGCCAGATGGGAAAAAAATAACGTTTAATTCGGATAGGGGTGGATCACAGCAGATTTACGTAATGGATAATAAAGGTAGAAATCAGACTAGAATTTCTCGTGGAACAGGAAATTATGCTACTCCCGTCTGGTCTCCAAGAGGAGATTTGATTGCATTTACAAAAAATTTTCAAGGTCGATATTTTATTGGAGTAATGAGGACTGATGGAACAGGTGAGAGGTTATTAACTGAAAATTGGTATCAAGAAGCTCCTTCTTGGTCATCAAATGGGCGAGTTTTGATTTTTTATCGAGAAACTAAAGCTGATGACACTGGTAAGGGCCACTCATCCTCACTTTGGTCTATTGATCTAACTGGCTTTAATGAGAGAAAAATTGAAACCCCTGAGGATGCATCTGACCCATCATGGTCGAGGCTTATCCAATAAAAACCAAAAAAACCCATATTTTTAGTTGTATTTTTTCTAGACTTGAACATATTATGCAAATAGACTAAGCCAGCTGGGCTACAAAAAAAAACTGGGAGTTTTTATGCAACTAACTATTCAATATTATAGAAATTTTATCACAATTATAGCAGCTACATTTATATTAGCCGCTTGTGCTACGACACCACCTGAAACATCATCGTCTGGTTCTTCTGCTTCATCATCAAGTTCAACTGTATCATTAGTTCAAGATGGAGTTTATGTTGGAGATGAAACAATTGAGATGCTTGCTGTTGATGTTCCTGATAGAGTGTTTTTTGCTTATGACAGTTATACTCTTACAAGCGCTGCTCAATCTACATTGAGTAAGCAAGCAAAATGGTTAAAAGCAAACCCATCAGTTACTATTTCTGTTGAAGGTCATGCTGATGAGAGAGGAACAAGAGAATATAACCTAGCTCTTGGTGACAGAAGAGCTAATGCCGCAAAAGATTATTTGATGAGTCAAGGGATAAGTTCAAATAGAGTGACTACTATAAGCTATGGAAAAGAAAGACCTGTAAAGAGTGGTTCTAATGACACAGCTTGGGCTCAAAATAGAAGATCAGTAACAGTAAGAACTAACTAAACCAATATTCTTCATTTCAAAAAATAATTTAGGCCTTTTTTTAGACAAAAAGGCCTGATTTATATATTGTACAAACAATATGCAATTTTTAAAAAATATTTTTTTAACTTTAACATTCTTCTTTGTTTTTTCATTAACTACTTATGCGGAAAATATTGAAGATATAATTAGAAAGCTAAATGCTATAGAAAGTCGACTAACTGTTTTAGAAAAAGCAACGTTTAATCAAACAACTTCTGGTTTGAGTTCGACTTCAGGCAGTAATTACGACTCAATAATTACAAAGCAATCAATTCAAATTACTGAAATTCAAAATGAAATACAAAAACTCACTTCTCAATTAGAAGAAATTTTATTTTCTATGCAGACAACAATAAATACATTTAATACGTTTAAAGAAGATACAGAGTTTCGATTTGATGATTATCAATCTAAACAGAATCAGGTAATTAGTAATTTGAGTAAAAATATTACAAGTGAAATTGTCTTGAATGCACCTGATACTAATGATCTAGAACCTAAGATACTTGGAACTATTCAACAAGATGATGAAGGTGTACAAAACTTAGCTTCCCAACTTACTCAGTCAGATGAAATTGATCAAAATGAAAAACAGGAAATTGTTAATACTATCGCTCAAGATAATTTAGTTAAATTAGAGGAAAATAATAATATTATTTCAATTTTGCCTGAGGGTGATGAAAGTGGACAGTACGAGTTTGCCATGAATCTTTTAAAGCAAGGTGATTATCAAACTGCTGAACAAGCATTTGTTGAATTTATCTCTATTGGAAAAAATGAGAACTTTTTGAGTAATTCTAAATTTTGGTTAGGTGAAACATATTATGTAAGGGAAAACTATAAGGAAGCTGCAAAGTCTTATCTTGCTTTATACCAAAGTTACCCAAATTCAAACAAAGCACCCAATGCCCTTTTAAAACTTGGAATTTCATTAATCAAGATGGATCAAAAAGAACAAGGGTGCAATACCTTTATCCAGTTAGAGCAAAGCTATCCTACAGCTGACCAGGCTTTATTAGATAGAAATTTACTAGAAATAGAAAATAATGGCTGTGAAACTAGTTGAGCCAAAAAATTATAGAAAAACTCCTGATATCCTAGATTCTGATTTTGAAAATATTTTAATCAATCTTGGAGTAAAAAAAGAATTTTGCATAGCTGCTTCAGGTGGTCCAGATAGCTTATGTTTAATTTTGTTAGCAAATAAATTTGCATTAAAAAATAATTATAAAATGTCAGTGCTTACTGTTGATCACCAATTAAGAAAAGAGAGTTCAGAAGAATCTATTTGGCTTAATAAAACGTTAAAAAGAATAAATATTAAGCACTACATTTTAAAATGGAATGGAAAGAAACCTAAAAGTAATGTCATGGAGACCGCTAGATTAAAAAGATATGAGTTAATGACTGCTAAATGTCTCAGACTTAATATTAAACATCTATTAACTGCCCACCATCTAGATGACCAAATTGAGAATTTCTTTATGAGACTCGTTAGAGGTAGTGGTCTCAAAGGTCTTTCTTCAATGTCTAAATCAGTAAAAATGAATGGAATAGAAGTAATAAGACCGTTATTAGAATATCAAAAAAAATCACTCATTAAAGTTCTAGCTAAGAACAACCAGAAGTATGTTCAAGATCCATCAAATGATAATTCTAAGTATGATAGAATTAGATATAGAAAGTTAATCGGAGGCTTAATTGATGAAGGTCTAAATAAGAATAGATTGAAAAAACTAATTTTGAATCTTAATCAAGTTGATGATGCAATCAATTACTCAACTATAAACTCAATTGATAAAACTATTTCTCAAAATAAATATGGAAATATTATTGTGGATAGAAAGATTTTTTTTAAATTACCTAAAGAACTACAATTTAGAGTTTTATTGTTTGTACTTAACAATAATGAAAGTAAAAAAAAGAGAATTAAAAGTGAGTCAATTCTAATGTTAATAGATATATTAAATTCCTGTGATTTTAAGAGATATACACTTAATAAAAACTTATTCATAAACAAAAAGCGCAACATCTTGGTAGTCAAAGAAGTAGGCAGAATAAAGTCAAAAGAGCCTATTAAAAAAAAGAACTTTGTTTGGAGGGATATCTATAAAATTAATATTAAAACTAAATTAACAAATGACTTGAAGATAGGATTTGCTGATGACTCTTTTGATAAAAAAAATCACTTTAAGGAGGATAAAATGCTCATAAACTCGATGCCGGCAATATGGAAGAAAGACAAGATTATTTCCATACCCTTTTTAGATAAGCGCAAGAAATTGATTGCAACTTGTAGCCCCATTAAAATAAATGAATTCAATGAGTACAAAATGATAAGTAATTGAATATTAACAACTTTTTTTATTTGTCACTTAATCCTTGTATGATCATAATTAGTGACTATTTAATATGTAGTTAACAATTATTAAATTTATCTATGAATCTTAAAAATGTTGCCTTATGGCTATTTATTGCTTTTATCGCGTTCGGTCTTTTTAACCTCTTTGGGGGACCAGGATCAGATAATTCAAGGAGTATTGAGCTTACCTATTCTCAGTTTCTAGATGAAGTAGATGCCGGATCAATAACTGATGTAGTAATTAAAGGAAAAGATATTACAGGCAAGTATTCAGATGGGCGTTCGTTTAAAACTTATGAGCCTAATGACCCAACCTTAGTTGATCGTCTGAATGAGAGAGGTGTAAATATATCAGCAGTTCCACTCGATGATGGGTATCCATCACTTTTAGGTATACTTATTTCATGGTTCCCAATGCTTTTACTAATTGGTGTATGGATCTTCTTTATGAGACAAATGCAAGGTGGCAAAGGTGGAGCAATGGGTTTTGGTCGTTCGAAAGCTAAACTTTTAACTGAAAATAAAAATAAAGTAACATTTAATGATGTTGCTGGTATTGATGAAGCTAAAGAAGAGTTAGTTGAGATAGTAGATTTTTTAAAGGATCCGCGAAAATTTCAAAAGCTTGGTGGAAGAATTCCAAAAGGTGCATTATTAATTGGCCCCCCTGGAACAGGTAAAACTTTGCTAGCAAGAGCAATTGCAGGTGAGGCGGGTGTTCCATTCTTTACTATATCTGGATCAGACTTTGTAGAAATGTTTGTAGGTGTCGGCGCATCTCGTGTTCGAGACATGTTTGAACAAGGGAGGAAACATGCGCCATGTATTATATTTATTGACGAGATTGATGCAGTTGGAAGAAGTAGAGGTGCTGGTCTTGGAGGTGGAAATGATGAGAGAGAACAGACTTTAAATCAAATTTTAGTTGAGATGGATGGTTTTGACACACAGGAAGGAATAATTCTTGTTGCTGCAACAAATAGACCAGATGTTTTAGATCCAGCTTTATTAAGGCCTGGTAGATTTGATAGACAAGTTGTTGTTCCAAATCCTGATATAATTGGACGCGAGGCAATTTTGAAAGTTCACATGAAGAAAATTTCAGCTGCACCAGACGTCGATATAAGAACTATTGCTAGGGGTACTCCTGGTTTTTCTGGTGCAGACCTTGCTAACATTGTCAATGAGTCTGCTTTGTTAGCTGCTAGAAAAAATAAAAAAATTGTGACAATGATTGATTTTGAGGAAGCTAAGGACAAAGTAATGATGGGGGCTGAAAGACGTTCACTAGTAATGTCGCAAGAAGAGAAAGAACTTACTGCTTATCATGAAGGTGGCCATGCAATAGTAGCAATAAATCAACCTGCTTCTGATCCAATTCATAAGGCAACTATAATACCAAGAGGAAGAGCTTTAGGTATGGTTATGAGACTGCCAGAAAGAGATCAACTATCTCTTCCACGAGAAAAAATGTATGCAGATATTACAGTTGCCATGGGAGGTCGAGTTGCAGAAGAAATAATTTTTGGAACGTCAAAAGTTACATCTGGAGCATCCTCTGATATTGAGATGGCGACTAAAATGGCCAGAAATATGGTTACAAAATTTGGAATGAGTTCGAAATTAGGTCCGATTCAATATGGAGAGAATGAAGAAGAGGTTTTTTTAGGAAGATCTGTCCAAAGGCATCAGAATGTATCCGAAGAGACAGCAAAATTAATCGATAGTGAAATTAGATTAATTGTCGACACTTGCTATGATAAAGCCAGATCTATTTTAGAAGATAAAATTGAAGATTTGCATAAATTAGCAAAAGGTCTCATAGATTATGAAACCTTGAGTGGCGATGAAATATTATCTTTGATCAAAGATGGATCAATTAACCGTCCTGACCCTGAAGAAGAAATCAAAAACGCTGGCCCTTCTGTCCCCAAAAGTGGTAAGACAGGCTTTAAGCCCAAGATTGTACCAGAATTAAAGCCAAAACCTCAATCTTAGATAGTTTGAAAATTTTCTGAGTGTTGGGATATGAAACTTTATGTTCAACCTTTATTCTCAGAGAATCATTCAGTTGAATCAACTACAAAGAAGCTGGGCTCCTCCGATCATTACTTTTCGTCTATAAGAATTTTATATAAAGAAAAAAGTTCTGTAAAAGACCGAATTATAAATCTAAATGAACTTTTTAAGCTCTCAAAAGTTGAGAGAGCACAGATTTCAAAACAGATTAGAAATATCGAAATCTCTCGAAAAAAAATAGCTGGTTTAAGTTTTAAAAAACCTTTGATAATGGGAATCCTCAATGTAACTCCAGACAGCTTTTCTGATGGTGGAATGTATACATCAAAAAAGATGGCTATGGACCATATCAAAGAAATGATAAAATCTGGAGCAGATTTAGTTGATGTGGGTGGCGAGTCAACAAGACCAGGCTCAGAGAAAGTGAAGATAGAAGAAGAGCTAAAACGAATAATACCTGTTCTAAATAATATTTCTGATCTAAAAAATAAAGTTCCAATTTCTCTTGATACAAGAAAACCAGAAGTAATGAAGAAAGGTTTAAAAAAAGGAGTAGATATTATTAATGATGTATCGGGCCTAAGATATAGCAGAGATACAATTCCATTACTGAAAAAGACTAAATCTCCAATAATTATAATGCACTCAATAAGTACTCCAAAACTTATGCAAAAAAAAATTAATTATAAAAATGTCTTAATAGACATTTATGATTTTTTAGAAAAAAAAATTAATCAATGTGAGAAAAATGATATTGATCGTTCGAGGATCATTATTGATCCAGGAATTGGATTTGGTAAAAATGTGAAACAAAATTTGAATCTTATCAAAAACATATCTTTGTTTCATTCTCTAGGTGTAAGTATTCTTCTTGGGACATCAAGAAAAACTTTCATTAGCAAGATTTCAAAAAATGCATTAGAAAATAAAAGGCTTGGTGGATCTATTTCGTCAGTAATATTTGCTTTAAATCAAGGTGTTCAAATATTTAGAGTTCATGATGTCATGGAAACAAAACAGGCAGTTGAAGTATATAATAAAATTAAAAGTGCATAATGAAAAAATTTTTTGGAACTGATGGAATAAGAGATAGAGCAAATAGCTCTAAACTAAATGGAAATACTCTTATGCTATTAGGAATGGCTCTCGGTGATCACTTTAGAGATGGCGCACATAGACATCGAGTGGTCATAGGAAAAGATACAAGACTATCTGGCTATATGATTGAACAAGCTGTCACAGCTGGTTTACTATCTATGGGAATGGATGTATTTTTATTAGGCCCAATACCAACACCAGGTGTTTCTCTTGTAACTAAATCAATGAGAGCTGATATTGGCATTATGATCACAGCATCTCATAATAAATTTCATGATAATGGATTAAAAATTTTTGATAAGTTTGGAAACAAATTGTCTGATCAAGTTGAAATGGAAATTGAGAGCTTGATGAATAAAGAAATTGAAAAAAAACTTGCTGAGCCAGAGCATATAGGAAGAGCTAAAAGGCTTGAAGATGCTAATGCTCGTTATATTGAGTTTGTAAAAAATACATTTCCAAAAAGTAAGTCACTAGAGGGTTTGAAGGTGGTAATTGATTGTGCGAATGGTGCATCATATATATCTGCCCCAACAATATTGTATGAATTAGGAGCTGAAGTAATAAAAATTGGAGTAAACCCCGATGGACTCAACATTAATAAAGAGTGTGGATCAACCGATACTTCAATGCTGGTACACACTGTGCTAAAAGAAAAAGCAGATATTGGATTTGCTTTAGATGGTGATGGTGATCGTTTAATAGTTTGTGACGATAACGGTAAAATTATTGACGGTGATCAAATACTGGGTCTATTAGCAGTATCAATGAAAGCAGAGAATAATCTTAGAGAGGATACAGTTGTTGCAACTGCTATGTCGAACCTTGGTCTTGAGAAGAAATTAATTGAACATTCTATAAAATTGATACGTACTTCAGTTGGAGATAGATACATTAAAGAAGAAATCCTGAATAAGAATTTAAGCTTAGGTGGAGAGCAATCAGGTCATATTATTATGAGAGACCATGGCTCATCTGGAGATGGGATGGTTACTGCTTTAAAAATATTGTCCATATTGAAAGATAGTAAAGGGACATCAAGCCAGATATTAAATGTCTTTGAGGCAGTTCCCCAAAAGCTTCTTAATTTTAATATCAGTGATATGAAGGTCCTTGAAAAGAAAGAAACTAAAACTTTAATAGAAAGTTATAAACAAGAATTATCATCTGATGGAAGAATTTTTGAGAGAATGTCTGGAACAGAACCAGTTTTGAGGGTAATGATAGAATGTGATAACCCTGAGAAATTGGATCATATTGGAGAGCAGATATCATCTTATTTTTCAAAATTTAATTAGAAAGATATTTTTATCATGACTGGAGTTGTAGTCATTGGTTCTCAATGGGGCGATGAAGGAAAAGGCAAGGTTGTTGATTGGCTATCAAGTCAAGCCGATGTTGTCATTCGATTTCAGGGAGGGCATAATGCAGGTCATACTTTGGTTATTGATGGTGAAACATATAAATTAAATATTTTACCCTCTGGAATCCTAAGAAGTGAAAAAAAATCAATTATAGGCAATGGAGTTGTTCTTGATCTTCGTTCATTAATTAACGAAATAGATAAACTTAAAGAGAGAGGTGTAAAAATATCTCCCGAGAATCTCTATATTTCAGATAGGGCAACAATCATATTACCTCTTCACCAGTACCTAGACGAATTAAGAGAAAATAATAATTTGATTAAGATTGGAACGACTAAAAGAGGTATTGGCCCAGCTTATGAAGATAAGGTGGCAAGAAGAGCTCTGCGTCTGTGCGATTTATTTGATAAGTCAAAATTATTACATAAAGTTGAAATACTTTTGAACCATCATAATGCTCTATTGAGAGGTTTTAATAAAAAAGAATATGATATAAATGAAGTTGTTGAAGATATATACAAGTTAGGTCAGAAAGTTAAGCCATTCGCTAAAACTATTAATGAACTATCAAATGAGATTGATAACGAAAATCAACATATTTTATTTGAAGGTGCTCAAGGTTTCTTGCTTGATATAGATCATGGAACATATCCCTACGTTACTTCTTCGAACGTTCATGCCAGTTATGCATCTATTGGTAGTGGTTTAAGTCCTAAGCTGATAAATCACATTCTAGGTATTACAAAAGCTTATACAACAAGGGTTGGCAATGGTCCTTTTCCAACCGAGCAAGATAATGAAATTGGCAATAAGTTAGGTGAAATAGGGCATGAGTTCGGGACTGTTACAGCTCGTAAGAGAAGATGTGGTTGGTTTGACGCAGTTTTAGTTAGGCAGGCATTGGTTCAGTCAGGTGTAACTGGAATTGCTCTAACTAAAATTGATGTTTTGGACAGTTTTGATGAAATAAAAATATGTGTTGGATATAAACTTGGGGATCAAAAATTAGACTATTTTCCAAGCTCTGAGGATGATCAGCTAAATGTAGAGCCAATATATGAGTCTTTTGAGGGCTGGAAATCTAAGACAACTGGAATTAATAGTTATGAAGACCTACCCATTTTAGCTAGAAACTACATAAATCGTATAGTTGAGTTAACTGGAACAAAAATTGATCTTATTTCTACGAGCCCTAAGAGAGAAGATACAATTCTAATAAATAAATTATTTAATTAGGCGGGAAGTAGCTTTGTTTCTTTCGCTAAGCTCATCATTTCTAATTGAAGTTTTTCAAAAGCTCTTTCTTCAATCTGTCTAATTCTTTCTCTGCTTATTTTGTATTCTTTACTTAGTTCTTCAAGAGTTTTGGGTTCTTCAGATAATTTTCTTACTTGTATTATATTCTTTTCACGCTCATTCAGAACATTAATTGCTTTTGAAAGAAGGGCTTTCCTTTTGTTGATTTCTTCTTTTTCAGCAATTTTGATTTCATGATCCGCATCTTCATCGACAAGCCATTCTTGCCATTCCTCGTTACTATCAGCGCTAACCATCGCATTTAATGAGTAGTCATTTCCAGAAATTCTACCTTCCATTTCTGTCACTTCTTTTTCAGATACATTTAAACGATTAGAAATTTCTTTAACTTGATGAGGCTTAAGATTTCCATCAGTGTAATCATCTAATTGGTTTTTAATTTTTTTTAAATTAAAAAAAAGTTTTTTTTGCGCAGCTGTTGTTCCAATCTTAACAAGACTCCATGACTTTAAAACATATTCTTGAATGGCAGCTCTGATCCACCACATAGCATATGTTGCAAGCCTAAAACCTTTATCAGGATCATATTTTTTGACTGCTTGCATTAAGCCAATATTACCCTCAGAAATTAGTTCCGTAATGGGAAGTCCATATCCTCTATAGCCCATTGCTATTCTTGCAACTAATCTCAGGTGACTTGTAACTAATGTATGGGCCGCTTTCGTATCACCATCTTTTCTCCACTTATTAGCTAGAGAAACTTCTTGTTTCTCGGTAAGCATTGGAAATTTCTTAATTTGCTGCAGGTAATGGTTTAAGCTTCCTTCATTCGAGAGTACTGGTAGTGTGTTCTTTTCAGACATGATTAATATATGGGGTTATAGAGCTTATTTTTCAACAGCCTTTTTTTTAAAGGAATCAATCAAATTTCTCAAGTTTTTAGGCATATCACATTGATAAATATGATTTTTTTCTGTTTTTGGATGGATAAATCCAAGTGATTGAGCATGAAGACATTGCCCATCTAAACTGTCGATTATTTTAATTAAATCTTTTTGAAGGTACTTAGTTTTACTTGAAGGCGTTCTTCCATAAACTTTGTCTCCAATAATTGGATTACCATGTTCACTTAAATGAACTCTTATTTGATGAGTTCTTCCCGTTTCTAATTTACATGATAATAAGGTCGCAATATTATTTCCCTTGAGGTCAAAAAAACTATCGATTGTCTTGTAGTGAGTAATTGCTGTTTTGCCCTTTATAATAGAAGACATCATTTTTTTTCTATTTCGATTACTCCTTGATATCAAGCTTTCTATTTTACCAACTCGAGGAATAACTTTTCCCCACACAAGCGCAAGATATTCTCTATCAATAGTATGATCGGAAAATTGTTTTGAGAGATGAATGTGAGTTGTGTTATCTTTTGCAACAACGATTAATCCACTTGTATTTTTGTCGATACGATGAACTATCCCAGGGCGTTCACTGTTGCCAACATCTGAGAGTTCCCCTTTTGAATGATGGATAATTGCTTGAACTAAAGTCCCAGTTTTATTTCCCGCACCGGGATGTACTACCAAGCCAGACGGTTTATTAATTATAATTAAATTCTTATCTTCATATATAATATCAAGTTTAATATCCTCACCAATCAGCTTTGAATTATTTAGTTCTATCTTATTGATTATGATTTTATCGTGTAAAGCAATTTTATAATCAGGCTCGCTCGGGCTTCCATTTACCAAAATATTTTTATCTAAAATTAATTGTTTAATTTTAGACCTACTTTGATTTTTTGATTTCAAGCTGATGAATTTATCTAATCTTTCACCAATCAAGTCATTTACATTTACTTCAATATGATGCATTTTATTCATATGCAGGATAATCCAAAATATTTAAGATCTTTAAAAATTGCAGTTATCACCATGGGTATTTTAATTATCTTTGGCGTTATAATTATTATTTCGACAATTGTTTATAGAATATCTTCACCTAATTATAG
>CABYIR010000009.1 GCA_902518955.1 uncultured Pelagibacteraceae bacterium | reverse complement strand
AAGGTCGAAGAAGAATTAATTGTACATCAAAATTTAATGGTGAGTGGTATTGGTTTGGGCACCAAATACTTATCAAGTAAGATTCATTAAAGAATGTTCAATATCCATAAATTGTATTTCAACATTCTCAAGTTCTTCAAACTTATTGGTATCCATTATTTTTTTTAATGTGTTTGAATAATTACTATCAACGGCATACTTATCTAGATACTGATATAGATATGACCCTAAAACTGGAATATTATGCTCCCGCAATAATTTTCTATTAATTCTAAAATTTTTATAGTTTTGATGAGTATTTAAATTCTTCATATATGAAGCAACAGAATTACTTAAACTTAAAAATGATTTAATTTCATAAACCTCGTTTACATCCCTTTCTTTAGGAACTATACCGCTACCTGTTTTCCAACTCCATTGACCGTATAGAGCATTTCCCTCCACAGCAAATCTCGATGTTCCCCATCCAGACTCTATTGCTGCTTGTCCTAGAGCAATTGAGACAGGAATAATATCAACTTTTATAATTAGATCATTAATATCGTTAGATTTTACTTTGTAACTAGACATCATTTTACCAAGCCACACAGCTTCATTTCGATTAATTTTACTGAAATTATTTTTTGAATTTTTAATCCTATTATTTAAAGCTGTAATTCTATTATTTTCTTTAACTATTAAAGGTAAAATAGATCGAACAAATAGTGATTTTTTTTGAGATGAAGAGACAATTTTGGAAAAATCTTCTGGTAGGTTTGAAATATATAAATTAGGTACTTTTTTATGCTTTAAAACTGTTTCATAATTGTAATTATTTTTATTAAAAACATTCACAAGATCGACGGTTAAAAATTTTTGTTCATCAGCAGCATATAGCTTTGTTATTCTGTTAATTTCATTATCATCAGCATCTATTGAGGAGTAAGGCTTTACAGAAGCTATTGGTTTTTTTACGATTTTATTAAATGACTGATTTGTTAAAATTAGTATTAAAAGAGAAAAAAAACCAGAAAAGAGATAAGATATAAAATTTAAAATGGGCAATATTAAGGTAAGTTTTATGCATTGTACTGCTCAACTCCTACAACATCTCTGACGTAATGTTTTAAAAGATTTTCAATACCATTTTTCAAAGTGATAGAGGAACTTGGACATCCAGCGCAGCTACCTTGTAAGTTTAAATAGACGACTCCGTCTTTAAATTTTTTAAAATCAATATCTCCACCATCCTTTGCAACAGCAGGTTTAACTTTTGCATTTAAAACATCACAAATTTGATCAACAGTACTTTTATCTTTTTCATCAAATTCTATACTTTCAATTTTATCAATTTGATTTGTATTATTAATTATTCTTTTGCCCGATGATATATAGTCAGAGATAATAGTAAGAATTGGAGCCTTTAACTGATCCCAATCATAATTTTTTTTATTTATTGAAATAAAATTTTGGCCAAGAAAAACTTTTTCAACTCCATTTATCTGAATTAAGAGTTTGGCGAGATCAGAGTTACCGCACTCTTCAATACTTGAAAACTCGTATGACTTATTATCTAGATCCAAATCAAAAAGAAATTTGAGCGAATTAGGATTCGGAGTTGATTCTGTTTGTATAAACATAATATTTTTTATTTATATATTTAGAATAAAAAAAAATTAAAGAGTTGTAGTTTTTTTTTAGTTAAATATATGAAATGCTTGTTTTTTTTTAATAGTCTCTAGATGCCAGATCATCAATCGAATCATCGGTGATACCAGATGGAATAACTACAACGGGTGCTGGCAATACTCCAGATTTTTTACCAGCAAGCAATGAAACGAGAGGTCCAGGATTTTCTCCTACTGCAGCCGCAAGAACCAAAAACCTTATTTGTTCATCTTCTTGCAGATAATTTATTATTTGCTCACTTGCAACACCCTCTTTAATAATAATTTCAGGCACTATCCCAGTCATATCATTTATAATATTAGACCATTTCTTTAGTTTTTCTTCAGCTTCATTTCGAGCTTCTTGAATTATAATGTCTTCTACTGATTGCCATTGTTGTGGATCTGAATGTTCAATTATATTAAGAAGGACGACTCCACCTTTAGTACTAAGAGCCCTTTTTGCAGCGAATCTTATTGCAGTACCTAATTCTTCCGTGCCATCAACGATAACTAAAAATTTTGATCTATGATTCATGTATTTATAAACCCAATAATATCATATATTTCAGACATAGTTTTTGATGCCTTTAACTTAGCTTTTTCATTTCCTATACTCAATACATTATCTAAATATTTTTTATCATCCATTAATCTTCTAATTTCATTACCAATTGGTGAAATCTTATCAACTATTGCATCAGCAAGATCTGATTTAAAGCCTGAAAAATTTAATCCTTTATAAAAATTGATTAATTCATTTTTATTTTTATCTGTAACACCTGTAAAGATATTTAATAAATTATTTATTTCTGGAAATTTGTTTACCTCGTCTAAACTTGATGGCATTAGTGTATCGGCTGTTTTAGATTTTTTTATTTTTTTAATTATTAAATCTTTATCATCTTGTAAGTTAATTCTTGAATAATCAGATAGATCAGATTTACTCATTTTGGACATTCCATCCCTAAGTGACATTATCCTAGATATATCATGATCAATAAAAGGTTCAGGTAAAGGAAAAAAATTATCTACATTAAAATCATTATTAAATTTTTGAGCAATATCTCTTGTAAGTTCAAGATGCTGCTTTTGATCATTCCCAACTGGCACATGTGTTGCTTTATATAGCAAAATATCAGAGGCCATTAAGATTGGATATGTGTACAAGCCCGCACTTGCTTTTTCTTTATCTTTTCCTGCCTTTTCTTTAAATTGGGTCATTCTATTTAACCAGCCTATTCGACAAACACAACTTAGAACCCATGCAAGTTCGGCGTGAAAAGAAACTTTGCTTTGATTAAAAATGATACTCTCGTCCTGATTTATTCCTGAAGCTAAATACGAAGCAACAATTTCATAAGTATTATTTTTAAGTTCTTTAGGGTCTTGGAAAACAGTAATTGCATGTAAGTCAACAACACAAAATAAACATTCATAATCCTTCTGCATTGAAACAAAATTTTTAATAGCACCTAATAATTTCCAAGATGGAGATTGCCTGTTGGCTGGACTCCAGATAAAACTATATTGTTCTCACTCATCACTTAAAATTTGTTTTTTTAAATTAACATAATTAAACGGTTTATAAAAACTTATCATTGTAAAAAATACTACTAATCCAGAAATTAAAATTATTATAAAAAATAAGGCATCATAGAAAAAATTAGAAAAAGAAAGAGATAAGTAAACATTTTTGATAGCAAATAGATAAAGTCCTAATAAAGACGAGACGGCTAAAATCACAAAAAATGGTGCAAAAAAACTCATTTGAATGACTAAAATATTTATTTTTAAATAAGTAAATGTATAGCAATAAGACATTAAACCAGCTTGAAATAACAGTTGCAGCTGCAATACCCAAAAAACCGAACTCAAGGAATAAAAAGATACTTAAAAATGTATTTAAAATTACAGTAATTATTGAAAAATTTAATGGAAGTTTAGAGTTTTCATTTGCAAAAAAAATTGGCGTCAGGATTTTCACTAAAATAAAAGCTATCAGGCCCAAAGAAAAAACTTTCAGTGCCATTGAGGAGTTATAAGTAGAAATAGTATCAAATGCACCTCTTTCAAATAAAAAAGAGATAATTATTTCTGGCAATACATATAATGCAACTGAAGCAGGAATAGCTAGCAGCATTGAGTAAACTATAGTTTTTTCAATTGTTTTATTAATACTTGTTTTTTATCTTCTTTTACTTTTTTTTGAAATACTTGGAAGTAAAACAATACCTATTGCAATACCAATGAGAGCAAGTGGAAGCTGATAGATGCGATCTGCATAATAAAGATAAGAAACTGCACCTGTTTCATACGAAGCAATAATAGTTCCTATTAATATATTTATTTGTAAAATACCCGAAGATAAAAAACTTGGTAAAAAAAGTTTATAAAATCTAATAAGGGGATCACTCAGATATTTTTTAGAAAATTGGATGATAATTTTATTTTTTCTTACAGCAAAAATTAAAAAAAATATTTGGATTATGCCTGAGATGATAACTGCCCAAGACATCCAAAAAAATATAATCATTATCGTGAAAAGCTGCAAATAAGACAGAAATAGATAAGATCACATTTAATATCACTGGTAAACCAGCTGATAATGCGAATTTACCATGCGAATTTAGAATTGAAGATAGGATTGAAACAATGCTAACTAATATTAAAAATGGAAATACAATTCTAGCTGACGTAATTAACATTTCAAATTTATTTTGATCTTGATAAAAACCTGGTGCTAATATTTTTAAAATTGATGGCATAAAAATTTCAATTATTCCAACTAATAAAATTGTTGATGAGAGTAAAATTAATAGTGAGTTACCAGCAAACTCACTTGCTTCTTTATTCCTATCTTCACTGATTAGTTTTGAATATATTGGAACAAAAGCTGAGTTAAATGCTCCTTCTGAAAAAATTCTTCTAAATGTATTAGGAAATCTAAAAGCTACATAAAATACATCTGCTATGACCCCAGAGCCAAGATAGTTAGCAAAAACTATATCCCTGACGAAACCCGCAACTCTACTAATCATAGTAAAAGCTGAGTAAGTAAAAGAGGACCTAATTATTTTCATTTATTTATTGATATTTAAAAATAAAATTGAGAAAAACATACATTAAAATCATTATATAGGTTTTGAATTTGAATAGCAGATAAAAACCTATATAAGTAATCAAAATTGAAGATATGACTAAAAATAATAAAGAAAATCACTTTACTGAGAAAGAAGCATTGCTTTTTCATTCTGAGAACAAGCCAGGTAAAATTGAAATAAAAGCTACTAAACCACTTGAAACTCAAAGAGATTTATCTCTTGCCTATTCGCCAGGCGTTGCATCTCCTGTAAATGCGATTGCTGAAAATGTTGATACTATCTTTGACTATACAAGTAGAGGTAATTTGGTAGGGGTTATATCAAATGGTACAGCAATATTAGGTTTGGGAAACTTAGGTGCTCATGCATCTAAGCCCGTTATGGAGGGTAAAGCTGTACTTTTTAAAAGATTTGCAGATATAGATTCAATTGATTTAGAAATAGATACTGAGGATGCGGATGAATTTATAAATTCAGTAAAATATTTAGGTCCTACATTTGGAGGCATTAATCTTGAGGACATAAAAGCACCAGAGTGTTTTATAATCGAAGATACTCTTAGAGAGCTCATGGATATTCCGATTTTTCATGATGATCAACACGGAACAGCAATTATTTCTGCTGCTGCTCTTATTAATGCATTAGACCTTGTCGGAAAAGATCTTAAGACTGCTAAAATTGTTGTAAATGGAGCTGGCGCTGCAGGTATTGCCTGCTTAGAACTCTTGAAAGCAATGGGAATGCCACATGAAAATGCAATTTTGTGTGATACCAAAGGAGTTATTCACTCTGAAAGAAAAGAAAATTTAAATCAATGGAAATCAGCTCATGCAATCAAAACAAAGTTAAGAACATTAGAAGAAGCTCTAATAGAATCTGATATTTTTTTTGGTCTTTCAAAAGGAGGAATTGTTTCCCAAAAGATGGTTGAGTCCATGAATGATAAGCCAATCATATTTGCTATGGCGAATCCAGAACCTGAAATACTTCCAGAAATGGTAAAAGAGATTCGTCCTGATGCAATCATTGCAACTGGTCGATCAGATTATCCTAACCAAGTAAATAATGTACTAGGTTTTCCATACATTTTTAGAGGTGCTCTAGATGTTAGAGCAACTACAATTAACTTAGAAATGAAAATTGCTGCTGCAAAAGCAATAGCATCACTTGCTAAAGAAGATGTTCCAGATGAAGTGGCCAATGCATATCCAGGGAAAAGACCTCAATATGGACCAGACTATATTATACCATCAACATTTGATCCAAGACTTATAAGTAAGGTTCCGCCAGCTGTAGCAAAGGCAGCCATGGACTCAGGTGTAGCTAGAAAAGCAATAGTAGACATGGAGTCATATACAAACAGGCTTTCCGCAAGATTAAACCCCTCTGCAGGCCTGCTTCAAAGTATTTTTCAAGATGTAAAAGAAAATCCAAAAAGAGTTATTTTTGCTGAAGGTGAAGAAGAGGATATGATCAGAGCTGCAACTATATTCTTAAACAATGGAATGGGAACTCCAATTTTAATTGGTAGAGAAGAAATTATAAAAGATAAGATGAACAGTATCGGTTTAGATTTCTTTGATCAAATGGAAATTCATAACACGAGAAATAAATCAAGTCATGATAGATATGCAGAACATATATATCAAAGACTTCAGCGTAAAGGTTTTCTTAAAAAAGACTGTTTAGATTTATTAAAAAAAGAAAGAAATGTTTTTGGTGCATGTATGGTATCCTTAAAAGATGCTGATGCTATGATTTGTGGTCTTAATAGAAGTTATGCATTATCGCTAGAGAGCATTGAATATGTTTTAGATCCAATACCCAACAAAACTATTTTGGGCCTAACCGTAATGTTATGTAATGGACGAACAATATTTGTAGCTGATACAAATGTTCATGATATGCCGAATGCGCAAGAACTTGCAGATATTACTCATCAAAGCGCTGAAGTTGTGAGAGAAGTTTTTGGAATAGAACCAAGAGCAGCTTTATTATCTTATTCTAATTTTGGAAAACCCTTTACTGAGAGATCCGCCTATATAAGAGACGCAATAAAGATATTGGATAACAGAGAAGTGAATTTTGAATACGATGGAGAAATGGGAGCAAATGTTGCTGTAAATGAAAATTTATTAAACCTTTACCCCTTTTGTAAACTATCGGGTCCTGCAAATCTTTTAATAATGCCTGCAATTCATAGTGCAAGTATATCAACTAAGTTACTTCAAGAGTTAGGTGGTGGAAATTTAGTTGGACCTTATCTAGTAGGTTTTAACGAACCAATACAAATCGCTCCATTAGGTGCGAATGTTGCCGATGTTGTAAATCTTGCAGCCTTAGCTGCCTTTAAGAGTTAAATTAATTATTAATGAAATTTCCTATCTCATTAATTGCTTCTTTAGTCTCGGGTAAAAATCCAAATATTTGCCATACATGAGGTACATTTTTGTAAATACTAAGAACAACATTATTATTGCTTGATAACATTTTTTTTTCGAGATCCACTGAATCACTAAGGAGAACTTCAATATCGCTTACCTGTATCAATGTCTCAGGAAAATTATTATATTCCGCAAATAGTGGAGAGATAAATTTATCAGTGGTATTGTGACCCGTGGCATACCAAGTCTCAGCAACTTTTTTCATTGATTTTTTGGTTAATTGAAAATCATCATAAGAAAGATATGGATCACTAATCGAATTTGACTCTATACTTTTGCCCGAAGCAGTTAAATCTGTCCATGGAGAGAGTAAAAAAAAGTTTTGACGGAAGTTCTTGATTATTTTCCTGAAGTTTAAGCGTGCAAACCAATGATAAATTTCCACCTGCTGAGTCTCCACCAATAATAATATTATTTGCATGATACCCCAAATCTCTCAAAGCAGTATAACTTCTTACAGCTTCATTTAGCGCTAGTGGAAACTTATTTTCAGGAGAAAGAGAATAATCAATCGCATATATTGTGATTTTTGAATTATTGTATATTTCTTTAAGTAGGTTTAGATGAGTCTCAGGAGAGCCAGCTATATATCCACCACCATGAAAGTATAAAATACATTTTTCTTTCTGACTATCGTCTCTCGTTATTTTAAGAGTTCGAATACCATCTAAAACTGTTTCGGTTGATTTAATGCTAGATCTTCTGTTAGCAAAAGTTGATTTAATGATTAGTTTTTCAATAAAATTCTTTTCACCCATTTCAAAGCTATCGTTCATTAAATCCCTCATATCTTGAAAAGAATACTCATCTGGAGAAGGCTTTGTATTTTTTACAAATTTTTTTAGAAAAAAATTAAGAACTGAAGATTGAAAACTCATAAAAATTATAAAAGAAGTTCATCCCAAATTTTTCTTGAGACGTCTATCTTACTAAGTTTTTTTATTTCTTGTATACATGTAGGGGAAGTAACATTTATTTCAGTTAAATAATTACCAATTATATCAATGCCAACAAAGAAGAGTTTATTTTTAATTAATTCTTCTTTAATAGCATCGCATATTTTTAAATCATTTTTAGTTAGCTTAGTTTTAACTACAGTACCACCTACATGAATATTAGATCTAATATCATTATTTTTTGGAATACGTTGAACCGCTGCAACAGGATTTCCATTAACAATTAATACTCGCTTATCACCTTTTTTTATTTCAGGAATAAATTTTTGAAGTATAAAAGGCTCTGAGCTTTTATTTAAAAAGTTTTCAACTATTTGATTAAAATTTTTATCTTTTTTTTCTAATAGAAAAACACTTTCACCACCATTTCCATACAAAGGCTTAATAATTAATGAACTATATTTACTCGAAAATTTTTTATTTCATTTGGTGATCTAGTAATAAGTGTTGGTGGAATTATTTTTGAAAATTGTAGCATAAGGATTTTTTCAGGAGCATTTCTTATTCCTTTAGGATCGTTCACTATTCTTACTTTTTTACTTAAAAGCTCCAACAAATGTAACGAAGTAATATACTTCATATCAAAGGGTGGGTCTTGACGGATAAACAAAAACTTACAATTATTTAAGTTTAAAATTCTTTCGTTTGAAATAATGAAGCTATTAATTGATTGAGATTTAAATTTAATTTGATTGGCGTAAGCAAATATACCCTTGTTATTCATAAATACATCATGAGGTTGAAATACATAATTTTTGAAACCTCTTTTTTGAGACTCTAAGATTATTGGCAATGTACTATCTGTTCTATAGTTTAGAGAGTTTGGGTGATCAATTTGAAAACTAACCAGCATTTTGTATGGAGTCTTCTTTTAATCTTACATAATTGATAACTTCTTTAACACCATACACACTATTAATAATATCTATGACATTTGCTAACTCATTTTTATTTTGAGCAATCCCAATTACATAAACGATCTTGTTAACTGTATCAATATTATAATTTAAATTATTAATTTCTTTATTGATAAGAAGTTTGGCATTTATTTTAGTAGTAATTACTAAGTCATCAGCATAATCTAATATATTATCATTATCTGAAATCTGAATTTCGTTAATGACAGTTACAACATCACTAATGCCCCAAGCTAATTTTGTAGCTTCTATACGAATGTCGCTTGTTTCAACCGTGCCTGTGAGTAATACACGTCCTTCATTCACTTCTACATCAACATTAAAAAATATTTTCTCATTATTATTAAAGTATAAATTTTTAATTCTAGCCGTAATTACAGTATCATCAATAAATGTACCAACTGATCTTTCTTCTTTTGCGACCAGTACACCCTTCGAAATTCCTCCAACAGCTACCTGAGCACATCCCGTATAGATAAGTAATATACTTAAAGAAATAAATATTTTTATCATGTTCTAAATATACAGCAGTTCTTAAAAACTAAATAGATTTAAAATTTATCTTTTAGGTTAAGACATAACTGGTAAACTCTTCTCTTTGATACATTATATGTATCTGAAATTTCAGTAGATATTTGAGAAAGTGGTTTACTTTTAGTTAATTCCTTCTCAATTTTTTTTATTAAAAAAAAATCATCGTATTCTTTTCTTATTTCTTTAGTGGGCTCAATAATTATTGTTATTTCTCCTTTTATTGCTTGTTTTTTATCTAATAACTTTTTAACGGAAATAATATCACCGTTAATAATTTCTTCATTTTTTTTTGTTAGCTCTCGAACAATAGAGATTTTTCTATTTTTAATAATTTCACAACACAAATTAATTGAGGATTTTACTCTCTTTGGTGATTCATAAAAAATTGAAGTAGCTAAAGATGAATTAATTTTTTCAAAAAAGATTTTTTTATCTTTTTTTATTCGTGGAATAAATCCTAAAAAAGTAAAATTATTTGTTGGCATACCAGAGGCAATAAGGGAACCTATTACGGATGACGCGCCCGGAATTGAATAAAATTGAATATTTCTCTCTATGCATTTATTTATCAAATCACTACCAGGGTCGGAGATTAGAGGAGTTCCAGCATCAGAAATAAGTGAAATTATTTCATTATTTTCCAACTTTCTAATTATTTCAGGTATTAAGGATTTTGAATTAAATTTATGGAAAGGCTTTAATTTACAATTTATACCATATTTTGAAGTTAATTTTTTACTTACACGTGTGTCTTCACAATAAACCAATTTTGATGAGGCAAGAATATTGAGAGCTCTTATAGTAATATCAGACAAATTTCCTATAGGAGTTGCAATAATATATAATCCTGCTTCAATACTTGAATTATTTAAAAGCTCATGAATATATTCGTAGTCAAATTTCTTACTCATATAAAAAAGAAAATAACAAAAACTCTTTACCTTATACTATTTAGTTCTTTGATTATCTTAAGTTGTCAAACAACCCAATCTACAACAAAAGTCTTAAATAATAACTCTAATATTGAAAAAACATTAAGTGATTTTCCTATCGCAAAAACAGAATTTGAGGAAAATGAAGAAATAAGAGTTGGTCTATTACTGCCCATGAAAGGACAGAATTATAGAATAGGAAAGTCTCTGTTAAATGCTATACATCTTGCCCTCTATAAAACACAAAATAAAAATATTAAAATTTTTATTAGGGATACATCATCTATTGAAGGTGTAACAAAAGCATATTACGAATTTTTGGATTTGAATATTGATATTATTCTTGGTCCAGTTTTCTCTGATAAAGTTAATGAACTAAAATCTCTCTCTTCAGATTATAAGATTCAAACTATAACATTTTCTAATAATTTAAATATCGCAAATGAAAATATCTTTATCAGTGGGCTAACACTAAGAGATGAAATTCAATCAATAATTAATTATGCAGAAAATAATAATTTGAAAAGGTTTGCAATTATTGCACCTGAAAATATTTACGGTAATACTATCATTCAACATTTTGAATATTCGACATTAAATAAAGACATAAGTATTTTATCTAAAGTTTTTTTTGATCCAAAAAATCCTGATTTCTATGAAGTTGCTAAACTAATATCTGATTACGAAAATAGAAGTCAAAATTTGTTAGATAAAATAGAATTACTAAAAAAAGAAAATTCAGAAAAATCAAAAAAAGAAATCAAAGTTTTGCAAAGAAATGATACATATGGGGACTTAGAGTTTGACTCTCTTTATATTGCAGTAGAGAACTTTCAACAATTATCTCTTTTAAGTTCAACGCTGCCGTATTATGACGTAGACCCAAAAAAAATTCAATATTTTGGAACTTCGCTTTGGAACAAGGATGCAATAATAAAAGAACCTGGATTAAATAACTCTATTTTTGTCTCATTAGAAAAAGATAAAACAAAAATATTCAACGACCTTTATCAAACTTTATATAATGAAGTTCCTCATCCAATTGCAATATACGGTTTCGATGCGGTTGGAATTATTTCAAGTTTAAATAATCAGAATCTTAAAATAAATAAGGCAAATATTTTAAGTGAAATGGGCTTTAGTGGACTAACTGGAATGTTTAAGTTCAAAGAGGACGGAGTAGTAGAGAGAAAGCTAGCACTATACAGAATTAAAAACGAAAAGATTATAAAGATAAAAAATTAAAGTTTAGCAATGAAATTTTGTAATTTTTCAAAGGCTTTCTGCCTATGGCTAATCTTTTCTTTAAATGAGTACTTCATTTCTCCAAAAGTTTTCTTATATCTTCTTGGAATAAATATTGGATCATATCCAAAGCCATTATCTCCTTTAGGTGGGAACTGTAATCTTCCAAAGACTTTTCCTTCAAATGACTTTATTGTTCCATCAGGCAATGCAATAGTTAGTGCACAACAAAAGAAGGCTTTAAATAATTTTTGTTTATTTCCATATTTTTCAAATAATTTTTTTTCAATTTTTTTTGCGGCTAAATCAAAATTTTTTCCTTTACCAGCCCACCTAGCTGAGTAAATGCCAGGATCGTTATTTAATGCAGGAATACATAGGCCACTATCATCTGAAATAGAAGGTAATCCAGTAATTTTTAGAGCACTTACAGCTTTGATAACCGAGTTTTCTATAAAAGTTTTACCATTCTCTCTTGGCTCAATATTTGAAAATTTTTTAAGCGAATAAATCCGAAATTTATATTTTTTTAAAAGACCTCTTATTTCCTCTACTTTTCCATCATTATGCGAGGCTATTACAATTTCTTTCATATTTGATTACTTAAAAAGTATATTTTTTTGTATCTCTATTAATTGCTTTATACCAACTTTTGCTATGGTTAACATTTGTTGAAAATTATCTTCACTACATAACTTTTCTTCAGAAGTCATCTGTATCTCAACTAATTTTTCATTTTCTGTAATTACAAAATTTGCATCTACTTCAGCGCCTAGATCTTCACTATAATCAAGATCAAGATAAGTTTCATTTTCAATTACACCACAACTAATAGCTGCTAAACTTTCAATTATTGGATCAGATTTAATCTTTTTTTGTTCAATTAATTTATTAATACACAGTTTTAGAGCTACAAATGCGCCCGTTATAGCAGCAGTTCGTGTTCCACCATCAGCTTGCAAAACATCACAATCAATAATGACTTGATAATTTTTTAACTTATGTAGATCCGTAACTGATCTTAATGATCGACCAATAAGCCTCTGAATTTCTTGAGTTCTACCTGATTGCCTTCCAAGCTTTGACTCTCTATTCATTCTATCTAGAGTCGATCTTGGTAACATTCCATATTCAGCAGTAATCCACCCTCTATCTTGTCCTTTCAACCAGCGTGGTATATTTTCATCTACTGAAGCGTTACAAAGAACGTGAGTTTCTCCACACTTAATCAAACATGAACCTTCAGCATTTGGTGAAAAATTAGGAATTATCTCTATTTTCCTTAACTCATTTATTTTTCTATTTTTTCTCATTGATTTATTAAAAACATTTTTTTCACCTATTGACGAAAATTATATAGATCATTACATGTTAATTGAATTAAAAAATATATTTTCTCCCTATGACAAAAAAAGATAAAAAAAACGAAAAAGATAAAAAAAAATTAGATAAAGAAATGTCTGATCTTGATCAAGAAAAAATGATTAATGACAATGACAGCAATAATAAAAATGAAAATCTAAGTGAAGAAAAATCTATTGAAGAAAAACTTGCCGAAGCTCAAGAACAAGTCCTCAGAACCCTTGCGGACAGTGAAAACTTAAGAAGAAGATTAGAAAGAGAAAAAGAAGATCTAGGAAATTATATAGTTTCTAATTTTGCTAAAGAAATACTCGCTGTTGTTGATAATCTGCAAAGAGCCATCAAGTCAATTGAGGATAAAAAAGAAGATAAAAACGCTCTATCCACTTTTGTAGAAGGAATTGAACTTACAGAAAAACAATTAATCGGCTCATTAGAAAAATTTAAGATTAATAAGATTAATACTATAAATGAGCCATTTGACCCAAATTTACATCAGGCAATGTTTGAAGTTGAAGGTAAGGTTTCCGAGTCTGGAAAAATTTCAGAAGTAATACAAGATGGGTATACAATTGGTGACAGACTTTTAAGGCCTGCAATGGTAGGAGTTTTCAAGTCAAAAAAAAGCTAATTTTTTCAATAATATAGTTGTTTTTTTTATATCAAATTTTCTTTTAATTTTGTGTCTAATGGGGGTTGTAGTGCAGATATGTACTACCTATATATAAGTCAAACAATATTAAGGATCAAATATGAGTAAGGTTATTGGGATAGATTTAGGTACAACAAATTGTTGTATTTCAATTATGGATGGAAAGAATTCTAAAGTAATTGAAAACTCTGAAGGTGCAAGAACAACGCCATCAATCGTAGGGTTTGACGAAAACTCAGAAAAAATGGTTGGACAACCTGCAAAAAGACAAGGTGTTACAAATCCTGAAAATACTCTATTTGCCATCAAAAGACTTATTGGTAGATCATTCAATGATCCAACAGTCCAAAAAGATGCTGAAATGGTTCCGTTTAAAATTATTAAGGCTGAAAGTGGTGATGCTTGGGTAGAGGCGAATAACGAAAAATATTCTCCATCTCAAATTTCAGCATTCATACTTCAGAAATTAAAAGAAGATGCTGAAAGATATCTCGGTGAAAAAGTTGATAAGGCTGTAATTACTGTTCCAGCCTATTTTAATGATGCACAAAGACAAGCAACTAAGGATGCCGGTAAAATTGCTGGCCTTGAAGTTGAAAGAATTGTTAATGAGCCTACTGCAGCTGCTCTTGCATATGGACTCGATAAAAAAGACGGTAAAACTATTGCTGTATATGACTTAGGTGGAGGTACATTTGATGTCTCCATTCTTGAGATCGGTGATGGTGTTTTTGAAGTTAAGTCTACTAACGGTGATACTTTCCTTGGTGGTGAAGATTTTGATGCTAGAATATTAGAGTACCTTGCTTCGGAATTTAAAAAAGAAAATAGCATTGACTTAACTCAGGATAAACTTGCTTTACAAAGACTTAAAGAAGCCGCTGAGAAGGCCAAAATTGAATTATCTTCAACTCCACAGACAGAAATTAATTTACCATTTATTACCGCTGATCAATCAGGTCCAAAACATTTGAATATAAAAGTTACAAGATCAAAGTTGGAAACTTTGGTTGATGATCTAGTTCAAAAAACTATTGGCCCATGTGAAGCAGCATTAAAAGATGCTGGTATGAGTGCCGGTGAAATTGATGAAATTGTTCTTGTTGGTGGGATGACAAGAATGCCTAAAGTTATTGAGACTGTTAAAAACTTCTTTGGAAAAGAACCCAACAAGGGTGTTAACCCCGATGAAGTAGTTGCTATGGGAGCAGCAATTCAAGCAGGAATTCTTCAAGGTGATGTGAAAGATGTATTACTATTAGACGTTACTCCTTTGTCATTAGGAATTGAAACACTAGGTGGTGTTTCAACAAAACTAATCGATAAAAATACAACTATACCTACAAAAAAGAGTCAAACTTTCTCAACTGCTGAGGATAATCAATCTGCTGTTACTATTAGAGTTGTCCAAGGTGAACGGGAAATAGCTGCTGATAATAAACAGCTTGGAAACTTTAATTTAGAAGGAATACCATCTGCACCAAGAGGGGTTCCACAGATTGAAGTAACTTTTGATATTGATGCAAATGGAATTGTAAATGTTTCTGCAAAAGATAAGGGTACTGGCAAAGAGCAAAAAATTACTATTCAAGCTTCTGGAGGTCTTTCAGATGAAGAAATTGAGAAAATGGTTAAAGACGCTGAAGCCAATGCAGAGTCTGATAAGCAAAAACGTGAAGCTATCGATACTAAAAATCAAGCAGATTCAATGATACATTCTGCTGAAAAAAACATGAAAGAGTTTGGAGATAAAGTTTCAGCTGATGAAAAAGCGGCTATCGAGAATGATATCAAGTCACTGAAAGAAGCAATGGAAAGTGATGATTTAGAAAAAATAAAATCTGGATTAGAAGCCTTAACACAATCATCTATGAAGCTTGGAGAGGCAATGTATAAAGCTCAACAGGCTGAGGGATCACCGGAAGGTAGTGGTGAACAGGCTGCCGCAGATTCAGATGGTAAAAATGAAAAAGTTGTTGATGCAGAGTTTGAGGAAGTAAAAGAAGACGATACCAAACAAGCCTAGAAACTGATAGCAAATGTCCAAAAGAGATTACTATGAAGTTCTTGGTGTCAATAAATCAGCAGATGAATCAGAAATAAAAAAAGCTTATAGAAAGCTTGCAATGAAATATCACCCTGACAGGAATCAAGGTGACTCTGAAGCTGAAGCAAAATTCAAAGAAGCTAGCGAAGCCTATTCAATTCTTTATGATAAAGAAAAGAGATCTGCTTATGATCAATTTGGTCATTCAGCAGTTGAAGGCAGCTCTCAAGGTGGAGGATTTGATTTCTCCTCATCTCAGTTCTCTGATATTTTTGAGGACTTTTTTGGAGACTCATCTTTTTTTGGTGGAGGTGGAAGGAGACGTAAATCCAATAATCGTGGTTCAGATTTAAGATATGATATATCAATAAATTTAGAAGAAGCGTACCTTGGTAAAAAATTCAAAGTAAAAATACCCACTCAAGTAAAATGTGATGATTGTGCAGGCTCAGGAGCTGCTAAAGGTAGTAGTCCAATAACATGCAATGTTTGTGGTGGTGCTGGACAAGTACGATCTCAACAAGGCTTCTTCTCAATCCAGCAGACATGCCCTCAATGCCAAGGATCTGGTTCAATGATTTCTGACCCATGTAAAAGTTGTAGAGGTGCTGGCCGTACGCAAAAAACAAAAAGTCTAATGGTTACTATTCCCAAAGGAGTTGATGATGGATCGAGGATTCGTCTTTCTGGTGAAGGAGAGGCAGGACCAAACGGAGGACAACAGGGTGATCTTTATATTTTTGTAAATGTTAACGAACATGAAATTTTTTCCAGGGAGGAAAATCATCTTTTTGCAGAAATTCCTATTTCAATGATTGATGCAACTATTGGTGGAAGCATTGAATTACCCACAATTGATGGAGGGAAAGCTAGGCTTAAGATTCCTGAGGGAACTCAAACTGGAGATCAATTTAGACTCAAATCAAAAGGGATGCCAAATGTTAGAAATGGTGGTATCGGGGATTTATATATTCAAGCAAAAGTTGAAACACCTATTAATTTATCAAAGAAACAAATAGAAATATTAAAATCTTTTAAAGAAATTGAAGATGATAAGGACAGCCCTCTTAAAAGTGCTTTTTTTAAGAAAGCAAAAAAATTTTGGAGTAATAAATAAAATTTAATTATGAATAAAATCTCTGATCAAGAAATACTAGAGCTTTATAATAAGAATGAAAGCTTTACATCATTATATGACATGAAATGTATTGCACTTAATACTGAAGAAGGTACTGCTGAATTTCTATTCGACATCAATAAAAAATTTTGTAATCCAACTGGTGACGTACAAGGGGGATTATTATCAGGAATGATTGATGATACAATGGCACTAGCCTTCATAATGAAATCTCATTTTACAAAACGACCACCAACAATAGAAATGAAAACGAATTTCTTATATCCTACAAGACCTGGTAATGCTAACGGATATGGAAAAATTGTTAAAGCTGGCAAGAATTTAGTTTTTTTAGAAGGAAAATTAGTTCAAAATGGTAAAACAGTTGTTACAGCTTCATCGACGGGTGTAATAGTTGATATGCCTGGAGCAAGAACAAATCAACTAACAGCAAAAAAATAAAAAGGGGACCACATGATTAATAAACAATGGATACTAAAAAGTTTTCCTAGAGGCGATATTGCAGATACTGATCTTGTTCTAGAAGAATCTAATTTACGTGAAATAGGCGAACAAGAAATTTTGATAAGAAACATTTATCTATCTCTAGACCCAGCAAATAGAGGATGGATGAGTGGTCAAGCTTCATATGTAGATGCTATGAAAATAGGTGATATCATGAGAGGTGGTACAATTGGAATTATTGAAAAATCAAATAATGAAAAATTTCAAGTTGGTGACTATGTAAATTCGATGGGAGGATGGCAAAATTACAGTATTTCTTCAGGTAAAGGTGTCCAAAAAATACCCCAAAACACTGGTTTTGAACTAAGTGCATTTATGAGCGTAATGGGCATGACTGGAATGACGGCATACTTTGGCCTCTTAGATATTACTGATCCTCAAGAAGGTGAGACTCTTGTAGTGTCTGCCGCAGCTGGTGCGGTTGGATCAATAGTTTGTCAAATTGGTAAAATAAAAGGATGTAGAGTTATTGGTATTTCTGGATCAGATGAAAAATGTAATTGGCTTAAAAATGAATTAAATATTGATGGTACAATTAATTATAAAACAGAGGATGTAAGAGCTAGATTAAAAGAATTATGTCCAGATGGGATAGATATATATTTCGAAAATGTGGGTGGTAAAATTACTGAGGCTGTTCTTACCAGAATGAATATAAAGAGTCGAATATCTCTGTGTGGATTGATTTCGGGATATAACTCTGAATCTCTTGTTCCAGGTCCTGCTTGGGGACATTTATTAATAAAACGAATTAAACTTCAAGGATTTATTATTTTTGATTATCAGAAAAGGGCTATGGAAGCTTTCCAAGATCTAGGAAAGTGGATTGTTGAAGGAAAGATTAAATATAAAAATGATATAGTTCCAGGATTAGAAAATGCTTCAAGTGCAATTAAGAAGTTATTCGCAGGTGAAAACCATGGAAAGCTTATAGTTCAAATATCAGAAGAGTAAATTGATGCTTAGAAAATCTTTTAGGAAATTTTTTCTTAAGCGATTTGAATATTCAGAAGCTGGTCAAGATATATTTGCTCTTAATTTAATTGGTAAGAATGGTACTTATTTAGAAGTTGGTGGTTTTAAACCAAAACTTGACTCAAATACTTATATACTTGAAACACAAAATAACTGGAGAGGTATCACTATTGAGTTTAAAAAAGAATTTCGATCATTATGGAGTTCTTGCAAGGAAAGAAAGAATAGAATTTATTTTGAGGATGCTTTAAAATTTGATTATAAGACTGCGCTTGAAGAAAATAACTTACCATTACATTTAAATTATCTTTCCTGTGATATTGATCCTAAAGATAAAACATTTGAAGCTCTTAAAAAAATTCTAAAAGAGGGTTTAAGTTTCGATTTTATATCTTTTGAACATGATGATTATACAAGTGATGTGAGTTACCACAAATTAGCATCAGAATATTTGATACCTAAAGGATACAAAATAGCTGTAAATAATATCTACCCTAAAAATAAAAAAAATAAAATTTTTGAAACTTGGTTTGTAAACTCAAAAATTAATTTTGAACCAATAGAATTTTCTAAATGGAAAAATAATAACCTTTAATTAAAATCTTGCGCCGTATTGTTGTATGATTTTTGATGCAAGTTGTATTCCTCTTTTGCCACATTCTTGAATTTCATAGTTTTTGATTAAATATTCTAAAAAACCTGCAGCAAATATATCTCCCGCACCTGTGGTATCGACTAAATTATCAATTTTTTCAGAACTTATTTCATATTTATTATTTTGAGAAATAATTAAAGCTCCTTGTTCACCTTTTGTAATAGCTAATATTTTATCTTCATTCATTAATGTATTTAAGTCTTCATCTATATTTGAACCTCCTGTAAGTGCTTTGATTTCTTCTTCATTAGCAAAAACGATATCGCAATCATTCTTGATAATTTCTAAGAAACTTTCTTTAAATCTCTCTATACAAAAAACATCTGAAACACTAAAGGCTATCTTGGTTCCATTTACTTTTGCTATAGAAATTGATTTTCTTATAGCACTTTGAGCATCATCTAAATCCCAAAGATATCCCTCTAAATAGAGAATTTTTGACTTTTTGATTAGATCTTCATTGATATCCTTCTCGTTTAACTTCTGAGAAATTCCTAAATAGGTACTCATAGTTCGTTGAGCATCTTTTGAAACCATTACAATGCATCGACCTGTCTTTTCAGTATCACTAAATTGAGATGATCCAAATTGAACACCTTCTTTATTAAGACCATTTATAAATGCTGAACCAAGATCATCATCGGCAACCTTTCCTATAAATGCAGAATTAATTTCATTTTGAGACATACAAACAATAGAGTTTGCAACTGAACCACCAGAAACTGTTGTTTCTATTTTAAATTTTTTTTCAAGATTTTGAATTCCGTCTAGATCTACCAAGGACATCATTCCTTTTCTCAGATTATGTTCTAAGAGAAAATCATCTTCAACCTGAACAATAATATCTACAATTGAATTTCCAATGCCGGTGATACCAAATTCTTTATTTACCATTTTTCTACCCAAGGTCTTAAATCTAATTCATGTGTCCATGCATTTCTAGGTTGATTGTGAATCCACAGATAGTTTGAAGCTATATCATCTGGGTTCATTAGACCATCAATATCTTTTTTTTGTTTTACAAATTCTGGGAATAATTCATTGACCCATGGAGTATCAATTGCTCCATCAATAATAATATGAGCAACATGAATCCCTTTGGGCCCTAACTCACGCGCCATACTTTGAGCAAGAGCTCTTTTTGCATTTTTGGCACCTGCAAAAGCAGAAAAGCCATCGCCTCCTCTAATGCTTGCAGTTGCTCCAGTAAATATTATTGTTCCTCTTTTTCTTTTGATCATATTTTTAGCAACCTCTCGCCCCATTAAAAATGCTCCAAATGTTGCCATTTCCCATACTTTAAAATATTTTTTTGAGGAAGTTTCAGTTAAATTATACCTGATATTAGCTCCAATGTTATAGATCGCTATTTCGATTTCACCAATCTCTAGTTCAACTCTTTCAATAAAGTTTTGCACTTCATCTTCTTTTCTAGCATCAAGACTAAATGAAAAACATTTTCCTCCTTTTGAATTAATTTCCTCTTCTAAGGGCTTAAGTTTTTCTCCTTCACGTCTAACAGGTACAACTGTGAAATTATCATCAGCAAAAACTTTTGTTATTGATGATCCAAGGCTAGTACCTGCACCTATTATTAAAGCAACTTTAGAATTCATGACAAAGCTTATCAGTTACTAATTTTTATATAAAGTATATTAATTAGATTGTTTAAGCTTTTAGAGTTTTAATTGCTTTTTTTCTTCTGGGAAAACATGAATAGCAAATTTCACATTCAAGCCCAAAGCAGCTTCTAGCTTTACAAAACTCTCTACCATAATAAATTATTTGAAGATGAAGTTTATTCCATGCTGACTCTGGAAATAATCTCTTTAGGTCTTTTTCTGTTTGTCTTACATTTTTACCACTAGTTAACTTCCATCTTTGTGCAAGTCGATGAATATGAGTATCAACAGGAAAAGCTGGATATCCAAAGCCTTGAGACATAACTACGCTTGCAGTTTTATGACCCACTCCTGGTAATTTCTCCAAATCTTCATAATTTTGAGGTATTTTGCCTCTGAATTCTTCAATAAGAATTCTAGATAAATTATAAATTGCTTTTGATTTTTGAGGAGCAAGGCCACAAGGTCTTACAATATTATATATTTCTCTTTCAGATAAACTGATCATTTTATGGGGGTTATTAGCTTTAGAAAAAAGTTTTGGAGTAACAGTATTTACTCTTTCGTCCGTACATTGTGCACTCAGTAAAACTGCTATTAAAAGTTCAAAATTATTTTTATGCTTTAAAGGTATTGGTATTTTAGGATACAACTTATTAAGAGTCTTCATTATTACTTTGACTCTCTCGTTTTTATTCATTCTTAATTTTATTTAGAGACTCAACACATCTGCCATCGAATAAAGTCCAGGTTCTTTACCTATGCCCCATTTCACCGCCTGTAGAGCACCTGATGCAAAAAT
This sequence comes from uncultured Pelagibacteraceae bacterium, assembly GCA_902518955.1. Taxonomy (GTDB): domain Bacteria; phylum Pseudomonadota; class Alphaproteobacteria; order Pelagibacterales; family AG-422-B15; genus CABYIR01. Next base: position 26,740 of record CABYIR010000009.1, on the reverse strand, counting down.
ATTTCTATTTAAAGCTTTATGACTTAACTTAATCGTTTCATCGTTACTTGAAAAAACTACATCATGATTACCAACAACATTTCCTTTTCTAAATGATGAAAAAACAATTTTATCTTTTTTAATTTTTCCTTGAGTATTTATTTTAGATTTTTGTTTTATTTTTTTTAATTTTTTGTTTTTACTACTAGCTATAGCCTGACCTAACATCAAAGCTGTTCCAGATGGGGCATCAATTTTATGTTTGTGGTGGACCTCATTTATCTGAATTTGAAATTCTTCAGATAATGACTTGCTTACTTCAAAAACTAATTTTTCTAAAATATTTACTCCGATACTCATGTTTCCAGATTTTATAATTGTCGCATGCTGAGCTGCGTAACTTATTTTTTTAATTTCTGAGTCAGAAAATCCTGTTGTTCCTATAACATGTATTATTCTTGCTTGGGCAGCATATTTTGAATGTACGACTGTTGCTTTAGGTAATGAAAAATCAATTACTGCATCAGCCTTTGCAAAAAGAGGGATAAAATCATCTGTAATAATGACACCTGTTTTTTTTGACTTAATAATATCACCAATATCAAATCCTATTTTTTTATGATTTGGCCTTTCTGTAGCGCCAAATAAAGAAAGTTTTTTATCTACTAAAATTTGCTGAACAAGCATTTGTCCCATGCGACCAGTTGCACCAGTAACGACAACTTTTATTTTTTTGGTTCTATATTTCATTCAACTAATAAAGGTCCTAGTGGTTTTCCAGCTACTAGATGGAAATGTAAATGGGGAACTTCTTGATGAGAGTCTTTTCCTGCATTAGTTATCAATCTATATCCGCCTCCTCCAGCATCTTCACTAACTCCTAATTTATCTGCAACTATAGAGATAGACTTATTTAAATCTAAAATCTCATCATTATTAGCATTCTTACTAAAATCGTTAATATCTCTATATTTTCCTCTTGGAATAATCAAAACATGTGATGGAGCTTGAGGTCTAATATCCTCAAATACAATTGTGAATTCACTTTCATAGATTTTATCACATGGTATTTCGCCACTTATAATTTTTGCAAAAATATTTTGATCATCATAACTCATTATTTTCTAATTCCTGTCTTACCTTCTCTACTCGATAATTCATCATAAATTTGATCGGGAGAGATTTCAAATTTTTTCCAAAGCACTAGCAGGTGATAAATTAAGTCAGCTGACTCGTAAATAATTTGATTAATATTATTGTTCTCAGCAGCCTCTACAGTTTCAAGAGCTTCTTCTTTTAATTTTGCAATACATTTCTCTTGGCCTTCAGAAAGTAACTGGGCGGTATAAGAATTATTTGGATCATCATTAGAGCGATTAATAATAGTCTCAAATAATCTTATTAATACTTGAACTTTCTCACTCATATCTATGTACCTTCAACAATTGCAAAAATTCTATCTTTCTCATCTCCTAAAATTTTTTTTGCATACTCATATTCTTCACTTTCATAAGCTTGCTTTGCAATTTCATAAGTATCAAATTCAACTACCACGTTTCTTTCAAATATTGATCCTTCTTTGTTTAAACTTTGACCACCTCTAACAAGATATTTTCCTCCAAATTTCTCAACAGCTTTTGAAGCTAAAGAAGCATAGTCTTTTTGTTTCTCAGCATTAACTGTGTTTGCTTTTACAATCCAATAACCTTTCATAATTAAATCCTAACTGGTATTTTTTTATCAGCAAGATATCTTTTTACATCTTGAATTCTATATTCACCAAAATGAAAAATCGATGCTGCTAATAGAGCGCTCGCTCCACCTTCCACTACGCCTTCGTACATATGCTCTAATGTGCCTACACCTCCTGAAGCAATCACTGGAATACTTATTTTAGTTGTGATCTTATTTAGAAGTTCATTATCGAAACCAGATTTAGTCCCGTCCTTGTCCATAGAAGTTAGCAAAATTTCACCAGCACCTAGTTCAGCTACCTCCATACAATAATCAATTGCATCAATATTAGTTTCGTTTCGGCCGCCATGAGTAAAAACTTTCCATCGATTATTCTTATCTTTTTTTGCATCAACCGCTATGACTATTGTTGATGAGCCAAATTTGTTAGCTGCGCTACTGACAAAAGATCTATTATCTACAGCCGTTGTATTAACGGATATTTTATCTGCACCTGAGTGAAGAAGTGTTGATATATCATCCAAGGTTCGTACCCCTCCCCCAACTGTAAGAGGTATAAAGCAGTTTTCAGCCGTTTTTTTGACTACATCAAATAGTGTTGATCTATTATCACTTGATGCAGTAATGTCCAGAAAGCACAACTCATCTGCACCTTCTTCATTATAAATTATAGCTTGTTCAACAGGGTCACCTGCATCTATTAAATTTATAAAATTTACGCCTTTAACAACTCTTCCGTTGTTTACATCTAGACATGGTATAATTCTTTTCTTTAACATTTTAACTTAATAATTTTAATACATCTTGAACTTCAAGATTTTTATCGTAGATAGCCTTTCCTACAATAACACCTTTCACAAATTCATAATTTCGTTTTTTGAGCTCTTCAATATCTGAAAGAGACGAAACACCACCAGAAGCAACAAGAGGGATGGTTGTGTGTTTCATGACTTCAAGAAGCATATCATGATTGATACCCTTCTTCATACCATCACGCTCTATATCTGTACAAATAATAGAATTTATTTTCATATTATTTAATGAAGTCAGAAAAGAAATTAAATCTATTTCATGAACTTCACTCCAACCCTGAGTTGCTATTTGATTATTTTTTATATCTAAAGCTATTGAAATTGATTTTGGGTATAAATTTACCGTTTCATCAAAAAACTCTCTATCTTTAAAAACAGCCGTACCAAGAATAAGATTAGATACCCCAAGATCAATTAATAATCTTACTTTTTCCATCGTTCTAATGCCTCCACCAATTTGAATTTTGAGGTTTGTTTCATTAGCGATTTGTTCAATAAATTTTAGATTTTTTGACACTCCATGTAAAGCACCATCTAAATCTACACAGTGCAACCACTCAACTCCAAGGTCTTCAAATATTTTTGCTTGATCAATCGGAGAAGAATTGTAAACAGTTGATTTATTGAAGTCTCCTTGAGTCAATCTAACACATTTACCATCTTTTAAATCTATTGCTGGAAATAAAATCATTATGGTCTCCAGTTTAAAAAATTCTTTATCACCTTCATACCATTTGAGTGACTCTTTTCTGGGTGAAATTGAGTTCCAAAGATATTCTCTTTAATAACTGCAGCGGTTAATTCGTTTGGGTATTTGGTAGTTGCAAGCAAATTATCTTTATTCTGTAATTTAAAATAATAACTGTGTACAAAGTAAAAATCACTTTTTTGAGAACAACCAGTAAATAAAGGATGGTCGATAAATTCAATTTCATTCCATCCCATATGTGGTATAGGAAAATTTTTATTGGATTCTAATTTAACAACCTCGCCCGAAATCCATTTTAAACCCTCATTAATTTCAAATTCTGATGACTGATCCGCCAGTAATTGCATTCCAACACAGATTCCCATAAATGGAATTTTCTTATTAATTACAACATCTTCTAATGATGTTAAAAGTCCATCATAACTCATTAGTGCATTCTTACACTCCCCAAATGCTCCAACACCTGGTAAGACAATTTTATCAGATTGACTAATTTCATTTGCACTACTTGAGACTAAAATTTCATATGGATTCCCCATGCTCTGATTTACAGTTTCAAAAGATTTATGAACTGAATGTAGATTTCCTGAACCGTAGTTTATTATTACTAATTTCATCATATCGATTTTAAAAAAGACATTACTTCTAAAACATGGTCTCTAACTTTAACTTTTCTCCACTCTTTTAAAATTTTCATATTTTTTCCTAAAACAAAAGTTGACCTTTCAATTCCAAAGAATGTTCGACCATACATACTCTTTTTCACCCAGACACCAAACTTTTCACTTATATCGTTATTTTCATCTGATAATAAATCTAGTGAAATATTAAATTTATCAGAAAAATTTTTTTGTCGTTTGATAGAATCTTTAGAGACACCATAAACACAAGCATTTAATTTTTTAATCTTTTTTAAATTTGATTCAAACTCAACTACTTCTTTGGTACAACCGGGAGTATTTGCTTTAGGATAAAAAAATAATATAGATACTTTTTTATTTGGAAATCTAATGATTTCACCATTTTGATTTATTAATTTAAAAGGTGAAAGCTTGATACCTTCTTTGACCATTCCTAGAGTTGACCTTTAGTTGAAGGAACAACATTAGATTGTCTATCATCAATAGAAATAGCTTTTCTTAAACTTCTAGCCAGAGCTTTAAAACAAGACTCAATAATATGATGGTTATTTACTCCATATAAATTTTCAACATGCAGGGTAGTTCCACTTGCCTGTGAAAATGCTTGAAACCATTCTTTAAATAATTCCGTATCAAAATCTCCTTGCGATGATGTTATTTTTGCAGCAGAAAACTCAACATTCCATATTAAATAAGGACGATTTGATAAATCTAGAGATACTCTAGACAATGTTTCATCCATTGGAATATAAAAATGTGCATATCGAGATATTCCCTTTCGATCAGATAGAGCTTTCGCAATACACTCACCTATAGCAATTCCTGTATCTTCAGTTGTATGATGATAATCAATATGCGTGTCACCCTTGGCAATAACCTTCATATCTATCAGCGAGTGCTTTGCTAATTGCTCTAGCATATGGTCAAGAAAACCAATACCAGTGCTTATCTCATATTGACCTTGGCCATCGAGATTAATATCCACCGAAATTGATGTTTCTTTTGTAGTTCTATTTATTGATGCTTTTCTCATAATTAAACACGTGATTTCTAACAATAAATAACTGAATTTGCTATATAAAATATATTTAATTACTGTGATAAGGCTCTTGAACTAATTTTTTTAATAGCCACATAATAAACATATGGAAAATCAACAAGATGCATCGTGGCATGGGACAACAATTATTTCTGTAAGGAAAGGTAATCAAGTTGTTATTGCTGGTGATGGCCAAGTAAGTCTAGGTAACACGGTAATTAAATCAACTGCTCAAAAAGTAAGAAAATTAGCAAATAGTAACGTGATTGCTGGATTTGCTGGTGCAACAGCAGATGCATTTACATTATTTGAGCGACTTGAAGAGAAATTAGAGAAACACCCTAATCAATTAACTCGAGCTTGCGTCGAACTGGCTAAAGATTGGAGAACAGATAAATACCTTAGAAGACTAGAAGCTCTTCTTACTGTTGCGGATTCCAATACTTCTCTTTTGATTACTGGGATGGGAGATGTTTTAGAACCTGAGGGAAATATAATTGGAATTGGTAGTGGAGGAAATTATGCATTAGCTGCAGCAAGAGCATTGTCAGACACCGAATTAACTGCCGAAGATATTGCAAGAAAATCAATAAAGATTGCCTCTGACATTTGTGTATTTACTAATAATAATTTGACAGTAGAGAAAATAGAATTTTAAAGTGCAATCTTTTTCACCTAGAGAAATAGTTTCAGAACTAGATAGATATATCATCGGACAAGATGAAGCAAAAAAATCTGTCGCCATCGCACTTCGAAATAGATGGCGTCGTCAACAATTAGATGATGATATGAAAGATGAGGTATTACCAAAAAATATTTTGATGATTGGACCAACTGGTATTGGAAAAACTGAAATATCAAGAAGATTGTCAAAACTTGCACAAGCTCCTTTTTTGAAAGTTGAAGCTACTAAGTTTACAGAAGTTGGTTATGTAGGAAGAGATGTTGAACAGATTGTTCGGGATCTCATAGAGATTGCTATAACAATGGTAAGAGAAATAAAACGCAAAGAAGTTAATGCTCAAGCAAAACTATTAGCTGAAGAGAGAGTTCTTGATTGTTTAGTAGGACCTGCTGCTGGGTCTTCGACAAGAGATAACTTCAGAAAAAAATTACGTAATAATGAGTTAGATGAAAAAGTAATTGAAATTGATGTTCAAGACACTGGATCAATGCCTACAATAGACCTTCAAGGTGGAAGTGGAGGTGGAATTGGTATGATCAATTTGAATGATATGCTTGGCAAAGCTATGGGGTCTAAAACGAAAAAGAAAAAAATAACAGTGGGGGACTCATACGAAATTCTAGTTAATGAAGAATCAGATAAACTAATCGATAGTGATCAAATTATCAGTGAGGCAAAAAAAGCAGTTGAAGAAAATGGAATAGTTTTTTTAGATGAAATTGACAAAGTATGTGCACGATCAGAAAGAGTAGGGGCAGATGTTTCACGAGAAGGAGTGCAAAGAGATTTACTTCCTTTGATTGAGGGAACTGTAGTAAATACGAAACATGGGACAATTAAAACAGACCATATTTTGTTTATTGCATCTGGCGCATTTCAATTGGCAAAACCATCTGATTTATTACCAGAACTTCAGGGCAGACTTCCAATTAGAGTTAGTCTCAAACCTTTGGAAAAAGAGGATTTTAAGCGTATTTTAACTGAACCAGAATACAGTCTAATTAAACAATATCAGGCCTTACTTGGCACAGAGGACGTCAATCTTGAATTCAGTGAGAGTGGGATAGAGTCAATTGCAAGTCTAGCAGTGCATATTAATTCTACGATTGAGAATATAGGTGCTAGAAGATTGCACACTATATTAGAAAGAGTTTTAGAAGATATAAGCTTTTCAGCACCTGATAAAGGAGGTGAGAAATTAATAATTGACTCTGAATACGTGAATAGTCATGTTGATGAATTATCAAAAAACACCGACTTATCAAAATTCATTTTATAAATAATGTCGCTAAAAAAAACTGACACACATGTTCATTCGTTAAAAGTTCGGTACTCTGAAATAGATAGTCAATCAATAGTTTATAACTCTCACTACTTAACTTATTACGATATATCCTTAGCAGACTTATTAGATCAAGCTTTTAATCAAGAAGAATATATAAACGAAACTCAAAATGAGTTTCATACTGTAAACGTTAATATGTCATATAAAGCGCCAGCAAAATTAAATGATACGCTTGAAATTTACTCTGCAATAAAGAGAATTGGAAATTCAAGCATTACATTTACTCAAGAAATTTATAAAAAAGATTCAGATAATTTATTAAACACTGTTGAAATAATTTGGGTAAATACACACCAGCCGACGCACAAATCGGTTCAGATACCTGATGATCTAAGAAAAAAGTTGGAAAAATTTTTAATTAATCAGACGTAGCTGATAGCAGCCAGTTATCACTTTTTACTTTTTTATTTTTTGTAAAAGTCCAAACATCTGTAATTTTTTGAACCTGATTCATACTTCCAGAAATAATTTCTTCTTTATTATTTCGTATGCAAGTAATCATCTCTGAAATAAATCTTACAGTTACTTCCATAGGATCATTTTTGAGATCCTTATGCACAATTTCTGATGACTCAATACCAATAAAACTAAATTCTATGGTATGATTATCTTGCTGTCTTTGGTCAATAACCTCTGAAAAATTTGAAAGGACTGATTTTTCAAGAAATGGGGCAAGTGCTTTTTTATTTCCATTTTCAAAGTTTGTTACAATTAATTCATAAGCTTTATTTGCACCATTGAGAAAGTCTTTTGAATCAAACCAACTATCTTCACTAGAAGTGTTTCTATCAACTGGTGGAATTTTAATGGACGACTCTACTTTAGACTCGGTGTTGGTTGCTTCGTAATTGAATGAAGAAGTATCAGTTTTTTCATTACCAGTTCTTCGGCCTAAAACGCTTCTGAGTCTCAAAAGCACAAGTCCTGCTAGAACAGCCAAAATTAGTATATCTAGATATTGAAAAGCTTCGTTCATATATTTTATTATAGTGTATTATATGTAACTACTAAAATTAAAGTTTCAATAAGAAATAAGTAACAAATGATCTATTTATTGTTAATTTTCATAGTATTACCAGTCATTGAAATATCATTATTTATTCAATTTGGAGATGCATTGGGGACCGTAAATACAATATTGTTAATTTTTTTAACTGCTGGAATAGGCCTGTATTTGGTTAGACAGCAAGGATTTCATACGTTACGAAAAATGCAATCAGAAATCCAAAATCAAGAGTTACCGGTTCGAAGTTTATTCGATGGCTTTGTAATATTGATCTCAGGTATTCTACTATTAATCCCTGGTTTTTTTACTGACGCAATTGGGTTCATGGGATTGATCCCAGTCACAAGATTTTTTATTAGCAAAGCATTAATCAGCTTAGTCATTCAAAATAGATCAAATTTTGCATATAGATCAAAACAAGATATAAATGATCCTATTGAAGGCGAATTTGAAGAAATGGATAATAAGGACGAAAATTAATGGACGTACAAGCAAAAATTATAACCCAGTTTATCAGAGATTTATCTTTTGAAAATCCTCAAGGTCCTATGTCATTTCGAGCTCAAACTGAGAAACCAGAAATAAAAGCAAACATAGATGTAAAAGCAACTAATCAAAAAGATACTAATGTTTTCGAAATTGAACTAAATATTAACATTGCAGCAATACAAAATGAAAAAAGTGTATATCTTATCGATTTAAAATATGTGGGTATTTTTGAAATTGAAAATCTTACAGATGATATTAGAGAAGTGTATTTGTTGGTGGAGTGCCCAAGATTAATTTTTCCATTTGCTAGAAGAATAATCTATGATCTTCATGCAGATGGTGGTTTACCGCCATTGCTACTAGACCCTGTTAACTTTGCAAAATTGTATCAACAGAAAAAAGAAACAAAAGAAGAATCAATTAATTAGAGTTAATTTTTTTCCAAATAGCTTTTGGACCAAGAGTTTCAACAAAGTCTTTGTGTAATTCTTCTTCCTCTTTTGAAAGACGCATTGGTAATTCTCTATTTTTAAATTTTGATACATCAAATTCAGTATCATTTTCAAAAATTTTAGCATCAATATTCAAATCTAATGTCGGTTCTTTTTTATCCAGTAATTCAATATAAACTTTTGATAAAAGTTCTGTATCCAATATAGCTGAGTGCTTTTCTCTAGCCGCAATACTAATATTATATCGTTTACACAAAGCATCTAAAGAAACACTCTGCCCAGGAAATTTTTCACGCGCGATTGCTACTGTATCTATAGTTTTGTTCGTTAATCTGTCTTTTTCACAATTTGACAATTCATAATTTAAAAACCCTATGTCAAAATCTACATTATGAGCAATAATTGGTGAATCAGAAACAAACTCTAAAAATTCATCAGCTATCTTTCTAAAAATTTTCTTATCGCTTAAAAAATCAATAGTCAAACCATGGATATCTGTTGACTGTTGAGGAACATCCCTTTCGGGATTTATATATTTATGAAATGTTTTTCCACTCGGTAAAAAGTCGATGATTTCTATAGCCGCAATTTCAATTACCTTATGCCCCTCATTGGGGTTAAGGCCTGTCGTTTCAGTATCTAAAATAATTTCTCTCATTTGTTATAATGATCATTCCATGCTTTTGGCTCAAGAAGAACTAATTTACCAACAATAGTTTCAACTTCTTTTCTCGTTGCGTCCATATTATTGTTTGTCGAAATAACATAATCTGCTCTTTCACATTTTTCTTGGTCAGGCATTTGTTGTGCTAATATTTGTTGAAATAGATCTACATCCAATCCACGTTCAGTTATAACCCTTCGATACTGAGTTTCTTCAGAAGCTGTTACAACTACAGAGGCATCAATATACTTTTCGCCACCAGTTTCAAATAAAAGGGGAATATCCAAAATACATCCTATACATTCTTTCTCTATCATTTGTTTTATAAATGATATTTGATATTGACGAGTTGCAGGATGAATAATGGACTCAAGTTCTTTAAATCTCTTTGGGTTTTTGCTTAGTTCATTTTTTAGAACATCCCTACTGACCTTGCCATCCACTTTCGATCCTGGAAATGATTTCTCTATTTTATTTATTATAATCTCATCATTTTCGTAGATGTAATGAACCGTGTCATCCGCATTGTAGACAGCAAATTTAAAATCTTTAAACATTGATGCTGTTGTTGACTTACCCATACCAATTGAACCAGTTAAACCCACAAGCAACATTATTATTCCAAACTTTTAATTAATTGATCAGAAATTTGTGGGTCAATACCGTGCCAGATTTTAAATGATGCTGCAGCTTGAAGAATTAACATTTGTAACCCATTTTGAACTTGATGACCTTTTTGCTCTGCGTTAATTAAAAATTGTGTTCTCTTTGGATTATAAATTAAATCATAAACATAAGAGTTTTCTTTTAATAAATCAAAATCAACGAGATTATTGTTTGTTCCATTAATACCAAGGCTAGTTGTATTAACTACGAAATCTATTTCTTTTAGTATCGAAGAGATATCTTGTAGTGAACAAATATCAAAGTTGATATTAAGGCTTTTTTTGATTTTTTCACTTTTGTTCTCTGTTCTGTTTGCGTTGACAACGTTTGCTCCCATCAATTGTAATTGATAAATAATAGATCGTGCTGATCCTCCGGCTCCAATCACTAGTACTTTTTTATTTTCAATATACTTAGCTTGATTATTTGACGATATAGAGTTTTTAAAACCTATTGGATCGGTGTTATCTCCAATAATTTTATTTTCACTAAATGTAATAGTGTTTATAGCTTGTAATTTTTCAGCCATTGGGGAAGCTTGATCACATAATTCAAAAGCTAATTCTTTGTGGGGCACGGTAACATTTAATCCTCTATAGTTTTCCACCATACATTTTTCTAGAAAACTTTTCACATCTTCTTTGTTTAAAGATATCTTTTTATACTCACCAACCTCAATTCTATTTTCTTTAATCCAAAAATTATGAATCTTTGGAGAAATGCTATGTTCGACGGGTTGGCCAATAACCGCTGTATTATTTCTCATTATTTAAAATCAAATTATGTTGTCTTAGAAAATTTATTAATGGGGTGACAGATAGTCCTTGTATTGAAAAAAAATCACCGTCTATCTTTTCGAATAATTTTATTCCTTCTTGTTCAATTGCGTAAACACCCACTAGGTTTAAAATAGATTTATCAACTTCGTTCAGATAGTTGTCTATTTCTTTTGTAGTTAAAGATCTCATCACAAGTGTAGATTTATCAAGATGTCTCCAAATAATATTATTATTTTGTGCTATTACCGTCGATGTTATCAGGGTGTGTTTTTTGCCACTAAGTTCTATAAGTTGTAATTTTGCTTCATCTAAGTCCCTAGCTTTATTAAATAGCTTGCCTTCTAAATCTAAAACCTGGTCTGAGCCAATAACTATGTCTTCTTTGTTTTCTGGTTTTGGTTGTGTTGCTTTGAGTTCTGATAGTTTAATAGCAATTTCTATTGGTGGTTGGTTTTGAAGGGAAATTTTAACCTCGTCCTCATCAACACCATGATCTATTCTAGAAAAACTAATTTTTGCGTTTTTTAATAGTTTTCCTCTGGTTTCACTTTTTGATGCAAGGTGTATATTCATGTTAATAAAATATTAGTATCTTTATATATGTTGTTTACATTTCTTTATAAATGTTAATTGTCTTGTTTTTTATATAAATAATCTATTTTTATTAGGTGTTTAGGTGGTGGTTATACACCTGTGGATTTTCCTAAAATTATTATCAACAGGTGTGAATATTTTGTTTTTATCTTGTTTTTATTAGTTTTTTAGGGTTTTTTAATGTGGATAAAAAATAAAAAGACAAGTTAACCACAAACACACAGGGGCAACTACAACTACTACCTTATATATATACTTATGAGTATTCTATTAGATAACCTTAAAGGAGACAAAACAACGAAAACACCTGTTTGGCTTATGAGACAGGCGGGAAGACACTTACCTGAATACTTGGAGATTAAAAAAAAGCACAAGAGTTTATTAAGTATGTTTCTAGATACTCAAACAATCGTTGAGGTTACTTTGCAACCTGTACAACGATATAGTTTAGATGCATCAATTCTATTCTCAGATATTTTAGTTATACCCTATTTAATGGGAAGCCAAATATCATTCGGTGAAAATAGCGGACCATTAGTTGAATTTGATAAATCGAGTAAAGTAGATATAAAGAAAGCAGAACCTATATATAACGCAATAAAAAAAATTAAAGATACAAGTAACCAACCTCTTATCGGTTTTTCGGGAGGGGTATGGTCTACTATTTATTATTGTTTGTTTGATCGTGAAACAAGAAAAGGTTTTGATAAAAAACTAATTACACAAAAAGAAAAAGAAATAAATAATCTTGTTCCGATATTTACAGATTTAATTATTGAACATGCAGCCAATCAAATCAAATCGGGCGCTGATATTTTTCAATTATTTGAGTCTTGGTCTGGATTGTTAAATGATGAGCAGTTTGAAACCTGGTGTCTGGATCCTGCAAATAAAATATTTTCTGCATTAAAAGAACTTGGATCATATAATATAGGATTTCCCAGAGAGGCATCACTAATGAATTATATACGCTATTCAAACATTAAACACCTTGATTGTATATCATTAGATACTCAATTTGATCTTCATAAACTAGAATCACTTAATCAAAACCTGTGCTTTCAAGGAAACCTGAATCCTGAGACTCTTTTAATCGGCGGGGATAATCTTAACAAAGAAGTTGAGAATATTTTACTTGCCTTTAAAAATAAGCCACATATTTTTAACCTTGGTCATGGCGTTTTGCCAAAAACACCAATAGACAACGTAAAACAACTAATTAATAAAATCAGGGGTAATCTATAATTATATAATGAAGTTTATAGGTGAAGACAGTTTTAAGCACGAAAACCCAAAAAAGATTGGTGTTATTTTATGTAATCTTGGAACACCAGATAGTTATCGCGCTAGTGACGTTGGCCGGTTTCTAAAAGAGTTTTTGTCGGACGGTAGGGTTGTAGAAATACCAAAGATTATTTGGTGGTTTATTCTTAATTTAATTATCGTGCCAATCCGATCTCAGAAATCAGCAAGGCTATATAAATCAATCTGGACAGATGACGGTTCACCACTTCTAACTCACTCAAACAAAATTGTTGAAAAAATTAAAAAAACCGCACCCAAAAACTTTGAAATTGAGCTTGCTATGCGATATGGCAAACCAAAAATGGAAGAGACACTTCTTTCCCTAAAAAACAAAAACTGTCAAAGTCTTTTAGTTTTACCAATGTTTCCTCAGTACTCAGGAACAACCACAGGGAGTATTTTTGACGAAGTTTCGAGAGTATTGTCTAAATGGAGATGGGTCCCCAAACTTAATTTTGTGAACGGTTATCATGACGACGAGGGTTATATTTTAGCACTAGCTCAGTCACTACGAGAAAGAATTAAAAATAAGTCACCAGATAAAATTGTTTTTACATATCATGGAATTCCTAAAAGAAATTTTGACTTAGGAGATCCTTATTATTGTTTTTGTCAAAAAACTACGAGACTAGTTGCAGAAAAACTTAAACTCAAAGAAGACCAATATATGACTACCTTTCAATCTCGCTTTGGTAGAGCTGAGTGGTTAAAGCCTTATACAAGTGAAACAATGGAGGAGCTCCCATCTTTAGGTGTAAAAAATATCCTTGTTATAGCCCCAGCTTTTAGTGTTGATTGTTTAGAGACCATCGAAGAAATCGATGAGGAAAATAAAGAAATTTTCTTGAAGGCTGGAGGCAATGATTTTGAATATGTGCCGTGTTTGAATGATAGCGAGGGTCAAATTGAGTGTTTTAATAAAATTATTCAAAAGCACACAGAAACACTTGAATAAATAAAATGAAAAGCTGTCTAATTATATTTTCGACAACTGATGGTCATACAAAAAAAATTTGTGAACGGATATTTAATATCTTAAGTGATACGCATAAAATAAAAATTCTTGATCTTTCAGGTGCATACTTTGAAGATTTATCTAATTATAATATAATTATAGTTGGAGCAAGTATTAGGTACGGAAAACATAAAAAAGAATTATACGAATTTATTAGTAGAAATCGAAGAACCTTAGAAAAGACTGAAACCTGTTTTTTTAGTGTTAATGCAGTAGCGAGAAAATCAGAAAAGAACTCACCATCGACTAATCCATATATGAAAAAATTCTTAAAGCAATCAGGTTGGATACCTGATCATACGGAGGTGTTTGCTGGGGAGATAGATTACAAAAAATATAAATTTTTTGATAAACATATAATTAGATTTATAATGTGGCTTTCAGGCGGACCAACGGATACATCTAGAAAATATGATTTTACAAACTGGTATAATGTCCAATTGTTTGCTGATCGATTAATAAATAAATAACAAAAGCAAAAAATTTTATAAATTTTTTACTTATTAATCAATTATTTAACGAAAATTCATGAAATCAGACTATTGAGAAATTCATTTTAGCCTTGCGAAAGGTATGATTTTAAATTATTACTTCTTCACCCACGACGCAATTTCCTTAAATAATTACCTCAAAACTAACTATAAGAAAAACATAAACTATGAATCTCAAGTTAAGAGAACTAAAAAGAAAAACCCCAAAAGAACTACTTGAATATGCCGAAGAGCTTGGAGTGGAAAATGCCAGTTCTATGCGTACTCAGGACATGTTGTTCTCGATATTAAAAAATCTTGCTGCAGATAAAAAAGAAATTGATGGTGAAGGTGTTTTAGAAGTATTACAAGATGGTTTTGGATTTTTAAGATCCATGGAAGCAAATTATCTTCCAGGTCCAGATGATATTTATGTAAGTCCAAGTCAAATTAAAAGATTTTCTTTGCGTTCTGGAGATACAGTAGAGGGTCCAATTCGTGCACCAAAAGATGGAGAACGATACTTTGCATTGCTTAAGGTTGATAAGATTAATTACGAAGGTAATGAAAAAAGTAAAAATAAAATTAACTTTGATAACTTAACACCACTTTATCCAGATCAACAAATTAAGTTAGAAACTGAAAAACCATCAAAGGATGCAAGTGCAAGAGTTATAGATCTTGTATCTCCAATAGGTAAAGGTCAGAGAGCTTTAATTGTTTCTCCCCCAAGAACTGGAAAAACTGTATTACTTCAAAATATTGCTCACTCAATAACTGAAAACCATCCAGAATGTTATTTAATGGTATTACTTATTGATGAAAGACCAGAGGAAGTTACTGATATGCAGCGGTCTGTAAAAGGTGAAGTTATAAGCTCAACTTTTGATGAACCCGCATCAAGACACGTACAAGTTGCTGAGATGGTTATTGAAAAAGCAAAAAGATTAGTAGAACATAAAAAAGATGTTGTCATATTACTAGATTCGATTACTCGTTTAGGTCGAGCATATAATACAGTTGTGCCAAGTTCAGGAAAGGTCTTAACTGGAGGTGTTGATGCTAATGCGCTTCAACGTCCAAAAAGATTTTTTGGGGCCGCAAGAAATATTGAGGATGGTGGATCTCTTACAATTATATCTACAGCTCTGATTGATACTGGCAGCAGGATGGATGAAGTAATTTTTGAGGAGTTTAAAGGAACAGGTAACTCAGAAATTATTCTTGATAGAAAAGTTGCTGACAAAAGAACATACCCTGCAATTGATATTACTAAGTCTGGCACAAGAAAAGAAGAGATACTGTTAGCTCCTGATGATCTACAGAAAATGTACGTCCTTAGAAGGATTCTTAATCCAATGGGAACAATGGACTCTATTGAGTTTTTATTGAGTAAACTTAAAGACACCAAGAGTAATGCAGATTTTTTTCAATCAATGAATAAATCAAATTAAGCTCTAACCGTTCGTATTCAACAAAATTTTAACTTCATAATCTCTCTTAATTTTATTCAATCCCTCAAGATTTTGAAGATTAATAATAAAAAAGAAACAGATTTTTAATGGTGTAAATTTGCTGATTAATTTTGCTGATGCTAATGCAGTTCCACCAGTAGCGATTAAATCATCAACAATTAAAATTTTATCTTTTTTTACTATTGCGTTTTGATGGACTTGTATTTCATCATTTCCATATTCTAATTTATACTTTTGGCTATACACTTTACCTGGTAGTTTATTTTTTTTTCTAATTGGTATGAATGGAATATTCAATTTTACAGCGGAAGCAGATCCAAAAATAAATCCACGTGCTTCTATTCCAGCAATCTTTGTTATTTTATTTTTCTTTGCATACTTTACTATTTCATTGATAACTTCTGAGAAAAGTTTGTTATCATCTGTTATAGAAGTTATGTCTTGAAATAAAATTCCTTTCTCTGGAAAATTTTTTATTATTCTAATTCTTTTTTTTAGTTTCTTTGAAATCATATCATTTTTAAAATTTCTTCTACATTATTGCTAGGTAATGAACATGTATTATTCTTGCATAAATAGATAGATGACTGGCTCTTTATTTCGATCTGGTTCAAAAAGCTATTTTTAGAAATTATATTTGTTTTTTCGTTAATCATTAGGATTATGGTATTTGGTAAGTATATTTTAATTAGTTGATCATAAATTTTTTTATTATCATCTTTATTTATACCAGTAATAATTATTGATTGATAATTATTAAAAAAATCTAAACTATTTAAAAAAGAACATATTCCAAAGTATTCTTTATTTATTCTTGATGAGTAATCTTGGATAATTTTTGTATTTAATTGATTATATTTATGCTCACCAGTAATAAAATCTAACTTGGTTAAGTTCTCTATCATTACCGCATTAGCATTCGGCATGACATTGTCTACTATTTGTTTATTTCTAATAATAACATCGTCTTTCATTTTTGAGGTTATAAAAAACATACCTTCTTCATCGCCAAAATTTTCAATTAGTGTCTCAGTTAGTTCTAATGAGAACTTTAGGTACTGTTCATCCGTTGTGATCTCAAAAATAGTTATACCTGCTTTGATAAGATAGGCATAATCTTCAAGCATACCCTCATGTTTATTTATTGAATTGCAATGCGAGTGGTAAAGTGTTTTTCCATCATACATTGATGTTTTGATGAAATTAAACGCTTCTTGAGCTAAGTTTAATAATTTTTCATCTCTAAAAATTGCTGATGATTTTGCTATACTATCGATTGCAAGCCCATTCCAATCGCATAAAATTTTATTATCACATGTTGGTTTAGGTCTTTTGATTCTTTCATCATATAAAGTATTGATTAATTGTCTTAATTTACTGTAGTCATCAGTTTCAATATGTAAGTTTTCATTACAACTAAGTACATTACTTCCTTCCCAATTACCGTTCTCATAAATATTAAATATTTTAGTAAAAAATAAAAAGTTATTACCTAATATCTTCCGCAGCTCTTGATATGACCATACATAATATTTACCTTCAACTCCTTCAGAATCAGCATCATATGATGAATAAAATGCCGAAGAAGGATCTAACATATCTTTTTTTAGCCAATCCACAGTTTCATAAATTTTATTTTTGTATGCTTCTTTTTTTGTTAATTGCCAAAAATTATTCAATATTCCGATGAGTTGAGCATTATCATAAAGCATCTTTTCAAAATGAGGCACTAGCCAATACTGATCAACTGAATATCGAGATATCCCTCCACCAATATGATCGTAGATACCTCCACTACATATTTGATCAATCGATTTTAAAGATAAATCATAAAATAAATTATCTGAATTTTTTTTGTATTGATTTAATAAGTATTCATACAAAAAAAATTGAGGAAATTTTGGGGCTCCTTTAAGTCCACCGTGGATTGTATCCATATTTGATAATATTAATTCAGATATTTTTTTATAAAATGTTTCATCTAATTCATTTTCATATTTCTCACCTTGTAATTTTTGCATAGCATTGAAAATAATAGTTTTGTTTTGTTCGATATCATTTTTATTTTTATTAAATGATTCAGAGACCATATTTAATATACTTTGAAACGTTGGTATGCCTTGACGAGGGGCTTTTGGAAAATATGTTCCTCCCCAAAAAGGTTTTTTTGATGAGTCTAAGAACATAGTTAAGGGCCAACCCCCTTGTTGACCAAGTAGTGCGAGTGCAGTTTGATATATACTATCAATGTCTGGTCGTTCCTCTCGATCAAGTTTAATATTGATAAATTTGTCATTCATAATTTTTGCTGTTTCATCATCTTCAAAGCTTTCATGTGCCATGACATGACACCAGTGACAGGAAGCATATCCAATAGATAGAAGTATTGGTTTATTTTCTTTTTCAGCTTGGACGAATGCATCTTCACCCCAGCCATACCAATTGACTGGATTGTCTTTATGTTGCAAGAGGTAGGGACTTGTTTCCTTAGATAGTAAATTATTAGCCATTTGTAATTGAGACCTAATAATAAGAAATTATATCATCAGGATTAGGTCGCCGCCTTTCTTTAGGGGGTTCACTTTGTTGACCAATGTAGATAAATCCTGAAATTTTATCCCTATTGAAGTCTCCACCCAGTTTTTCGATTACTACTTTGTTGTATGCATACCATTCGGTTATCCATTGAGCTGCATAACCTTTAGACTGTGCACAGCTTAATAAGTTCATGCAAACAGCCGCAGATGATAATTGCATTTCCCATTTAGGAATTTTTGGATGCTCAACAGGAGTCGATAGTACCGCAAGGACAACCCCTCCTCTTTGAAGTCTGGATGACTCTATTTCAATTTCTTTTTCTGAGGCATTGGGATTTGCTCTAAGGAACTCTTTTAAAATCACTTCTTTATCAAATTTTTCTAGTCGTTCGTCTTTAATAACGACAATTTTCCAAGGGTTTAATGCACCATGATCAGGAACTCTAATTCCAGCAGATAGAATATCTTTTAAATCATTCTCACTAACTTTGTTAGCAAGCATATTTTTAGCTGTTACGGATCTTCTTTTATAAAAAAAACTATTATTTATTGCCATAAATCACTTCATAGAGTAATTCAAAGAATAAATGACAATCTATGCTTTATCAACTGCAAATGGTGTTTCAGGCTTAGCGGTAATTAGAATCTCAGGTCACTTAGCTCTCACTGCTCTTAAAACGTTGTCTCGAAAAAGTAATTTTGAAACTCATAAAATGAGTCACATTAAAATTTATGATCCCGATGACGGAATGCATATTGATACTGGGCTAGGAGTTTATTTTGCTAAACCTAAAAGTTTTACAGGAGAAGATGTTGCTGAACTTCATATTCATGGTGGAATTTCAACTATAAATTTAGTTCTAAATGCACTTGGAAAAATAGATCAATTACGTTTAGCAGAGCCTGGAGAGTTTACAAAAAGAGCGTTTATAAATGATAAAATGGATCTTACAGCAATAGAAGCTATGGGTGATTTAATTAATGCTCACACTGAAGTTCAGCATAAACTTGCGTTAAGTCAGATGAGCGGTTCACTTAATAAACTTTATTTGTCTTGGAGAAAAAAATTAATTGAAATCATAGCATATCTTGAGGCTGGAATTGACTTTGCTGATGAAGATATTCCGGATGATGTTTTAAAGAATATAATGAAAAAAATTGATGAATTAATTTCAGATATCAATCTTCATATCTCAGAAAAAAATCAAGGTGAGATAATTAAAGATGGCTTTCGAATTGCCATCATTGGTGAACCAAATGTAGGTAAATCTAGTTTGATAAATTTACTTGCCAAAAGAGATGTTGCAATTGTTTCAGAAGAAGCAGGAACTACACGTGACGCCATTGAAGTTACATTAAATATTAGCGGTTATCCTGTTATATTTACTGATACCGCTGGAATCAGAAAGGCTACAAATACTATCGAAAAAAAAGGAATAGATATTACTCATGAAAAGATCGCTGACAGTCATTTAGTAATTGAACTTTTTGATGACAAAAGAAAAATAAATCAAAAAAAAGGACGGGTTTCGGTTTTAAATAAAATTGATTTAATTAATGAAAATGAAAATACAAATTTAGAAACTCTAAAAATTTCAACTAAAACCAATCAAGGTATTGATGAATTGATTAATATTATTTCAAGTCATGTTGTAAAAGACTTAAGCAACATATCTGAAACTATTCCTACAAGAACTCGATATATACTAGGTTCTCAAAAAATAATTGTAAGTTTAAGTAATGCAAAAAATATTGATCCAATAAATCAAACTGAATTATTTGTTGAAGAATTAAGATTAGCAGTAAATGAAATAGGACGCTTAACAGGACTTGTTGATGTTGAAGAATACTTAGAAGTTATTTTTAAAGACTTTTGTATTGGTAAATAATCAAAATAATTTAGTTGCATTTCAACTTAGTTAATTTATTTAACTAAGTCATGTCTGAAACTGATTTTGACGTTGTTGTAATTGGCGGAGGCCATGCAGGATGTGAGGCTGCAACAACATCTGCTAGGCTAGGAGCTAAAACCCTTTTAATAAGCCATAAATTTGAGACTATCGGAATGATGTCGTGTAACCCAGCAATTGGAGGATTGGGAAAAGGACATCTTGTAAGAGAAATCGATGCTCTTGATGGAATAATGGGAAGAATTGCTGATTTATCTAGTATTCAGTATAGGTTATTAAATCGCACAAAAGGCCCTGCAGTTAGAGGGCCAAGATCTCAATCTGATCGAAAATTATATAAAAAATTTATGCAAGAAGAAATTAGTGGTTATAATAATTTAACTTGCCTATTCGACCCAGTTGAAGACTTACTTTTTGATGATCAAAATAATATAAATGGAATTTTGTGCGAAAGTGGAAAGAAAATATCAACTGAAAAAGTTATAATTACTACTGGAACATTTTTAAATGGATTGATACACATTGGTGAAAAAACGATCCCTGCAGGTCGACATGGGGATAAGCCATCAATAGGTTTAGCAAAATCCCTATATAAGACTGGATTTGATATAAGTAGATTAAAAACGGGAACTCCAGCACGTCTTAGAAAAGAAACAATTGATTACAGTAAGCTTGAATTACAAGATGCAGATGAAGAGCATTCGTATTTTTCTTTTTTAACAAAGCGAACTTTTAACGAACAGGTCCCTTGTCATATTACTCACACCAATGAAGAAGTTCACAGAATAATCCAAAAAAATATAGATAAATCAGCTATTTATTCAGGTCAAATCAAGAGTACAGGGCCCAGATATTGTCCATCAGTTGAGGATAAAATTGTAAGATTTAGAGAAAAAACAAGACATCAAATATTTCTTGAACCAGAAGGTCTAGATAGTGACCTTGTTTATCCAAATGGCATTTCAACATCTTTACCAGACTATGTTCAGAAAGAATTTATTAATAAAATCAATGGTTTAGAGAATGTTGAGATTGTTCAACCTGGATATGCGATCGAGTACGACTTTATAGATCCAAGAGAGTTATATCAAACTTTAGAAACAAAAAAAATCAAAGGTCTTTATTTAGCAGGCCAAATTAATGGAACGACAGGATATGAAGAAGCGGCTGCACAAGGTTTAGTTGCTGGAATGAACGCGGCTTTATCTCTCAAATCAAGCGAGTATATTTTTCAGAGAAATAACTCATATATTGGGGTTATGATCGACGATCTGACTCTTAAAGGTGTTACAGAGCCATATCGAATGTTTACATCCAGAGCTGAATACAGATTAACATTAAGAGCAGACAATGCTGATAAAAGACTTACTCCAGTTGCTCAGAAACTTGGTTTAATCAGCAATAACAGAGAAAACCTATTTAATTTAAAAGTTAGTGCGATTAATGAATTAGATAAAATTGTTAAAAATCAATATGTTACCCCAAAATATCTTGAAAAAATTGGCATCAAGATCAATCAAGATGGCAAAAAAAGATCAGCATTTGATCTATTATCTTATGAAGGATTCAATATTAAAAAAATTGCTGAGATTTTTGATTTATCAGAAATCAATGATTTTGAAGATGAGGTTAAAGAACAAATTGAAATTGAAAGTCATTATAAAGGGTATATCAAGAAACAAAAATCAGAAATTTTAAGTCTTAAAAATGATGAAAAAATAAAAATACCTGATGAACTAGATTATAGTCATATTGTTAGCCTTTCTAATGAAATTCGAGAAAAACTAACCAAATTAAGACCTAAAACAATATCTCAGGCTTCAAGAATTGATGGAATAACTCCATCTTCGATTAACCTGATTTTAACTTTTATAAAAAATAGAGCTAAATCAAAAAAATCAGCATAAAGTTAGTTAATGATTGACTCTTCCGATCAACTCCAGACTTTAAACCCTTATGTTTCACGTGAAACAATCAAAAAGCTCTCGGATTATAGAGATTCTATAATTAGAGCTAAATTCAATCTAGTTTCTAAGAAAGACAAGGAAAACATATGGATCAGACACTTTCATGATTCTCTAAGACTAATTAAATTTTTCGAAAAAAATGATAAAAAGATTAGAATATTAGATATTGGAAGCGGTGCTGGTTTACCAGGTTTGCCTTTAAGTATGGTTCTTGACAAAAATTTATTTGAATTTGTTCTGTGTGAAAGTAATAACAAAAAAGCCAATTTTATAAAGGATTGCTGTGATCGATTTGATATCTCGAATGTAAAAATAATTAATGATCGCGTTGAGAATATAAAAAATCATTCATTTGACTATATAATTAGTAGGGCCACAGCAAAAATAAATGAAATATTTTCAATGAGTTATCATCTTAAAAAAAATAGTACTGTTTACCTGCTTCATAAAGGTGTACATGTAGTTGATGAGATAAATTCAACTACTAAATATTGGAAATTTGACTATAATATTCATGAAAACAATTTAGAAAAAGGATCAAATATTTTTGAAGCAAAAAATATAATTAAATCAATAACTTAATGAATAATCAAAAAATTATTGCGATTTCAAATCAAAAAGGTGGGGTTGGTAAAACAACAACAGCCATCAATCTTGCAACTGCATTGGCTGCATGCGATCAAAAAGTTTTAATTATTGATTTAGATCCACAGGGTAATGCAAGCACCGGACTAGGAATTGATTATTCTAATCGAAGTAATTCTATCTACGAAGTTCTTTCTGGATCAATAAACATTGAGAGTGCAAGTCATACAACTTCTATTAAAAATTTATTTATCATTCCATCTACTGTTGAGTTGTCTGGAATTGAACCAGAACTCTTAGACCAAACGAATAGAGCATATGTTTTAAAAAATTTATTATCTGATGATTTTAAAAATCAATTTGATTTTATTTTTATTGATTGTCCTCCCGCACTTAGTTTATTGACAGTTATGGCAATGACTGCAGCAGACTCAGTTCTTGTTCCATTACAATGTGAATTTTTTGCATTAGAGGGTTTATCTCAATTAATTAAGACAATTGATAGAGTAAGAAAAAATTTAAATCAAAATCTGAGTATAGATGGAATTGTTCTAACTATGTATGATCAAAGAAATCGATTATCTTTGCAGGTTGCACAAGACGTTCGATCTCATTTAAAAGAAAAAGTATTTGAAACAGTAATCCCAAGAAATGTTCGCATGTCTGAAGCACCATCATTTGGATTACCAGCATTAATTTATGATCATCGTTCAAAAGGAAGCCAGGCATACATTCAACTTGCAAATGAAATTTTAAAAAAAACTAAAAATTTGGAAGCTGCATAATGGATCTTAAAATAAATAAAAAAGGATTGGGAAGAGGCCTTTCATCTTTGATGGGTGAGGTGAGTGATGAAAAAACAGAAAATTTAAGTTCCACAGAGACTAAAATACCTATTTCAAAACTGAGACCAAGTCCGATACAACCAAGAAGAATTTTTGAAAAGGCTAGTATCAATGAACTTGCAGATTCAATTAAATCAAAGGGTTTAGTTCAACCTATTCTTGTAAGACCATCTAAATCAAATCCAGGTGATTATGAAATTATAGCTGGTGAAAGAAGATGGAGAGCAGCTCAAGTTGCACAGCTCCATGAAATATCAGCGGTAATAAGAAACTTAGATGACGTTGAATCATTAGAGATTGCTATTATTGAAAATGTTCAACGAGAAGATTTGTCACCAATCGAAGAGGCAGCTGGTTATAAAAAACTTATGGACAACTATGGTCATACACAAGAAGCACTTTCTGAAATTGTAGGAAAGAGTCGAAGTCATGTCGCAAATATTATTCGTTTATTATCACTCCCTAATTCTATTCAAGATATGATATCACAGGGATCAATATCATCTGGGCATGCAAGAGCTATAATGAACAGTGCTTTTCCTGAACAATTGGCAGAAAAAATTATTAATGAAAACCTCTCTGTGAGACAAACTGAGGCCCTTGTTAAAAGCAAAAAACCTATTGTTAAGAAACTAAAACTCAAGGATCCAGATACGCTAGATCTTGAAAAGAAATTATCAGAGAAACTGGGATTAGATGTATCAATTAACCATACTCATAAAAGAGGTGGTTCTATCAAGATAAAGTATAGATCCCTAGATCAACTAGAGTTAGTTACTAGCAAGTTAAAATTTTAATTAAAATAAACTTCACCCTTTTTTGCTACTGATAGAATATACTTTTCACAAATTTCGTTATTGAGTGAGCTTTGTATTTTGCACTTATATTCTGCTTCTAACAATCTTTCAATATAATATAAAATTTCTTTGGTTGGCCATTTAGAACAATGGTTTTTAAAATTATCTTTGTCTTTCCAAAATACAGGTGGTCTGAGTTGTTTTATTGCTTCATCAAAGTTACCAGTTCTTTTTATTTCAATTTGAGTTTTATGAACACGCACTAGATAATTTAGTAAGGATCTGATAATAGCTACTGCATTAGTACCCTCATCAAAGATCCTATATAAATTTTTTGATACTTGATTGACTTTTCCATACATTACGTATTCGTTAATAATATTTAGTGAGTTTGAAGAACTATCATTTAGTACTGCTTGAATATCTTTTAGTTTAATTTGTTTATCTTTTTGGTGATCGATGACTAAAAGTATTTTCTCTAGTTCATTTTTACTTATGAACCTGTCAGTACTTAAGTTTTGGATTAAATAATTTTTAATATCACTATTAAACTTAATTTTATGATCTGACTGAAACTGACTTATCAAGTTCATGGTTGATCTTATATCATCCTCATAGCATGGAATTGCTGCATATTTTTTATGTTTTTCAAAGAAGTTTCTCAATTTTGAATTTTTATTTAAATTTTCAGATTTGATAATGAGCAAAACTATATTGCTTTTGATATCTATATTTTCAAAAAATTGTAAGTGCTTATCTTTTATGTTTTCCAAATGTATTATTTTTTGTTCGCTAAACATTGACAATGACCTTATCTCTTCATCAACAATATTTTGATTTTCATCAACTGCTTTTCCATTTATGGTAATTTCATCTGTCTCTATTTTTTGAGCGAATGTTTTAGTGATTTTCAATAAATTATCTCTAATTAATCCTTCATTGGGACCATAAATTAGTAAAAACTTAGGTAAAGATCCTTTATTAATTTCTTTATCAAGTTGAAATTCTTTTATTATCATTCAACTTGTCTGGTTTGGAAATTTTGTATTTTTATTGGGATAAGTTGTAAAGAGTTTGTTGTTGCAATTTTTTTGGCCTCACCTCGTTTTTGCTCAGTATCATAATTATTTGTCTGAGTCTCATATTGTGCAAACCCTTTAGAATAGTCTGAGAAGATTTCTATATTATTTGTAATATCAAAAAGAGTAAAATTTGTAGAAATATCAATTCTATATTTAGCAACCGTGCCATCAGAATTTGTTATGATGGGAAGATCTTGCTCCAATATATTAATTCGCAATTGTAAATTAGATTGTCTCATTGAGTTTTTAAAAATAGAATCAAAAGCTTCTTTTACTGAAATAGAGTTATCAGACATCAAAATTGTTTCATAATTACTTTCTGTTGTTTCACTTTTTTCAGAGTAAATAGGTTGAAATCCACACTGAATAAAAAAATTACTTAAAAATAAAAGAATAAATATTTTTTTTATCATGAAAATTCTTCTAGTGATTCACTCATTGTATTAAAAGATCCTGTATATTTTTTCCAAACTCCTAAAGAATTTTTATTGAGAGGATTTCTGACTTGCCTTAAACTTATTGTTCTTACATCCCTCTCAGTTTTGTAAAACTCCAGACAACCATCTTCCCATTCAAGATCACAGTGGTCAAGCAGTTTACTTGTAACTCTTTTCTGATCATCAATTAAAGTTTCATTTTTAAGTAAAAGAATTTTGTTACCTAAAACAGTTATCCAATGTTTCATCAATTTAATATGTAGATTATAATGAAATACAAGTTTATCCTGATCATAAGAATAGCCATGACCTGATTTTGCAAAGGTATTTCTGTAAAGAGAAAAGCAATTATCCATGGGGTCACGATAACAATAAATAATTTTTGCATGAGGAAGCATCTTATGAATGAATCCACACATCATGAAATTATGAGGCATTTTATCAGTTATATAGCTTTTGTTATTTGGGTTTATTCTTTTAAGATTATCCAAATATTTATTACCTATTATTCTCCACTTTTCATCATCAAGACTTAAGAGTTTTTTGATGATTTGATCTGCTTGTTGCTTAGATAAATCATAAACTCCATCGATTTCCAATGAATTTCGGACATAATCTAATTCTCCTCCACCGTGAACCTTAGAATGACTAGCTAAGATTTGTTCTGTTAATGTTGTACCAGATCTTGGCATGCCAACAATGAATATTGGAGTAATTTCATTACCTACTTCTTGAGTTTTAGTATTGATTTTATTTCCAT
>CABYIR010000008.1 GCA_902518955.1 uncultured Pelagibacteraceae bacterium | reverse complement strand
TTTGTTGCTTCTTCATTTATTCCTTCAGGATCAATTTCAGTCAACTGTAATCCATAGCTTGAAGCTATAAAGCTTGCAAGCGATTGCTCATCCATCAGATTTCTTTCAAAAAGAATGGATGACATAGGTTTACCTGTCTCATTACTATGAGCTATAGTATTGTCTACATCTTTTTGAGATAATATTCCCTGCTGAGAAGCAATAGTAATGATTTCTCTAACAGCATCATTTGAGATTATATCAGCCATTTATAAAATCCTCGGTGCGATAAATATTAGTAACCTATCAAGCTTATCGTCTTTTGTGACACTTTTAAATAAGTTACCGAAGACAGGTATATCACTAAGTATTGGAGTCTTTGATGAGCCCTTCGTAGATGTTTGTTCATAAATACCACCAATCATTACGATTGTTTGATCTTCAACCAATAATCTAGTAGTGACTTTAGTGCTTGAAATAGGTGGATTAGCTTGTGATGTATCAGCATTATCTTTATTAATATCTATATTTAAGATTATATTTCCATCTCCAACAATACTAGGCGTTACTTCAAGTTTAAGATCTGCATCTTTAAATTCTGTTTTAGTTTCTCCATCTTCAGTTGTAGTGAAAGGAATTTCCATCCCTTGAGTAATTGTTGCAGTTTCATTATCAAGCGTGAAAATTTTAGGATTTGATACAATTTTACTTAAGCCAAGAGTTTCAAGAGCTTGGAGTTCTACTAATAAATCAATATTGTTAGATCTTAGCAACATACCAAGAGAACCTGTCATTGCACTTATTGGATTATTAGATAAGCCTCCATCTTGCAATGGAACAGTCCATAGTTTTGTTTCCTCATCATAAAAAGGGGTTCCTAAAGAAAGTGATTTTGAACTATCTCCAGTTATATTATTCATTGATTGACCAATTCGAGTACCAAAAGCTTTGTCAAAGTCTGAGCCTACCTCAACAACAAATGCTTCAATCAAAATTTGTTGGGTAGGGACATCAATTTGGTTAATAAGTTTTTCTATGAAATTAAGGTCTTCGGCTCCACCAAGAACTATTAGAGATCCTAGTCTTGCATCAACTGTCATTTTAACTCGATCAGCTGTACCACCGGAGGATTCTCCTTCATCTCCCTCACCTGCTGAAGCAGTAGAATCCATATTTTTTAGAATATCTTCAATCTGAGCTTTAACTACTGTTGGATTACTATAGAAAAGTTTAAATATTTCAGATCTCACAGGTGCAATAGACTTGTTTAAATCCATTGCTTTTCTAATTTCAGCCTTACGTTTTAAATTATATGCTTCTTGAGCAGTTAAAACATCTTTTGAATGTATACGAACAATATTTGTTTTTGGGTTTAATGTTAAAGCGATATTTTTAATTTCTAGAATAGCTTCTAGTACGTCATCCCAATCTTCATTTACAATTCTTGCTTTAACATTTCCTTTAACTTCATCTCCAACAAGTATGTTCTTGCCTGTAATAATTGAGAATGTTTGCATCACTTCTCTAATTTCAACATTTTCAAAATTTACTGAAATAGGAAATGTTTGAGTGAAATTTTTATCAATAATTTTTGTATAATCAGTCATTATACTTTCATCGATAAAGATTCTTCTATCAGGTCGTAAAGCTGTGTCTGTTTTTGTATTTGGTCTTGGGCCCAGTTTTACACTTTCTTCAATAACAGGTTGGTTTTCTTTTGCAAATTCAGTTGGCTTGAAATCTTCTTTAACTTCACTATCCAACATCATGTATTCAGCACAAGATAAAAGTAATAAAGGAGTTAGAATTGCAATAATAATTCCAAACTTTCTCATAAATATTTGTAAAGTATTCATATCTATTGCATATCCGATCCAGTTATAGTTTGCACAGGATTAAATACCTGCTTTTCAACTTCATCCGCACCTTCTTTTTCAAAAATTACTCCATCAATAGAAATTGATTTTAAACTATGTTCATCATTTCCTATCGGATCTCCTACATATAAAAAATAATCATCACCTCCTGGGAAACTAACAATAGCAAGTGATCCTTTTGATGATGTAACAACTCCTTTAACGAAATATTGATCAAGGCTTAGACGAAGCATAGGATGTACACTATTATCTCCAGCTGCAGGCGATGCAGACATTGATGTTTGATCACCACTGGATTGCTTTGTGAAACTTCTTGAGAATGGATCAACATCAGCAAAAGAAAAACTTGTAGAAAGAAGACCTAATATAAATGTTAGAAATATTAAACTTTTTTTCATATTAATCAGCAGCCTTAACTAATGATACTGTTGCAGCAGCAACAATTTGACCTGGTGTTTCATCTGTATCTATTTTCTCAGACTCAATATTAACGATTTTGTTTTTATTAGCTATTACATTTCTAAACTTAAGGTAGTTAGTAAAAGAGCCAGTTATTTCAAAATTAACCATTAATTTATAATATGCTATAGGCCCACCTTCAGCATTTGGATCTTCAAAATTCATCTCTCCCATATCCATTCCCATATCCATTCCAATGTCCATACCCATGTCCATTGCAAACATATCCATACCATCATCACATCTAACAGCAAACATATCACCATCATCCATCATCATATTAGGATCCATATTTGGATCCATCATAGGATCCATCATAGGATCCATCATCATATCATCTCCAGCTCCTGATTTTTGTCTAACTGGAACTTCTTCTGCTCTTGTTATATCCTTAATTGTTAATCGATATAAAACTGATGCTTCTGTTAAGTCTGCATAGAAAGCTTCAAACTCATCATCAGTTACAAACAAACCACTTTTTGATTTTTTTTGATCATTTAATTCTGCTACCTCTTGTTTCAGGTTTTCAATTTCATCATTACAACTAATCAATTGTTGATTCCATTTATCAATCTCAACGATTTTATCTTCTTGTTTATTAAGTGATGGATTTATGAATATGAAATATCCACCAAATACGAAAATGATCAGCCCACCCGTGATACCTGCACGTCGAACAAGTTTTGCATCATTAAATAGCGATTTACCAATTGCGCCTTTTTTTTCATCCCCATGCGCGGCAGGAGCATCAGATTTCTTTTTAAATAGGTTCGCAGTATCTATGCCAAATATCTTTGCCATCTATTCTTCAACCTCCTCATTTACTTCTACAAGTTGAGAGTTTATTAACTCTGGTTTAATTATTAATTTCACAACAAACTTTTTAATTGTTGATCCTTCTTGAGCAAGTGATGATTTTTCAAGTACAACATTTTCAAATAATTCTGTTTCTTTAACACGGGTAATATACTTTATAACGTCTGCATCAGACAAAGCTTCTCCCTTGACTTCATATTTCTCTTGTCCATTAAAATCAAGATTTGTTAGCACAATATTAAATCCTGCCTGATAAGCGATCTCACGCAATACTTTTGCAGCTATATTTTGATTTGTTGTCGCTGTCTCAGATAACTTTAATTGTTCGTTAATTTTATCTTTTTCACTTATTAGGGCTGAATACTGGCCTTGAAGTTGCTCAATTTCCATTTTAAGCATATCGTAGTCTGATAACGCTTCTTGATTGGAAGAAGACTGAAAATAGTATGAAGAAAAAGCATATATTCCGAAGACAATCACAGCTATCGAAATTCCGATCGCAAAAATCCCAGAAATAAACTTGTTTTTAATTGAGCTTTTAACCCCTTCACGGTTTGGAAGAAGGTTGATATTTTTAACACCAGTAACTTTTTGATAGTATCCAAAAATATCAAGTTTTCGAGTAGCAAGACCAGTCACAGCAGCAAATGATGAGTTATTTTCCTCAGCGTCAATCTTACTTTGAACGTTAGCTGGAATTTGCATCTTTGAAAAAGGATTGAAGTTTACAACTGTAAGATCAGTTAATTTTTCTGATAAAACTTTATTAATCATTTCACTATTTGGAGTGTCCGTAACAATAAAAATTGAGTCAACCTTGTCAGACTTAAATCGATTTTGGTATGCCGTTAAGTTCTGTCTAATTTGTAAGATGTATCGATCAATAATTGGAGCTAATGCAAGAGTATCACTTTGCTTTACTCCAAGTATAGCTTTATCTGCATTACTTAAAAATAAATCACTGACAAATGGATCATCTCCTTTTAGCACTAGTAAATAATTTTCATGAGATCCAATTTCTAAAATGGCCATTGGCTTTTGAGCAATGTTTGGCAATGCCATAGTTTCAAATGCATTTCGAAGTGCAAAGCATTTTACATCAAGAACTACAGGTTGTAATCCTGCTTGTGTTACAATATCTATATACGCATTAACATCACTTAATTTTGAAGCAACAAAAAGAACATCCATCATATTTGATGAGGAATCTTTTCTAATTACCTGATGAAAAATCGAATACTCATCAATTGTACCAGGCAATTGAGTTAAGTTTTCCCAAAGAGAATTAAATTCAATAGCATTTTTCATCTCAAGGTCACTCATAAGAGGCATCGCAATAACTTTTACAATTGAGCTTGATACAGGAAGAGATACAGCGGCATTAGTAGTCGTAAACTTACCAGACTCTAAACCTATTTTGATTGCTTCTACAAATGGTCCTTGACTAACTTTAATATCTTCTACTCGATCAACATGTCGAGCAGTTAATTTTTCAACAATCCATTCTTCTTTTTCAGTTTGTGATAATTGAAGCAATCGAATACCACTAGGGCCAATATCTACTCCGACAACTTCTTCTTGCTGAACAGAATATTTACTAAGTGAGTCAATGATGCCTGTACTAACTTTTGCGACTAATTTACCAAAAAAAGACTTCTTTTCATTCGTGCCGCCAACACCAGTAGGAGATGCAGAAGAAGAGCTTCCTTTTTTACTGAAGATCGATCCAAGTGAGCTAAAGATATTTGTAATACTTTTGAACATGTTGTGATTAAATATTAAGGATTTTATTTATAAAAACCAATGAATTTAATACCTTATTCAGATTATAATTAAACAATAAAATGTATTATTGCTAAATTACGATCGTATTAAATCATTGAGAGATAAAGAAAATTCCTAGATTTGTTACTTTAAAAGGTCTAGACTATTTTTTATGGATGATATCATTACAAAAAGTGCTGAAATTAGCGGTTTATCGGATATTCACATTCAATCAGGGTTACCGCTTGCTTTGCGTGTAAATGGGTCGATTCAAAGGGATTCAACTCAGATTATTTCAGCTAAAGATATTGATGACTTTCTTAAAGATAAGCTAAGCAAAGAAAATCAAGAAAAGTTAAAAGTCCAAAAGGGTCTTGATCTTGCAATGATCATTGGCTCAACAAGATTCAGAATTAATGTTTACTCTGCATACAATGGTATGAATATTGTCATGAGAAAAATTGAAACTAAGATACCTGTCTTTCATGAAATGGGCTTTCCACCTGTCATTGAAAGCAAATTAGTAACCCCACTTAATGGTTTAATATTGGTCACTGGTCCAACAGGATCTGGAAAGTCAACAAGCCTTGCTGCGATGATTGACTACATCAACACAAACAAAGATTGCAATATCATTACTGTAGAGGATCCAATTGAGTTTGTTCATGAGCCAAAAAATTCAATAATCACTCAAAGAGAACTGGGCTCAAATACCCCATCATTTACTGACGCACTTCGTGAAAGTTTAAGAGAAGATCCAGATGTTATTTTGGTGGGAGAGCTTCGTGATCAAGAAACAATTTCTCTTGCATTGACGGCAGCTGAAACTGGTCACTTAGTTTTTGGCACTTTACACACGAGTGGTGCACCAAATACCATTCATAGAATTATAGATGCGTTTCCTCCAGGACAACAAGATCAAATTCGAGCACAGATTGCGACATCTTTAAAGATGGTCATTACACAACGTTTGATGAAAAGGGCTGATGGAACAGGACGAGTGGCTGCATTTGAAATTCTTGTAAGTAACAATGCTGTTCAAAATTTAATCCGTGAAAATAAAATTTTCCAACTTCCAAGTACAATGCAAACAGGTGTGTCCGATGGAATGGTTCAAATGGAAAAATCGATTGAAGAGCTCTTAACCTCAGGGGTGATTAATCATGATGGAATTGGACACTAAACGTAAAAACGGTTTCTCACTTTTAGAAGTTATTGTGACTGTCGCAATCCTTGGCTTAGTTGCACTTTTTGCAGTTCCAAATTTAGCTGGGTGGACATCATCACGAACTGCAGAAAATGATGTAGCAAAAATTCGAGGCCTTATTGATTATGCAAAAACAAGAAGTCAGAACATTGGCTTTCCAATTATCTTAGAGCAATCAGGTAATCGAATAATGGTTATGAATATTGATAGCCTTAATTCTTCTTTTTGTAACATTGGCAGTGGATCAACTGGTCGACCTAGAATGACTGATCCAGAGTATCCTGTAGCATTAGAGTTTGAAGCAACCGTTCGAACGAAACATGATGCATCAGGTAATTCAAGGTCATCTTCCTATGGTAACACTAGTAGCAGAATTTGTTTTAATCCTGATGGAACATCAAAAGGCGGTGGATTTGAAGTCACGCGTGATGCTGATACAAAATTTAGAGTCGATATTGGACCAACAAGTTTTTATGATGTAACTCGATATTCGCCTCAACAACGAACATGGATAGAGTGGAATTAATGAAGAAAAATCAACAGGGTATAGCACTTATTGAGGCATTAGTTGCCGCAGTTATAGTTGGCATAGGCTTTGTGGCTGTCTACGGTTTAGCATCAACATCAACACGGGTTTTGATGAGTTCCATTGATCGTGAAAAACAAAATATGTTAGCCAATATGATCTATGAAGACTTGCTTACTGATACAGTCAACATAGATAAGTATCATAATATGGACTTTAAATCAGGATCATCTGGTAGTGGCTCTCATGATAAGAAAAGAGCTAAATGGTTTGCTAAAGCTAATAAAAAGTTAGGCAGTGTACTTCCAAGTGATAAGAGAAAAATTGAAGTCGTAAAAAAAACGAAAAGTGGAAAAGATTATTATGTTGTTACCATTCGTATGGCATCTCGTGATGGTAAAGCAAGTAATCATTTCAAAAGAGTGATCAATGCACCGTAATCAAGAGGGATTCACATTACCAGAAATACTTATTGGTCTTGCCATAAGTTCGATCATTATTGCCGCATCTTTTGCTTCATACATAGTAATTAAAAACAATTATGACTTTCAAAAGGATATGAAAAATATTTCCCAAACATCAAGAGCTGTAGCAACAATGATCATGCGTGATGTTCGAATGGCAGGATACAATTATGATGATGGTCCAGCAAAACAAAAACCAGAAATTACAAATGCAATAAAGATTACTGATGGCGGTACCACAGCCCCTGACTCAATAGAGATAATTTATGATAAATCTTACACTGAACGTTTAAAAATTTCATACTATACGAAAACATATAATAATAGATTGAGGGTTTATAAAAAGGTTGAAAAATGTAATGCAATGAATTGTGCCGCTGGTTCTTTACAAACAGTGATAGCAGAATCACCAATAGCAGATTACGTTGAAGATCTTCAGTTTACTGGAACAAAAAATGGTAATGCATTAGGAACTGGAAGTACAATTTATGGTCAAGGAAATGTTAGAACAATAACGTCAGCAGATTTTAATATAACTGCTCGACAGACTGATATTTTTCCAGGCTTTGCAAAAAGTGGGGATGCGGCTTACGCATTTGATAATTCTTTTAATACAATGTGGTCTTGTAACATTGATGTTGGAACTGAATGTGGAGGCATAGCAGGAGTTGATCTATTAACTGTTAGGTTTAACAAAGAGGTAAGGCTTGAGAAAATATTTATTTGGAATGGCGCAAATACTGAATCTGGAAGTGAGTCACCAGGTAATGTTTCAACTGGTAATTTTTCTGGAATTACTCATCCGTGGGGGAAAGAACATGCAATTTTTGGTAAATATGGTTTTCACATAAATGCTACAAAATGCACTTGGTCCTCTTCATGTTCACCAGTAGGTAATAAAAACTCACAAGACTATGACGTGTATGGAGCCTATCATGAGATAAGTGTTGACTCTGATTTTCAAAAGTCGGTTATAAAGACAATTGGAATAAGGCCTAGTGGTACTGCAAAGTGTAATTACGGAAGTGGAACAACTTGCTCGGGCGCAACAACACATAGGTGGCATGAAATTGCTGAAATACAATTTTTTGGAGAAGTTTTTGGAGAGCCTCAAAACCCGCAGGAGGTTGAGGTAGGACTTTTAATTAGAAGCCCTGAAGAGCATGGAACCTCACCAGTATCTCAAACATTTAATATTGGAAATCGACCTATTACAACTAACGATAATTACATAAGAGATAGCTATTCGATATCTGCACTCATAAGGAACAGTTACTATGGTCAATAGTAAATTAAATCAAAAAGGGTTTGCGCTTATTTTATCTATGGTGATGTTGTTAGCGATGACACTAATGGGATCAGTATTGTTAATGAATGCATCATCTCAAAGTAAAGTTACTGGAAAGAGTGAGAGCAGTCGACAAACGTTCTTATCTGCTGAAACAGGAGTTGAGGCAGCTCGACGCTGGCTATCAATTGAAGCGGCAACTGGTAATTTGCCAAAGAATGGAAGCTCTTCAGTTGGTACTCTGTGTAAGTTTCAACTTGATGATACATATAAGATTGCAGGAGATGATGGAACTAGTGGCAGAGGCATAAAGATGACAAGTGAATTAGGAGTTACAAATAGGAATGAAAAGCTGATTTATGATAATCAATCGTTTTTATGGTTTACGACAGAACACACTACAACAAATTATAAAGGCACTGGAATTGGCGGTGGAATTGGCGGTGGAACTGGATATGTGGGCGGAGGAGGCAATATGACAAGCTATCTCTACAAGGTCTTTGCATGTGGAAAAGGGCCAGGCTCTTCGAATGCCTATACGAGAACATTAATTGAGGCTATAGTAGGAATTAATAAGTAATGGTTAAGTACTTTAAAATTTATGTTTCTTCAGTTGTATTGTTTTTTATAGCAAATACAGCAGCACACGCTTTGTGTGATTTTGAAAAAGTATTAATTGGTTCATCTTTAAATTCATTTCAAAATAAATTTGTAGGAGATGCTGGAACGAATAGCAGCAAGCTACATGGTTATGATATTCCTATTGAACGTATTTGCGATGACTTCGAGCAGGCAATTGTGAAGTACAATTTTATTGATAAAGATTTACATCAAATCATTATCCGAGATTATAAAAATGATGCTGATTATTTGAAAAGTCTTAAATATTATTACGGCGAACCATCAGAGGGTTATGGTCGAGCTGGAACAAGTGGTCTTGCTTACTATTACTGGGATAAAAGTGAAAAATCAGTTTTTCTTATCGATAAAATTTCTGGTGATTCAAGAGAGCAGGTTGTTGAAATAGTTTCTGATCGCTTCAATGAGTTATCATTAAAATACATGGATATGGACAATGAGTAGATTTTTAACATTTATAGCTGTTCTGTCTTTATCTCTAAGTATTTCTTCTAATAATGTTTTTGCTAAAAGTGCGCCTCCAGGAACAGGAAAGTCAGATGTAAAGGCCAACATACTTATTATGTTAGACCGGTCTGGTAGTATGGGCTGGACGGCTCCAAGTACAGCACAAGTTAATAACCCTCATGACGTTGTTATGGACTCGAATAATGCGCATTGGGCAACAGAATATAACAGAAGTTATCTCAAAAAATATAATGCTGGTGGAAAATTATTGAAAGAAATTCGTGGCGATGGCGGTTCTGGTCAACAACAATTTCGTTATCCTGGTAAAGTAGCTGTAGACAGTGGTGATAATGTTTATTTTATAGATACAGGCAATAAAAGAATCATGTCCTATGATTCATCTGGCAACTGGAGATGTACAAGTTCGACGTTTCCAAATAACTCAACTCACATTAATGCTGATCTTGAAATAACACCTAGTGACTCAATAGTAGTTAATCAATTTGGCGTTGCATATATCTATGATACTGGGTGTTCGTTAAAATCAACCATTACGCCAGACCCAAATTATTATAATAGAGTAGGCCCTCATGCAATTGACCAAAATAATAAAAGTTATTATTTCGATAATTTTACAAAAGTTCTGACACGATTTAACAATGCATCAAACTACTTCATGCAAGTTGAAAAAACTGAAGCAAATTTAACTCATAAAAGTTCACTTGGGTCACCATATGATATTGAAGTTGACGGTGCAAATCGCCTTTATATTTTAAGTAGCATTAATCATAAAATTTATGTTTATAACGCAACTACATTTGCTCATCTTTGTACAATAGGTGATGGATATGGAAGTCGATCTGACCTAGGCCAATTAAGAAATGCTAAGGGTTTTGGAGTGCTGGGTGACAAAGTTTTTGTTGGGGACACTGATAATAGTCGAATTGTCAAATTTCAAATGTCACTTTGTGCTGGAGGGGCAAATCTTACAGGAAATGCATCATTCGATGGCTTGTATGGAAAGTCTGAGAAACGAATTGCAATTGCGCGACGTGTTTTGAAGAAGCTTGTCTCTGATACATCTCTAACAACGGGTGCAAACTTTGGTCTACAAGAATGGGGATCAAGTGCTCGAATTAGAATTCCAATTAGTAAAAATGGAGCAGCTCAAATTTATACTGACTTAGATCGCTTTCCTACCGGTGGGGGAACTTATTTAGATCGAGGTATGGATAATGCAAAATCTTACTGGACAGGATCACAATCACCTATAAGCCCTAAAGCAAACTGTCAGCAGAACTATAATATTGTCTTTAGTGATGGCCAATGGTGGGGAACATCCAATATTAGGACTGCCACTTGGTTACGAACCAATAAGGGCGTAAAAACATTTGCACTTGGTTACGCTGGATATGGAAACACAAGGAATTATCAAAATCTTGCAACAGCTGGTGGAACTAAGACGCCATTATTCGCTGATGATGAGGATCAATTATTACAGC
The DNA here is from genome assembly GCA_902518955.1 of uncultured Pelagibacteraceae bacterium. Taxonomy (GTDB): domain Bacteria; phylum Pseudomonadota; class Alphaproteobacteria; order Pelagibacterales; family AG-422-B15; genus CABYIR01. The sequence goes on along the minus strand of CABYIR010000008.1, from coordinate 39,629 downwards.
AGTTGACATATGCAATTAAACAAGTTCTTCAATCTCGTCTTACATTTACAGCGCCTGTTATTATGCCCGATATGACATCAGGAGACTCAATTTATCAAGCAGTGTTTAATTATAAAAAAGATCATCAATGGCAAGGAAGACTTCTTCGATATAAATTAAAAGCTGATGGGACAGTTGGAGCTAAACAATGGGACTCAGGAGAAAAATTAGAAGCAAGAGCAGCAGATACAAGAAATATTTGGACAGTAAGCCCAAATGTTCCTGCTGGATTAAATAATTTTGTTGCGGCAAATCAAAGCGTTTTAAGATCTGAATTATATTTAGGTGGTACAATGGGCACGGTTGCTGATGCCACTAATTTAATAAACTTCACTCGAGGTATTGATTCATATGATGAAGATTTAGACGGTTCCACAACTGATGAAAGATGGAAACTTGCAGATATTTATAACTCAACTCCTGCGCTCGTAAACAATCCTTCATCTGGCATGGATACATCTGATAAAAATTCAGATGATTTTTATAGAAGTCAAAATGGCTATAAAGCCTTTAAGGATCGTTGGAAAGCCCGAGCTACAACTATCTTAGCTGGATCAAACGGGGGAATGCTACATGCGTTTAGTAACGCAGATGGATCTGAAAAATGGGCATTCATACCACCGTCTCTTATACCAAAACTTAGAGGCGTTAGTTCAGGAAAAGCAAATAAAACTAACTCGATATACGGTGTTGATGGATCTCCTGTTGTGAAAGATATTTATCATAATGGTGCCTGGAAAACAGTCGTTGTTTTTGGAATGGGTGAAGGCGAGCATTCCTACTCAGCACTCGATATAACAAATATTGATGCTCCCAAACATATGTGGACTTTTAAAAATGATCCATCAACTCAGACCGTAACATACTGGAATGCTGCAGGAACTAAAACTGAAGAAGCCTATGCATCAATCTCACCATCTCGAGATTATACTAAATTAGGACAGGCGGTTTCAACTCCTAGAATTATTCGAATTCAAAGTGGAGGAGTAGAAAAATGGGTTGCAATATTTGGAGCAGGTGGAAACGGTGGTGCTGCAACTGCATATGGATCTGCAGTGTATTTAATTGATATTGCAGATGGTGGCAAAGTATTGAAGAAAATAGATGTTGCCGACAAAGCAGGAAATAAAGTCGTCAATTCAGTTATAGCGTCAGTAGTTCCAGTTACACCCGATACAACATCAACTGCAAATTATAAAGGTGCATTGGTATACTTTGCAGACTTTGAATCCAAGTTATGGAAACTTAATTTAACAAACAAGGGTACAATGTATCAGCTTCAGCAATTATTTGACGGGGAAGCAACTGAAACAAATGGACGAAGAGTTTTCCATGATGTGACTTTATCATTAGATGATAATAGTGATCTTTGGGCATTCTTTGGAACTGGTGATCGCTACAATATTGCAGATGAGGATCCAAAAATTAAGAATAGAATATTAGCAATTAAGGATACAAATTATCCATCGTTTAAAAGTGGAGTATCATCTATTACGGCAGCAAAATGTAAAAATGTAACGTCCGCTGGAGCTTCATGTCCTGATGCAAGTCATAAAGGATGGTATGTTGATTTATTGCCTAACGAAAAAATTACAGGATCTTCAGCGATCATGGATCGAGTTGTATATTTCCCAAGATATATACCTAATAAATTGAATCCGTGTAATCCAGGATCAGCAACTTTAAGTGCACATGCATATACTTGTGGTAATACTCTCAAGAAATTTAAACTAGGGTCTGGTATGGCAACTACACCAATAATTTATAAAGGAAAGATATATATTGGTATTAGTGGAGCCCCTGGTGGAGGTATGGGTTCAGGATGGACGTCTAAAGATAATCTTATTATTGGAAATACCATCTCAGGAAGTGGGGGCTCTAGCAATTCATTTACAATCAAGTCTTGGAGACAAATTTTTTAAAGTACGAATATGCTTGGTAAATAATAAATTTTTATTAACCAAACTAATACTGCCCCAATAGATAAAAAAGTTCCAAATGGAATATACTGCGATCGTTCCATCTTCTTCATTAAAATAAGTCCAATTCCAACGATTGAGCCCAACAGAGATGACGCTATCAGTACTAAAAATGTATTTTCAATACCCATCCAAAAGCCAATCATAGAGATCATTTTTACATCTCCCATTCCCATGCCTTCTTTTTTACGTATTAGGATAAATATCTTTGATGTTAAATATAAGATTCCTCCACTGATTATTCCACCCAATAAACTCTCTAACAAAGATAAGTTAAAAACCGAGTAGGAAAAATAAGAGATTAATATTCCAGCTATGCTAAGAGAATAAGTAATAACATTTGGAATAATGTACTCATTGAGATCTGTAAAAAAAATAATCACCAGCGATAAGTAAAAAAAGAATACAAGCACTGACTCAATATTAACACCGTATATCAGACTTAAATATAATGCTCCAACTCCAGTTAATGCCTCAACGATTGGATATTGAAATGATAGAGATTTTTGACAACATGCAGATTTACCTCTTAAAATGAAAAACCCAATCAAGGGTATATTTAAATAAAATGGAATTGGTTTGTTGCAATGCATACACTCTGATGGAGTAAACATTGATTTATCAACTGGAAGACGATATATGCAAACATTTGCAAAACTTCCAAAACACAACGAAAAAGCGATTACAAAAGCTATTTCAATGGGAGTCATAAAAGACAAGAGGTTAAAAGGCTTACCAACTTTTTTGGTTAGTATTTCTTATCCAAAAACGATTACTGCTATTCATTTTATCATAAGCGTAGGCAATATAACTCGATGTATTACCGGATATACAATATCTGAAGTTTTCATTATCAAGAGTTATCTGGCCACCAAACAAACCATTATTAATAGTAGTAGTTTGGTCGCCACAACCACCGCTTGGTCGATAGTATTGTTTATTGATTGATTTATACTCTTCTTGCTCGAGGTAGATTGATTGAAGACCTGTTTGCGCTTGTTTATTTTTTACGCCGGTAATGTACCCATTATATGAAACTATTCCAACAGCTGCCAGAATACCAATAATAGCAACGACAACTAATAATTCTAATAAAGAGAAACCTCTCAAAGTACTATCAAGTTAATGTAACTACTCTTTAGTTACTGTACTTCTTGAGAAGTCACTACTTCCAGGACCCCATCTTGTATTCACAAAACATCTTTGAGGATTGGAGTTCTGACAATAGATCCACGTTTGGCCAACATAAGAACCCGATGTTGGAGGCGTTCCATTTCTATAGTAAACAGCATTTTGAGATGAATAGTGTGGATTCTTAAAATTTTCAGCAGCAAAATGAGTAGCCATTCTTGAAGCGTGTTGAGTCACTGACCAAGTACAAGGAGCATTGTATGGGTTACCACCAGTTGACCATGCGATATAAGTTGCTCCAGTTGAGCAGTTAGTAAAATTTGAACTTAGAAATTTTACCACATTTGTATGATTGGCTTTTGAGGAACTCTTTTTTGCATTATCCATAAAGCCGTTATATGCTACAACACCTGCAGCCGCTAGAATACCAATAATTGCAACAACAACTAAAAGCTCAATCAGCGAGAAACCATTTTTCTTCTCAATTTTGTTTTTCATTTTTGAACGCTCCATTAAATAAAAACTGTAATTTCATGATACAATAATAAATCAATTGATATCAATAGGTAATTAATATTAAATATAGGCCAGATTAGGGCAAAAGTATGTATAGAATTTAGATCATTCTTGGGCCACATTGATATTAAAAAAGGCCTAAAAATGAAGATTTTTCTCTATATTTGCATTATTTTAAGTTTTCTTAACCTATTTCTCATTATCTACACATGGACTCTTCCACTTTATCCACAGAAACTCAGAGACAAGTGGAATCAGGACTCTCTTGTTGGAGTGGCGAACTTGTTAATGAATTTAATCACTGGCCTTGCCTGGTGCATTTACTTTTATTTCTATTTATTTACTCCCCAGTGGTTTTATTATCTTGAGACTTTTCAATCAGAAATAAATATTTAGAAAATAATATCTCTAAACTTCATCTTCTTGTTTTCACTAGAGAATCGATTAAAAGTGTATAGAGTGTCGATATTTTAATGGAGATTGTTATGGGTATTCATCACGATTATAAATCAAAACGAGGCGAGCGAGCGATGGCCAAGCAGCAAAAAAGAGAAGCGAAGTTTGCTGACAATACTGAAAAAAAAGAGGAAGAGAAGTTGGTAAAAGAACTAAAAAAAGCAGGACTCAATCCAGAAGAAATAAAGCAGTTCCTTGAAGGTAGATCAAAATAAAAAACAAGCAAATACAACTAAGAGCAAAAAGGATAAATTGTCTGATGCTCTGCGATTAAACTTATTGAAAAGAAAAGAGTTTAAAAAAAAAATTAAAAGTAAGGATTAGAACTATGACCATAATGTCAGACAAATGGATAAAAAAGATGTCAATGGAGCAGGATATGATCTCACCATTTGTTGATGATCAAAAAAAAGATGGAACAATTTCATATGGAGTTTCCTCATACGGCTATGATGCTCGTGTTTCTGAAGAATTCAAAATTTTTACTAACGTCGACTCAGCAATTGTCGATCCTAAAAATTTCAGTGACAAGGGATTTGTTGATCGTCCAGGTAAGGAATGTATTATTCCACCAAATTCATTTGCATTAGCTAGGACGGTTGAATACTTCAAAATTCCAAGAGATGTTCTTGTTATTTGTTTAGGTAAATCAACCTATGCTAGGTGTGGTATAATTGTAAATGTAACTCCACTTGAGCCTGAGTGGGAGGGGCATGTAACACTTGAATTTTCCAATACTACTCCATTGCCAGCAAAGGTTTATGCAAATGAAGGCGCTTGCCAGTTTCTTTTTTTTAAAGGTGATGCTCCGCCTGATGTTTCATATAAAGATAGAAGCGGTAAATACATGGGACAAAAAGGCGTCACACTTCCTAAGTTATAATTCTACATGGAAAAAATTGTTATAACAGGAGGAGAACCTCTCAGTGGCAATATTACAATTGGTGGTTCTAAAAATGCAATCTTGCCAATTATGACCGCATGCATCTTAACTGATGAGGCGGTTCATTTAACAAATGTTCCTAATCTTCAAGATATTCAGACAATGATAAAAGTTTTGGAGTCACTCGGTGTTAAGGCCGACATATCAAATCTAAATCAAAATCAATTAACTGTTCGCTATGAAAACATTGACAAAAATATTGCAGAGTATGATTTAGTTAGGAAAATGCGTGCAAGTATTCTTATTTTAGGCCCTCTGCTTGCAAGAAAAAAAGAAGCTTCAGTATCACTTCCTGGTGGTTGTGCTATAGGAGCGCGACCAATTGATATTCATATTAATGCGCTCAAAAAATTAGGCGCTGAATTTGTCCTTGATGGTGGTTATGTAAACTGTAAGGCACCAAAAGGCTTAGTGGGAAATAAAATTGATTTAAAAAAAATTTCTGTCGGAGCCTCTGAAAATATCATAATGGCTGCTTCATTGGCTAGAGGAGAAAGTGAGATCAATAATATAGCAATTGAACCTGAGGTTATTGATCTTATTAAGTGTTTGAAGTCTATGGGTTCAGAAATAGATTTTATTGGTGATCGAAAAATCTTAATTCAAGGAAAAGAAAATCTTCGAGGAACAACTCATGATGTAATTCCTGATCGAATTGAAGCGGGGACATATATGATTGCTGGAGCTTTGATTGGAAATAATTTAAAAATTCAAAATATTGAACCAGATCACATGCAAAATATTTTGAATGTATTTAAAGAATTAAAAATTGATTTTAAACTAAATAAAGATTGCGTTTCTTTATCTAAATCAGATATTGAGGTGGGGGTCAATTTGCAGACAGAGGAGTATCCAGGTTTTCCAACCGATCTTCAGGCTCAAATAATGGTATTATTATCAAAGTCAAAAAAAAATTCCTCAATAATTGAAAATATATTTGAAAACAGATTTATGCATGTGCCTGAGTTAAATCGAATGGGAACACAAATATCAATAGAAGGAAATAAATCAATTATTTCACCATCTATTGAACTTATAGGTGCGCCAGTAATGGCAACAGACTTAAGAGCTTCAGTAAGCCTTGTTTTAGCAGGTCTAATTTCAAAAGGTGAAACAATAATTAATAGAATTTATCATATCGATCGTGGATATGAGGAAATAGAAAAAAAGATTTCCCAATGTGGTGGAAAAATTAGACGCATAAAATAGAATGAAGCTCAATGCAATCGATACAGAGGAATTAAAAATTATTGCAACAGTTCTTCAAGATGGCTTAATTGAAGTAAATGATGTTAAATACTTGCCATCTATTCGAACATTTATTGTAATGATCACCCGTTTTATGTGGGAAGAAAAAATTGTTAATAAGACAAATAATCGAACGAAAGCAGTTTTAGTTTTTGAGGATGTTTTGTCTGTTCATTCAAAAAATATTGATCAAATGGATAAGGCTAAAGTCTTGGAATTATTAACATTTAACTTTTATTACAATAAGTCCAAAAATATTGAAATTGAATTGCTTTTCAATAATGATGCCACTATAAAACTCGAAACTGAAGTAGTGCAAGCAAAGCTAGAAGATCAAGGTGAGTCTTGGACTGTAGAAGAAGTAAATAAAAAAAATGACACTCAGACTTAATACAGTTGACCAAAATTTTAATGAAAGCTTTAACAAGCTAATTGAAAATGATCGTAATACATCCCAAGATGTAAGCAAGATTGTTGCATCAATACTAGAAAAAATTAAATGTGATGGAGATAAAGCTCTTATTGAGCTAACAAATAAATATGACGCCAATTCTCTAAAATTAGAACAAATTAACCTAAGCGAAGAAAATATTAATGATCTCGATAGTAGATGTGAAGTAGATATAAAGAAATCAATGGAGATAGCTTCCAAAAGAATTACTGAGTATCATAAGCGTCAGCTGCCAACCGATCAGTTATATACAGATGAGACAGGAACCACTTTAGGGTATCAATGGAAACCTATTGAAAGAATTGGAATTTATGTTCCTGGAGGAACTGCTAGCTATCCAAGCACGGTATTAATGAATGCGATCCCAGCTATAGTAGCAGGGGTAAAAGATATTGTCATGGTTACTCCAGCAAGCAATGGAGAGCTCAATCCATCTACTATATATGCCGCTAAATTACTTAATATAAATGAGGTTTATCAAATAGGAGGTGCTCAAGCGATAGGTGCACTCGCATTTGGAACTGATAAAATCAACAAAGTAGATAAAATTGTTGGGCCAGGAAACGCCTATGTAGCGGAGGCAAAAAAACAAGTATTTGGATCAGTTGGCATTGACATGTTTGCAGGGCCTTCAGAAATAGTAATTGTTGCTAATGAGTCAAATAATCCAAAAATTACTGCCGCTGATCTTCTATCTCAAGCTGAGCATGATAGTAGCGCTCAAAGTATTTTGATTACAGACAGTGTTTCATTTGCAAATAAAGTTGAGACTGAAGTTTTAGATCAGCTCAATTCTTTGCCTCGCAAAGCTATTGCTTCTGAAAGCTGGGAGAGACATGGAGCGATTATTGTCACAAAAGATATAGATGAGGCAATTCAAATATCAAATCAACTTGCTCCTGAGCATTTAGAGCTTTCATTTCAAAATGCAAATGAATATTTAAATGATATAAAGCACGCAGGAGCTATTTTTGTTGGAACATCAACTCCAGAAGCAATAGGAGATTATTTGGCTGGACCAAGTCATGTTCTTCCAACAGATAGAACGGCTAGGTATTCCTCTGGACTTTCAGTTTTTGATTTTATAAAAAGAACATCAATTATTGAATGTACACCAGAAAGTCTTGAAAAAATTGGTTCAGATGCTATGTCAATGGCTGAAGATGAGGGGCTTGACGGTCATGCTCGATCAATAGAATATAGGCTTTCAAAAAAATAAATATGTCTAAAGAAGAAATATTAGAATTCAAAGGCAAGGTTACAGATTTACTTCCTAACGCAATGTTTAAAGTCGCATTAGAGAATGGACATGAGGTTTTGGCTCACACTGCAGGCAGAATGAGAAAGAATAGAATACGAGTTCTTGCTGGAGATGAAGTATTAGTGCAAATCACACCCTATGATTTAACTAAAGGACGTATTATTTTCCGCTATAAATAATCAAAAGAGATTTTATATTGAAATTTATACTAGGAAGTTCATCTCCCCGAAGATTAGAATTATTGAAAAGTATTGGAATTAATCCTGATCAAATCATCTCACCTAACATAGATGAATCAATTCATAAAAATGAAACGCCAAAGGATTATGTAAAAAGAATTTCATTTGAAAAAATTAATTCTTTGAAAGAAAATTGCTCTAACGGCATAATATTAACAGCGGATACAATTGCTTTTTGTGGAAGAAGGCTTATTGATAAAACTGATAAGTCAGAAATTGCTATTCAAAATCTTAATTTTTTGTCTGGAAAAAGACATAAAGTAATAACTAGTTTATGTATTTTAGATAAAAATAATAATTTAATAACCAAGTCTGTTATGAGCACTATCTTAATGAAGAGATTGTCAAAAAATGAAATTGAACAATATATCACTTCTAATGAGTGGCTAAATGTTGCTGGCTCCTATCGGATTCAAGGTAAGGCAGAGTCATTCATAAAATTTATAAATGGTTCTTATTCAAATATCGTAGGCCTTCCACTTTATGAGACACGCAACATATTAAAATCTGTTGGAGCTTTATGAGTGAAATTATTTTTATATATAATGCAAAGAGTGGAATGGTAAATTCACTAATAGATTGGGCACACAAAATTGTATCACCTGATACATACGAATGTAGCCTTTGCGGTATAACTTACGATAATCTTGGAAGAAAAGCTGAATGGTCTGCATTTCTCAGGGAAATAAAAATCAAATCCTCGTTTATTTACAAAGATCAAATAATAAATGATCAGAAACTAAAAGATGCCTCATTACCCTGTGCTTACTTAAAAAAGCCTAATGATATGAAACTACTTATTTCCTCAGAGGAAATGAATTCATATAAAAATTTAAATGAGCTGATTGATAGTTTGAGAAAAAAGCTAGATGAATTATCATAAAACAGTTAAAAGATATTTGTAATTTTATTGCTATGCAATGAATTACGTTTAAGGCTCGATAGCTCAGTTGGTAGAGCATAGGACTGAAAATCCTTGTGTCGGTGGTTCAAGTCCACCTCGAGCCACCACTTATGCAGCTGTAGCTCAGTTGGTTAGAGCGCCTGGTTGTGGTTCAGGAGGTCACTAGTTCGAATCTAGTCAGCTGTACCATATTATTTAAGAGATTTTTTTCAAAATTGGGTCTTTTAGAAATATATGGTGATACAAAACTGCTAAAATATGAAAAACAAGAAGAATTATTAAAAGAATAGTTGCAGAAAGGTGTGTCTTTTCTGCTATTTCAACAATTTCAAAATTAAAGTAATCAAGAGTTACAGACATAAAAAGAAAGTTTACATCTTCACCGGATAATAATTTTTTTATGACACCTGATACAGTGATACCTAGAAGTGAAAAATATAATAACGAGTGGTTTATTTTAGAAACAATTAATTGCCAAGATGCCATTTGATTAGTCTCAAGTGGTGAAACATTTATAAATTTCCAAATAATTCTTAATAAAGTTATATAAAATATAATTATGCCAAATATTGAATGATAATTCTCTACTGATAATTTAAAGTTTGAGAATTCAAGATCCGCTAAATAGAATCCCATTGGAATTTGAAATACTAAAATTAATAAAGTTATCCAATGGAATAAAATAGCAATAATTCCATATTTAATTTCATTATTAAAAAATTTCATTATAATATAATTTAATATATGAAAAATCTAATTCAACTATTAGTCATTATAATTTTAACTTCATTTTCAATTAGCATGTATGCCGATGATATGAGTGATAAGGAGCTTATTAAAGGTCGAAAAGCCATGTTTAAGCAAAATTATAGCTATGCAAAAAAAATGTCCTCTGAAATTACAAAGGGAAATAATCAGAGTGTTTCTGACTTAGCACTAAAAATGTCTGAAAATTATAAAGCATTAATTAGTTATTTTCCTGATAATACAAAAACAGGATATGACACTGAAGCGTTACCATCAGTTTGGAAAGAAAAAGAATTATTTAATGAATTAATGAACAAAGCATCAAACGATGCTAGCGACTTTGCTAAAATAGCAATGAACTTAATGGGCGATGAATTAAAAGATTATCAAAAAAAAATGATCTGGTCACAATGCAAAACTTGTCATGATAAGTTTAGAATGCCTCACTGATAGACTTTTTTCGCACCGAAGGAAGAGTAAATACAACGAAAAATAATATCAGCATCAATATTCCACTGGAAAGATATAAATAACTAAATTCTTTTGTTACTTCATAGCTTGTTGAAATTAGAAATAGAGCTATTGGTGCTATTGCAAACGAAACAATGAATTTGACTCCATACACAAGACTTTGATGCTTTTGTGGAGAAAAGTATGCTAGTAATAAATTTTCAGCAGGCAGTATGGATGAATTAAAAGCTACAATGAAAAGACTGATGATTATTAGGAGGTAATTTGAAAGACTAAATATAAAAAAGAGTAAAATCCCTTGACCCAAAATACCTATTAAATAAATATTTTTTTCTTGATATTTGTCTGCCAGTATACCTCCTATATAATTCATTAAGCCGCTTACAATATAAATAAAAGATACTATTAATCCTATTTGTGATGCACCAAAGTCTAATTTTTCTGCTAAACGAATATCTATAACTTTAGGCAAACTAGATTGTAAGATTTGATATACAAATGACATACAGGTAATGCTAACAAGCATTATAATAGCAATTTTTAATAATTGGTTTTGATCTGGGTTATCATTAAATTTGTCAGAAATAATATTTTTAAATGATATCTTGCCTTGGTAAATGTGAAGAAATAAACCAATACCTATAATTATTGATATTAACCCTGGAAAAATAAAAGCATAATTCCAATTGTACATATCAATGATAAAACCTGAAGAGAATGCACCTAATCCAATTCCTACACCACCAAATATATTATTAAATCCAAGAGCTTTACCGGTTTCTTTAGATGTGTTTACAACCCATGATATACCTGCAGGATGGTAGATTGAGCAGAAAAGTCCAAGAGCTGATAGATTTATCATTAATGAAAACTTATTATTGCTAAGTCCGCACAGTATTGAGGAGGTTCCAAGTCCAATAAACATAATCGCAAGCATTCCGGAGCGACTCCATCGATCACTAAGCCAACCTGCGGGGATAGAACCTAATCCAACTAATAGTGAGCCCAAAAGCCATAAGTTAATTAATTCATCATAAGAAAAATTCCAATCATCCTCAATTGCCAGAACAATTACAAAATAAAATGCTGCAAACATATGCATCATAAGATGCCCTGTAGCAGCATAAAATGTAATTAGACGAGGTTGCTTAACGTTACTATCCATAAAAATGAGGAGATTTAAAGGTATTACAATACACAATATTGGTCATATATACAAAATTTCAATTATATTTGACTTTTTACACTAAATAATGCAAATCCTAGCTTATGTTTAACTTTAAACATCACACCGCACATATATAAGTTTGCTAGAAAAAAACTACTAGCAGACCACGACCCCTTATACCATTAAACAAAATATAGTATTATAGAGATACTAAAAATATGAATGTATGAAAAAAGAACAAAAAAATCCTAAGGCTGTATTGCCAAAAGGATTTAAAGATAATGACGAGACTACAATTAGTGTTCGAAAAAAAGTTTCGAAGACAATAGAAGAAGTGTGTCAAAATTTTGGATTTAGAGAGTTGGAAACTCCTGCATTTGAATTTACAGATGCCTTAGGAAAATTCTTGCCTGATATTGATCGTCCAAGTGGTGGAGTATTTTCAATTCAAGATGAAGATAATCAATGGATATCTTTACGGTACGATCTCACAGCACCATTAGCTCGTTTTATTGCAGCTAATTATCAAAATATTGTAAAGCCGTTTAAACGCTATCAGAGTGGAAATGTTTGGAGAAATGAAAAACCTGGACCAGGACGGTTTAGAGAATTTAGACAATTTGATGCAGATGTCATTGGTGTTCAAAGTACTAATATTGATGCAGAGCTTTGCGTTATGGTTGCTAAAATTTTTGAGAAACTTGGCCTCAGTTCAAATGATTATAGAATTAAATATTCTAATAGAATGATTTGGAATGATTTGTTTAATGAAACTGATATTCCATTAAACCAGATTTCAGACGTGTTAAGGGCCATAGATAAGCTCGATCGGTTTGGTGAGGATGGAGTTAGAGAGCTGCTTACAACTGGGCGAAAAGATCAGTCAGGTGATGTGATGAGTGGGGTTGGCCTAACGGATGAGCAAGCAGAGTTAATCGTCCAATTTATAAAAAATGGAGATAAATCAAATGAACAAATTTTAGATTTTGAAAATTATTTATCTAACTTCCCAAATTTATCGATTGATTTTGATCCATCAGTCGTTAGGGGACTTGATTATTATACTGGAATGGTTTTCGAGGCAGAATTATTATTCAAGGTAAAGAATAATAAGGGCGTAGATGTTGTTTTCGGCTCTGTTGCTGGAGGAGGTAGATACGATAAATTAATTTCACGATTTGGAAAAGAAGATGTTCCAGCAACTGGTATTTCTATTGGGGTTGATCGATTGGTTTATGCATTGCAGCAAAGAAATAATTTTGATGTTTCAGAGAGTCCATTGGTTGTAATCATTAATATGAACAATGAAAATCTAAGCGAATATGTCAAGATCGCTGAAGAGTTAAGAAATAACAATATTCCATGTGAGATTTCATTTGGATCTCAAAATCTTGGTAAGCAACTTAAATATTGTGACAAACGCAATGCTTCAATTGCAATTATTGCAGGCGATGAAGAGCTTGAAAAGGGAGTGCTATCAATCAAAGATCTGTCAGCTGGAAAGGAAATTTCAAAACAAATAAGTGAAAGAGATGAGTGGAAAGAAAGTAAAGCAGGACAAATAAATATTGAACGTCAGAACTTAATATCTTCTGTATTAAAAATTATTAAAAAATAATTTCATGAACTCTATCCAAGATATAAACATTTTCCTAAAAAATTTATTTACTGAAAATAATTTTCAGTATGTGGATCTTCCATTAGTTTATAATTCCGAGTTATTTTATGAAACGTCTGGAGAAGATATAAGACGAAGAATGTTTTCATTTACGAATAATTCTGGCGATGAAATGTGCCTTCGTCCTGATCTAACTATACCTACTTGTAAGCATTTTCTTGAAAATATAAATAAATTTGAAAATGGACAACTATGCTACAGTGGTCCAGTATTTAGATCCTCACTGACTTCTACTGAACAGTCTCTTGAATTAAATCAGTCAGGTATTGAAATTATATATAAAGATAGTTCTAAAATATCCAATTTTGAAAAGGAGTTTCAGGCAATAAATCTAGCGATAGAAACTATGAATCAAATTGGTATAAATGATTTTAGTATACGCATTAGTAGTATTTCATTATTTAATTTATTTATAAATTCTCTTGATCTCCCCCAAAGGTGGAAGCAAAGACTATTGAGACATTTTTATCGTCGAGATTATTTTGATAAGTTGTTAAATCGTATTAGTGATGGAGTTGGATATGATAAAGAGAGAAAATCAAATATCATCAGAGATATTTTTGAAGATGATAAAATAGTCAATGAAGAAATAAAGGATATTTTACTAAATGAAGATCAGTTAAAAACTGGATCAAGAACAATTGATGAAATTGCCTCCCGTTTTAATCTTAAAAGTGAGAGTATTGTATCTTCAAAACAAGGAAAAGAAATTCAAAAAGTTATTAATGAGTTTCTTTCTTTAAATGGTCCAATTCAAAAAATCGATGACCAAATGAATAAATTTATAAATGATTTTGATATTCAAAGGTTTGATGTGGGACAAGAAATGATAAATCAACTATCATCTAATCTAATAAAAATATCAGCTAAACCAATTTATTTCGATTGTGACTTTGGCCATTCGATTGAATTTTATGATGGTATAATTTTTGAGATAACAAATGATCTTAATTCAGATGTCCTAATATCTGGTGGTCGTTATGATAAGCTTTTAAACGCCCTTGAAGATAAAGATCAATTCTCAGCAGTGGGTTTTGCTACAGATAATAATAATATTTTGAAGGCTTTAACCAATGTTTGACAATAAAGATAAAATTAAAATAGCTCTTCCAAGTAAGGGTCGTCTGAGAAAAGATTTAGATGCTCTATTTGTATCTAAAAACATCAAGATATCTAATCAAACTGAAGATCGAAATTATCTAGCTACAATTGATGGTTTAGATAATTTATTAATTTATTTTTTGTCAGCAAAAGAAATCACTGGTCGCCTTGATGAGGGGTCTATTCACCTAGGATTGACATGTGATGATTTAGTTCAAGAGAAGATTAGAAATTTTGATGCAAAAGTAGATAAATTATTACAATTAGACTTTGGTAAGGCAGATTTAGTTGTTGCAATTCCAAATTTATGGATCGATGTCATAAGTATGGCTGACCTTGAAGAAGTAAGCAATTTTCAAAGAATGAAAACTTCAAAAAGAATTAGAGTAGCAACTAAGTATCCGAATCTTACTAATAGTTTTTTTTCAAATCGAGGTGTAGTCGATTATAGGACTGTAGAAAGTCATGGTTCTACCGAAAGTGCTCCATTTAATGGATTTGCAGATATCATTTCAGATATAACATCTACCGGACGAACCCTGAAGGCTAATAATTTACGAGTACTCGATGATGGATTAATATTAAAATCTTCTGCTGCAATTTTTAAATCAAAAAGCATTGATTGGAATGATAATTTAAATGAAGTGTGTAATTATTTTATCCATCTAATTAAATAAAAAAAACCCAGCATCAGCTGGGTTTTTTTATAACTTAAATTAGGTTGAATTACATCATGCCGCCCATGCCGCCCATGCCACCCATGCCGCCCATATCAGGCATAGCAGGAGCTGCTGCAGATTTATCTTCTGGAGCATCAGCAACCATTGCTTCTGTTGTAATTAAAACACCAGCAATAGAACCAGCATTTTGTAAACTTGTTCTCACAACTTTTGTTGGATCAATAATGCCAGCTTTAAACATATCAACATATTTATCTGATTGCGCATCATAGCCTTCAGTAGCTGACTTATTTTCTTTCAACTTGCCAACGATTACAGAGCCATCAACACCAGCATTATTTACTATTGTTCGAATTGGCATTTCTAATGCTCTTCTTACAATATCAACACCAGCTTTTTGATCAGCATTTGATGTCTTAATTTTATCAAGTGAAGCAGCGGCTTTGAGTAGAGATAATCCACCACCAGCTACAATACCTTCTTCAACAGCAGCTCTAGTAGCATTTAATGCATCGTCAACACGATCTTTTCTCTCCTTAACCTCAACTTCGGTAGCGCCACCAACTTTAATGACGGCTACTCCACCAGCTAGTTTCGCTAATCTTTCTTGAAGTTTTTCTCTATCATAATCAGATGTAGTCTCTTCAATTTGTTTTCTTATTTGAGAACATCTACCCTGGATGTCAGCTTTTGTGCCGTTTCCATTAACAATAGTAGTATTTTCTTTATCAATAGTTACTCTTTTAGCACTTCCGAGATCATTAATAGTAACATTTTCAAGTTTGATACCTAAGTCCTCAGAAATTACTTGTCCACCTGTTAAGATAGAAATGTCTTCGAGCATTGCTTTTCTTCTGTCTCCAAATCCAGGAGCTTTTACAGCGGCAATTTTAAGACCACCTCTCAATTTATTAACAACTAAAGTCGCTAGAGCTTCACCTTCAACATCTTCAGCAATTATTATTAAAGGACGACCAGCTTGTACAACTGCTTCAAGTAAAGGAAGCATTGGTTGTAAGTTTGTTAGCTTTTTTTCGTGCAACAAGATTAATGCATTATCTAAGTCTGCCGTCATCTTTTCAGCATTTGTTACAAAGTATGGAGATAAGTATCCACGATCAAACTGCATACCTTCAACAACATCAAGTTCTGTTTCAAGGCCTTTTGCTTCTTCAACAGTAATAACACCTTCGTTACCAACTTTATCCATTGCTTTTGCAATCATGTCGCCCACTTCTGTCTCACCATTTGCTGAAATAGATCCAACTTGTGAAACTTCAGCACTAGTTTTTACTTTTTTTGAACTTGACTTAATTGACTCACTCGCTGCATCAATTGCACTATCGACTCCACGTCTTAAGTCCATAGGATTCATACCCGCTGCAACAAATTTTAAACCTTCAGTTACAATAGCTCTTGTTAATACAGTAGCGGTAGTTGTTCCATCGCCTGCAACATCATTAGTTTTACTTGCAGCCTCACGAACCATCTGAGCTCCCATATTTTCGAACTTATCACTAAGTTCTATTTCTTTCGCTACAGAAACACCATCTTTAGTACTTTTAGGTGCACCAAATGATTTGTCCATGACAACGTTTCTACCTTTAGGCCCAAGTGTCACTGCAACTGCGTCTGCAAGGACATTTACACCTTTTAACATTCTGTTTCTAGCTTCGGTGCCAAAATGAATTTCTTTTCCAGCCATTTTTAGTTCTCCTTATTGAAATATTATTTTTTCTTTTTTGATTTAGCTTTAGCTTTTGTAGTGATTATTCCCATGATGTCTGACTCTTTCATTATGCAAAGCTCTTCACCATTGATCTTAACTTCCGTTCCCGACCATTTGCCGAATAATACTTTATCACCTACAGACAGATCCAAGGGCGTAACTTTGCCATCTTCACTTTTATTGCCTGATCCAACAGCAATAATCTCACCTTCTTGAGGTTTTTCTTGAGCTGTGTCTGGAATAATTATTCCACCTGCAGTTTTTTCTTCGCTATCAAGTCTTCTAACTAAGACTCTGTCGTGTAAAGGGCGAAAATCCATTGTTTTTGTCTCCTAATATTTAAATTTATAGTTGCATTTTATGCTAACTAACATGGCATATAGTGATTGTGAACCTAACTGTCAAGAGGTGGATATTTCTTTGATTTATGCAAAAAAATAAGCTTTTTTTACAAATTGAAGATTTCTTAGAGGCCGGGTGCTTCGCCACCATTGATAATGAGGTTTTGACCTGTCACAAATGCTCCTGCTTCAGACGCTAAAAAAACAGCGGCCCCAGCGATCTCATCAGGCATTCCAATTCTTTTTAAAGCTGAATGGGAAGTAGCTGCCTTTAAAATACTTTCGTTTTCCCATAGAGCCCTTGCAAAGTCTGTCTTAATTAATCCAGGTGAAATGCAATTTGCTCTAACATTATTCATGCCATATTCAACAGCTATATTTCTAGCGAGCTGTGAGTCAGCTGCCTTAGAAATTGCATATGCTCCAAGAACAGGAGTTCCTTGAAGTCCCGCAATCGAAGATATAATAATTATAGAGCCAGATTTCATTGATGTCATGTCAGGCAAAGCTTCATTACATAGCCAAAAATTACTTTGAACATTTGATTTCATTATTTTTTCAAAAGCTTCATCAGGAGTGTTAATTGATGGACCAAAATATGGATTTACTGCAGCATTACAAACAAGGGTACTAATATCACCACACCATTCTTTTGATTTGGCGTATAAGTTTTTTAATTGATCTTTATCAGAAATATTGCATGCGATAGCAATAGATGAATCGCTACCAAATTCATTATTTATTTCAGCAGAAACCTTTTCACACGCATCAAGCTTCCGACTGGTTATGACAACCTTTGCGCCATGTTGTGCCATTCGATGAGCAATTGCTTTACCAATGCCTCTAGAAGACCCAGTAATTATTGCATTTTTTCCAGTTAGATCAAAAAGAGATGACATAAGTTGATACAAAAGTTATTTGTTTATTATAGGTTATTAAATTCAAAATATGCAATATTAAAATTTATGTTAATTAATCACATCGAAGACATTAATAATTTTATTGAAGACTCAAAAGTTATTCTTTGCGATTTATGGGGTGTTATTCATAATGGCAAGGAAGTTTTCTTAGATAGCAAAGTTTTTCTTGAGCATATGAATGAACGAAAAATAAAAGTAATTTTTATTTCTAATGCTCCAAGGCCTAATTCAGTCGTTGAGTCAGGATTAATAGAGAAGCTTGGCCTTTCAAAAAATCTATTTCATTCAATAGTATCTTCAGGAGATATCACTATAAATATGATTAATAAATTAAATCATGGTTATAAGTACTTTCATCTTGGACCACCTAAAGATTATGACCTTTTAGAAGATATTCAAATTGAAAAAGTTGAGACATTAAATAATGCTGATTTTGTTTTATGCACAGGTTTTGATGACGATGAACAACAGACTCCAAAAGACTATAAAAATGTTTTATCAGAGATGATTCAACTGAATTTACCAATGGTATGCGCTAATCCTGATCTGATGGTTATTAGAGGAGAAAAGAAAATATTTTGTGCAGGAAGTATTGCTGAATTTTATTCTGAGTTAGGAGGTAAGGTAAGATATTATGGAAAGCCATATCAAGAAATATACTCTCACGTTCTAGAAAGTGCCCTTGCCGAGGGACTTATTGAAAACAAATCTCAAATGATAGCAATAGGTGATAGTCTTAGAACAGATATAAAGGGAGCTAATAATTTTGGTATTAATTCTATTTTTGTTGAAACAGGAATTCACAAAGACGAAATCATCAATACAATTAATATTAAAAATTTTTTTAATTCATATATTGATCAGGTGCCTGATCAGATAAATATAGTTAAATCTCTTAAATTATGAAAATTTTTACTAATTATAAGTCTATAGCAGAACATACTAAGGACTCGATTCTCTTATTAGGGAATTTTGATGGCATTCACCTAGGTCATCAAAAAATAATTAATTCTGCAAAAAAAATTCAGTCAAAAAGAAATAAAAAAGTTGGAGTATTGCTATTTGATCCTCATCCAAAAATTTTTTTTAAGAAAGAAAAAAGAAATTTTTTACTCACTCAAATTGATAAAAGGTGTGAAATCCTAAAAAATTATGGGGTAGATTACGTAATCATACTAAAATTTTCTAGCTCAGTTGCAAAAATGACTCCTCATTATTTTTGTAGCAAAATACTACGTGATGGAATTCAAATGAAATATATTTTTGTAGGAAAGAACTTTAAGTTTGGTGCCAATAGAAGCGGTGACTATAAATACTTAAAAGATTTTGGAAAGAAGAATGATTTTATAGTTTCCCCTGTAAATATTTTTAAGCTTCCGGTTTCATTAGCAAAACACTTCAAGAAAAAAATATTTTCTTCTTCAAATGTCAGATTAGCAATTGAAAATGGAAAAATAAAATTAGCAAACAAAATATTAGGAAGATCATGGTTTATCTTTGGAAAGGTTATAAAAGGAGATCAAAGAGGGAGACACATTGGATTTCCTACAGCTAATATAGAAATTGAAGGTTACTCTCAACCAAACTATGGCGTCTATGCTGTAACAGTTCAAATTATTAATAAAAGTAAAAGAAATATGGATTATAAAGGTATAGCAAATTTTGGAATTCGACCTACATTTAATAAAAAAAAGCCATTATTAGAAGTATATTTATTTGATTTTAATTTGAATATTTATAATTCTACTTTAAAAGTGAGTTTTATTGATTTCATACGCAATGAAAAAAAATTTTCAGGTATCGACTCTCTAAAAATACAATTAAATGAAGATATTTTAAAAGCAAAACAAATCTTAAGATAATTAACATGACAGCTAAGGATGAAAAAATAGATTTTAGCGAAACATTGTTTTTACCTAAAACAAGCTTTGCTATGAGAGCTGGCCTTCCAGAGCAAGAGCCATTAATCTTAAATCAATGGTCTGAAAAAAAGATTTATGAGTCTTTACGCAATCAATCAAAAGGAAAAGAGAAATTTGTTTTACACGATGGCCCACCATATGCAAATGGACATCTTCATATAGGTCACGCTCTAAATAAAATTTTAAAAGATTTTGTTGTTCGATCACAACAAATGTTAAATAAAGATAGTTCATATATTCCTGGCTGGGATTGCCATGGACTACCAATTGAATGGAAGATTGAGGAGCAATATAGGGAAAAAGGATTAAATAAAGATGAAGTTGATATTATTCAATTTAGAAAAGAATGTAGAGAGTTTGCTTCCAAATGGATAGATATACAGCGAGAAGAGTTTATTAGACTTGGAGTGATTGGAGATTGGTCAAATCCATACACGACCATGTCTTTCAATGCAGAGTCTACTATTGTAAAAGAATTTTTTAAATTTTTAGAAAATGGAAGTTTGTTTAGAGGTTCCAAGCCTGTAATGTGGTCGACAGTTGAAAAAACTGCATTAGCAGAAGCTGAAATTGAGTACAAAGAACATAAGTCAACTTGGATATACGTAAAGTTTCCAATCTTAGAGTCAAATGATCCAGATTTATTAAATGCATCAGTCGTAATTTGGACAACTACGCCTTGGACTATTCCTGGAAATAGAGCGATAGCTTTTGGCAAAGATATAAAATATTCTTTATTTAAGGTAGATGATATTTCTGATGATAGTCATGCACAAAAGGGTGACTTATTGATACTTGCATCAGATCTTGAGGAAGCGGTAAAATCAGAGTGTAGAATTAAATCTTTCAATAAAATAAAAGATATTGACGATATTAGCAGTTTAAAATGCTCTCATCCATTTAGGGATGGTGGATATGATTTTAATGTAAAATTATATTCGGCAGATTATGTTACTCTTGATCAAGGAACAGGACTTGTACATATCGCACCTGGACATGGTCCAGATGACTATGAATTAGGCATCAAGAATAATATTGATGTTCCTGAAACAGTTGATGGTGATGGAAAATATTTTGATCATGTTCCAATTTTTGCAGGTAAAAAAATTTTTAATGAAGATGGGTCTGATGCTGAAGCAAACGTTGCTGTAATCATTGAATTAAAAAATAATAAAGCGCTAGTAGGAAAAGGTTCCCTTCGTCATAGCTATCCTCATTCGTGGAGATCAAAAGCGCCCGTTATTTTTCGCAATACACCACAATGGTTTATTGGAATGGAAGCTAATGAATTGAGAAAAAAAGCACTAGATTCAATTGAAAAAGTGAAATGGTTCCCTGATCAAGGTAAAAAAAGAATATTTTCTATGATTGAGAATAGACCTGATTGGGTTGTATCACGTCAAAGAGCATGGGGGGTTCCACTTTCTATATTTTATGAGAAGAAAACAGGCTCTCCTCTTATAAATACCGAGCTTAATAAAAAGATTATTAAGTTATTTGCGGAAGAGGGGTCTGATGCATGGTTTAAATATTCTAAAGAGGAGTGGTTAGAAGGATACGAAGATCCTAATAATTTTGAAAAGGTTGATGACATCCTAGATGTTTGGTTTGATTCTGGCTGTACTCATGCCTTCGTATTGGAAGATAATGATGAACCATGGCCAGCATCTCTTTATCTAGAAGGAACAGATCAACATAGAGGATGGTTTCACTCATCACTCTTAGAATCGTGTGGAACAAGAGGTACCGCTCCATATGAGTCAGTTTTGACTCATGGATTTGTTCTACATGAAGATGGAGCAAAAATGAGTAAATCGTCAAATAATATAGTTTCTCCAGCTGAAGTGATTGAAAAATCGGGTGCGGATATTTTAAGGTTGTGGGTAGCTAACAGTGATTTTTCAGAAGATTTAAAAATTGGATCAGAAATAATTAAAAGTAATGTTGATACTTATAGAAGACTGAGAAATACCATAAGATTTATTTTAGGCAATTTATCTGACTTTTCAGAAGATTCTTCATTGGAATATAATGATCTTACTGATTTAGATAAATATATATTATCACAATTAGCCATCTTAGAAAAAAATGTTTTAAAAAATTATGAAATTTTTGAATATCAGAAAGTATTCACTTTAATATTCAATTTTTGTACCAATGAATTGTCATCCTTTTATTTTGATATTCGAAAAGACTCTCTTTATTGTGACTCAAAGAGCTCAAAAATTAGACGTTCTACTCAGACTGTCCTTGATATTCTGTTTCATCATTTATTGAGATTATTAGCTCCAATTTTATGTTTTACAATTGAAGAAGCTTGGCAAAGCCGGATGGGATCTAACACTAGTATACACAATGAAAATTTCTGTTTGATTGATGAAACATGGATTAGAAATGACCTTGATGAGAGTTGGAGTTTTTATAAAAAATTAAAGAGGTTAATTAATGGCGCTATTGAAGTAGAAAGAAAAAATAAAACAATTGGATCTAGTCTTCAAGCCTCAGTAATTTTGTTCATTAATGATGATAAAAAAATTAATTTAGTAAATAACGAAATGGTTGAGCAAGTTTCAATTGTATCAAAGATAGAAATAAAAAAAGAAGACTTACCCCAAAATAGTTATACTTTAGACGATGACAAATCTATTGGTGTAGTAGTTTCAAGAGTAGACGGTCAAAAATGTGAACGCTGCTGGAAGTATTTTTCTAAAATTACAGATAACGTATGCATTCGCTGCAAAGAAGTAATTGAATAAATGCTAAGTAAAATAAGAAATTTCTCTTTCTTTATAATTCTTTTTGCTAGTATTGATCAAGCAATTAAATTTTATCTGATCAATATTTATAATATAGACACTAGTCATCTTAATTCTCAATTCATGGAAAAAATAAATGACTACTTTAACTTATATTTAATATGGAATAAGGGATTTGCTTTTGGCTTATTTCAAAATGATCTTCAATCAATTAACAACTTTTATATGATAATCATGCTTGTTTTGATTATTTTTTTATTTTTCTATGCAATAAAAATTAATAAAAAAATATATTATTTTGCGTTCAGTCTTATTATAGGAGGGGCGATTGGAAATTTAATCGATCGATTTTTATATCAGGCTGTATTAGATTTTATTGATATTCATTATATGAATTACCATTGGTATGTGTTTAATTTTGCTGATATAACCATCACAGTAGGATGTTTACTGGTTATTATTCTGGAATTATTTTCAGGTAAAAATAAAAAAGAAAATGCATAGATTATTAATATTACTAATACTAACAATTTTTTTAGTTGGATGTTCGTCAAATCAATCAAATGATTTTACATCTTTGAAACAAAGAGCGCTTGAAATACCGCCAGATTTTGAATTAACTCCACCTGGTGAAGGAGAAGAATTAGACATTGAGTCATCTGAAAGAGTTGAAAATGAAACTTCTGATATTGAGTCATTGATCTTAGATAGTTCTAGCTCATCTGAAATAACTAAAGCCAATGATGAGGAAGTTGAAACTGGATCTCTAGAAGAGTTTATTGAAGATCAATTTTAAAAATCAAGATAAATGAAACAGATCAAAATTTAAATTATGGTTAAATGTTTTTATTATACACGTAAATGGTTTTATTGGGCTTATGGAGGAGGTTCAGTTTTAGTTCTCTCTCTTTGGATACAAGTTCAATTAACCGTTGCTATTAATACTTGGTACGGGGGGTTTTATGATTTACTTCAAAATGCTGAAAAATATTCTGATGATCCTCAAACTGGAATTTCATTATTTTATGAAAAATTAATTTCTGTAAAGTATTTTACACAAAGCGCATCAGTGGATCAAAGTACATCAGTAGAGCCTAGTTTTTTAGTTATAGCCATGCCATATGTTATTTTAGCAACTTTTACTGGCTGGTTTACTCGGATTTATGGATTGAGATGGAGAGAGTCTATAACGTTTGATTATATTCCAAGATGGAGAAACGTTGAAGTTGAAATTGAAGGAGCTAGTCAGAGGATTCAAGAAGACTGTAATCGTTTTGCAAGAATTGTAGAAAGTCTAGGTTTGCAAGCAGTTAGAGCAATCATGACTTTGATTGCATTCCTTCCTGTATTGTGGACACTATCTGAAAGTGTGGATATTCCCATTCTAAGGGATTATGAAGGTTCTTTGGTTTGGACAGCATTATTGGTTTCTATTGGAGGGCTAATAATTTCTTGGTTTGTAGGTATAAAGCTTCCTGGTTTAGAATATAACAATCAAAAAGTAGAAGCGGCATTTAGAAAAGACTTGGTCCTAGGAGAGGACGATAAAATAAATTATGCTCAGCCAGAAAGATTATGGGAACTATTCCTTGGAATAAGGTTTAATTACCAAAGACTGTATATGCACTATGGATATTTTGATGTTTGGCAAAACAGTTATGGTCAATTTATGGTTATTGTACCTTATCTAATTGTAGGCCCAGGTTTATTCACTGGAGCAATAATGTTGGGAACAGTTGTTCAAGTTAGCAACGCATTCCAAAGAGTGCATGGTAGCTTTGATCTATTTCTTCAAAATTGGACAACGATAACTGAATTAAGATCTATAATTAAACGACTTAGCGAGTTTGAGAAAAATTTATCTATTCATGATAAGGTCATTAGTGCATAGTTAGTTTCATGTCGGCATATGAAGCAATCAAGAAAAATATTTTGTCTAATAAATATCCTTTCTTAGATTATCAAAATCTTTTAAATGAGCATATTAAGGAAAAAGATAAGCTTAATTTTGATTTTGAGAATTATATTATCGTTGGTATTGGAGGATCATCTCAGGGATCGAAAGCCGTTTCTCATATTTTAAATCAAAAAAATATTAATTACTTTGATCATCTAAATGCCAGAAAAGTTGATCAGGTATTAAACTCTATTAATCATATTGATACTGGTTTTATTTTTATTTCAAAGTCAGGAAGTACATCAGAGGTATTGACTCTATATGATTACATTTCTGAATTCGTTGGTGATGAATTTGATAAAACAAAAAATTTTTTAGCCATTACTGAAAATAATGATGCACCACTCTATAGGTTTGCTACTCACTCTGGATTTCATTGTATAGAGCATAATCCGAATATTGGAGGTAGATTTTCAATTTTTACTCACACCAGTATGATTCCTATTTCATTATTTTTTAAAAACTATTTAGATATGTTTAAAGGATTTGAATCTGCTGTATCTGATTTTCTTAAAAAAGATTCAGTCAATGATGATATGTCACCGATTGATATAGCTCTTAAAAAGCATGATCTGATTCTGAGTGGAAAAAAAATTGACATTATTCTCTTGTATGGTGATGAACTTTATGAAATTGGAAATTGGATGAAACAATTGTATGCCGAGAGTTTAGGTAAAAATGGATTTGGTTATCTGCCAGTAATCTCACAAATGACCCAGGATCAACACAGTGTTTTACAATTATACTTGGATGGTCCAAATGATAAATTTTATGAATTTTATAGTGTAAATTATCAGGAGAGTAATAATTTTATTGATCTAACGTTAGCAAATCATAAACAAGCAATGCTAAAGACTCTTGAAAATGAAAGTCTTCCAATCGTGAGAATTTCTGATTACTTTGGAGATAATGAACAATCAATTGGTTATCAATTAGGATATTTCTTCATTAGTTCAATCTTAGAAACTTTATTATTGGCTCATTTAGGGGGTGTTGATCCTTTTGGGCAAGACGCCGTTGAGAAACAAAAAAAATATTTGAAGTAGTTATTACTTTATTTTAAAAAATGAAAATCTAGAATTTCCAAGATCTTTGGTTCTTATCAATTCGAGCTTATTATTTTCCAAGACCTTGCCCTCAATACTTTGCTCGATAATAAAAATACAATTACTTGAAAAGCAATCAATCATACCTGTTCTATCTATAAATTTAATATCGAGCCCTTTTTCATAGGGAGGATCAATATAAACAAGGTCGAATTTATCTTGAAAATCAATTGATTGAATTCTTAGAGCATCGATATGATGAACTTCAGTTATATCAATAAAGTCTAATTTTTTTATGTTTTCATAAATAAGATCTATCATCATAGAGTCTTTTTCAAGCATCACAGATTTTTTGGCACCCCTAGATAATGCTTCAAAGGAAAATGATCCAGTTCCTGCGAATACGTCGAGAATTGTGCATTGATGAAGCGAAAAACCTGTCTCAATGATACCATTTCCGTGCGCCAAGAGATTAAAAATAGTTTCACGATTTTTGTCAGAAATTGGTCGAGCAGATTGGTTTTTCTTTGTTATTAATTTATGACCTTTTTTATTTCCACTGATTATTCTCATTTTACTTTTTAATTATCTTAGCTTTAACGATCTTACCTTTTTGAATCTTCCCAAGTCTATATGGGCCATAAGAAATTCGTATCAATCGAGTAACCGTCATATTAAATGACTCAAATATATTTCTTATTTCACGATTTTTTCCTTCTCTTAGAATCATTGTAATCCAAGTATAAGTTGGAGTACTACTATCAATTAATGCTAAAATTGGTTTATACTTAATCTTATTGATGAATAGTCCTTTTTTTAGACTTTTTATTATTTTTTCATCTACTTTTCCCTGTACTTTAACTTTATAAGATCTTTCAAAATTATTTTTTGGAAGCTCAAAGTATCTTTTGATATCCCCATTATTTGTTATTAGTAACAATCCCTCAGAATTATAATCTAATCTTCCAATAGAAATATATTTCTCAAATTTTTTTGGAATTAGATCAAAAATTGTTTTCCTACCTTCAGGGTCTGAATGAGTAACTAGACATCCTCGAGGCTTATTAAATATAAATATTTCATCATGAGTTTTATAATTGATTAGTTTTTTATCTAATAAAATTTTATTTGATGCATTAACATTAATATTAGGACGGTCAATTATTTTTCCATCAATCCTGACTCTCCCTTCAATTATAAGCTGTTCAACTTGCCTGCGCGAGTACTGAGATGATCTAGCAATCACCTTGCTTATACGTTCTGAATTATCTTTATTTTTCATATAATTTTTATATCTATATATTATTTCAGAAAGAAAGTTTAAATTAAATACATGACCAAAAATTCTCCGATGAATTTAGCAATAGAACTGGCATTGAAGGGAAAGAAATGTGGAGAAATACCAGTTGGGTGTGTTATTCTCAATAAGGATGGAGAAGTATTAGCCCAAGCTCATAATACGGTTGTGAATGAATATGATCCACTTGGTCACGCAGAAATTAATGCTATTCGAGAAGCATGTCAGAAAATAAAGAGTGATCGACTTATTGATTGTAGTCTTTATGTAACCTTAGAGCCATGCATTATGTGTGCAGCTGCAATATCTCGATCAAAAATAAAAAAACTATATTTTGGTGCTGACGATTTGAAATTTGGTGCTATAAATGGTAGCATTAATTTTTTTCAGTCAAAGAATTGCAATCATGTGCCTGAAATATACGATAATATTTCAAAATCTGATTGTGAAAAAATAATAAATGATTTTTTTAAGGAATATAGGTAAATGACGATTTCAGAAAAAGCTAAAGTGACAACAGAACGTCTTGAAAAATTTATGGATAAGCATGTTTATCCTAACAATATTACATATCACCAACAAATTGAAGATTTTGGAGATAATCGTTGGCAAGTTGTACCTATAATTGAAGACCTCAAAGAAGAAGCTAAGAAGGAAGACCTCTGGAACCTTTTTCTTCCTGAGAGTGATTTAGGCCACGGACTTACGAATGCTGAATATGCCCCAATGTGTGAAATTATGGGAAGAGCAATGTGGTCAGCGGAAGTATTTAATTGTTCAGCGCCTGATACTGGTAATATGGAAGTCTTAGTTAGATACGGAACTGATGAACAAAAAAAGAAATATTTAGAGCCCTTGCTTGAAGGTAAGACAAGATCAGCTTTTGCGATGACAGAGCCAGCAGTAGCATCTTCAGATGCAACAAATATTACAAGTGAAATAAAAAAAGATGGAAATCAATACGTTCTAAATGGCACTAAATGGTGGACTTCTGGTGCAATGGACCCAAGATGCGCATTTTATATTTTTATGGGTAAAACTGACCCTGACAATCCTGATAAGCATAAGCAACAATCAATGATTCTTGTTGATAAAGATGCTCCAGGTATAAAAATAAAAAGACATCTTCCAGTATTTGGATTTGATGATGCACCCCATGGTCATGCTGAAATAGAATTTAATGATGTAAAGGTACCTCCAGAAAATATGCTACTTGGTGAGGGTAGAGGATTTGAAATTGCGCAAGGAAGACTCGGACCAGGTAGAATTCACCATTGTATGAGAACAATTGGATTAGCTGAAGTTGCACTTGAAGCAATGTGTAAGAGACTAATGTCTAGAAAAGCTTTTGGAAAAGAAGTTGTAAGACACTCGGTTTGGCAAGAAAGAATTGCAGATGCGAGAATCAATATTGAAATGACAAGATTGCTTACTTTGAAAGCTGCCTCGATGATGGATAAAGTAGGAAATAAGATTGCTAAAAATGAAATAGCAATGATCAAGGTCGCAGCCCCTAATATGGCATTAAAAATAATTGACGATGCAATACAAGCGTATGGTGGTGCAGGTGTTACTACTGATCCAAGATTAGCTCAGGCATATGCCGGCATGCGAACACTAAGACTTGCTGACGGTCCTGATGAAGTACATCGATTGTCAATTGCTAGAAATGAGCTTAAAAAGTACCTTTAATTTGTCTAAAAAAAAGGAAATATCAATTAAGGATAAGTACAGCCAGTCTGTAAAGAACAAGACTTTTGACTCTTATTGGGATGATTATCATTATCTTGAGGATTTATCAATGAGTGAGTCAATCAGACAAAAACAAGAAAGATTAAAAAAGTTAAAATCTAAATAACGGTGTCTAGATAAGAGATAAGTCGATTTACTTCTTCTAAATTGTTGTAATGTACCATTGAAACCCTGACGACACCATCCTTTGGCTCAATGCCGAGTCCATGAAGACAGCGCCAAGCATAAAACTCTCCGTTACGAATACCGATATCTTTTTTACCTGCACCTAAAGCAATTTCTCTTGAGCTAATTCCATTAACAGTAAAAGATAAGGTAGGCATCCTTATATCTCTTGAATGAGATTGACTTCCAATAATTCTTACATTCTTTTTACTTTTAAGAAATTCAATTAAAACCTTTATCAATTTCTCCTCATGACCATGGATAAGTTGAAAGATCTTTTTTCCTTTTTCATGAAGACTAATGCCATTTTCATTGAAATGATGATTGAATAAATCTTCATAGTAATCTGTCAGCCCTGACAGGGATGCTAGTTCCTCATGATTTGGACCTCCAGGATTGAGAGTGTACGGAATTTCTTCAGACAAAAATTCATGATTTAAATTTTTTGTTTTTTGAAGCAATTCTTTTTTTCCATACAGGAGAGCAAGATGGGGGCCATAAGTTTTGTACAAACTAAAGCTATAAAAATCGACATCAATATTTTTTAAGTCTGCAAGGTCATGAGCCATATAGGCAACTCCATCACCAACTACTTTAATATCTCTCTCATGAGCAATTTTAGTTATTTCATGTAGATTATTAATTGAAGCTACAATATTAGAAGTATGGCAAACACATATAAATTTTGTCTTATCACTTATTATTTTCTTCAATTCCTCAATTTCGAGTTCAGCGGTTTCCGTGTTAAATTTCCATTCTTTAATAATGATTCCTCTCTCAGTAAGCTTTCTCCACGCACCAATATTTGCTTCATGATCTTGATTAGTAACAATAATTTCATCTCCCTCATCTAGCCAATTCTGGATTGCATTTGATAATAAAAACATATTCATTGTTGTCGAGGGACCGATAATAAACTCATCTTTAGAAACATTTAATAACTCAGCAATCTTTGCTAGGCTTTGGTCCATCTCTTCACCAGCTTCTATTGAAGGGCCAAAATCACCATAAGGCTGAACTTTTTTAGTAATCATAAAGTCATTCAGTTTTTCAATTAATTGTCTAGGAACGTAGGTTCCTCCTGCATTTTCAAAGAATGCAAAATTTGCTGTTTTTGGATTTTGAAAAGTAGGAAATTGTTTCCTAACAAAATCTATATCAAGAGTATTTGTCATTAATTATTTAATCTCTCTTATTATATCCCAACCTATCTTACCTAAGATTGGGACAAAAGCTTCATAGTTTTTTGCTTCAGAACTTGAAGCTGTTCCATCTCTAACTCTACCAACTATTCCCTGAGCTATTCCAGCTAATCTAAAAATATTATAAGCCATATAGAAATCCCAATTCTCAATTTTATTTCTGCCAGTTTTTTTATAGTATAGTTCTGAATATTCATCTTCGGATGGAATATTTAGAGACTTTAAGTCTGCTCCAAGCATGCCTAATCCTTTTGCGGCCGCAGGTAATCTCCATGACATCATATGATATGTAAAATCTGCAATCGGATTTCCTAATGTTGACAATTCCCAATCTAGGATAGCTTTTACTTGATGCGTTTCTGGATCAAAAATCATATTATCTAATCTAAAATCACCATGAACTATTGAAGTTTCCTCTTCCAAAGGAATATTTTTTGGAAGCCAATTTATAAGTTCGTTTATTTCTCCAATTTCTTGAGTTTCAGAGTCTTTATATTGCTTAGTCCATCTATATATTTGTCTCTGCATGTAGTTTTCGTGTTTTCCATAGTCGCCTAAATTTATTTTTTCAAAATTGACGTTATGTAATTTTGAAATCGTATCATTCATAGACAGATAAATATTTCTCCGTGCAACTTCATCTAGATTTGGTAATATTAGTTCCCAATATATATTTCCTTTCACATGGTCCATTAAGAAAAATTTAGTACCTACAACATCTTCATCATCACAATAACCATAAGTTCTAGGTACAGGAACATTAGTTTGACTTAGCGCTGTTATAACTCTGTATTCGCGATCTACTGCGTGAGCAGATTTTAATAGTTTTCCTGGAGGTTGACGTCTTAAAACAAAGTCACCTTGATTAGTAGTGATCATATAGGTTGGATTTGACTGACCTCCTTTAAATTGCTTTATTTCATTTATGAAAATTTTATCTCCAAAAATATTTTTGAGATATTCTTCAAGGTTTGATTGATTAATTGATAGCTTTTTATCAACTTCTTTAGTTCCTGAAAATATTTGATCTCTAGTTTTCATTTTTTAGTGCTTTATGGCCTATATCATTTCGATAATAACATTCGTTCCAATCTATTTTTTTAACTTCATTATATATTGTACTCAGGGCAGACCGCAAAGATTTATCCTTAGCAGTTATTGATAAAACCCTTCCTCCATTTGCTAAAATTTTTTTATCAGACTCAACTGTTGCCGCATGGAATACCTGAAGGCTTTGACTAGTCTTTATATTTTCGAGTCCTTTAATTTCAGTTTCTTTTATAAATTCTCTAGGATATCCTTTTGAAGCAAGAACTACAGTAGCACAATCTTCATCATGCCAATCGCAATCATAATCATTTATTGATCCATTGATTGAATGCATTATTAGATCTATTAGATCTGATTTTAGACTCATCATTAAAACTTGGCACTCTGGATCACCAAATCTTATATTGTATTCAACTAATTTCGCTTTTTCATTTTCAATCATTAGTCCAGCATAAAGAATACCTTTAAATGGGTGACCTTTATCAAACATTGCTTTGAGAGTTGGCTTTATGATTTCAGTATCAACTTGTTTTTTTACTTTTTCAGTAAATACTGGCGCTGGCGAATAAGCGCCCATTCCCCCTGTATTCGGTCCAGTATCATTTTCTCCAATTCTTTTATGATCTTGAGCGCTTATTAGTGAAATAAAATTTTTACCATCTGAGCAAATAAAATAACTCGCCTCTTCTCCATACATAAATTCCTCAATAACTACATCCATATTTACACCAAATTTAGCATTGAAAATATCTTGTACTGCTATGCTAGCAGTTTTAAAATCTTCAGCAATTGTTACCCCCTTGCCTGCAGCTAATCCATCAGCTTTAATTACAATTGGATAACTCTGTGTCTGTAAATATTTAATTGCATCATCAGAATTTTGAAATTTTTCATATTGGGCAGTGGGTATACTATGTTCTTTACATAGATCTTTCATAAAACTTTTTGACCCTTCAAGTTGAGCGGCAAACTGATCTGGGCCAAAAATTTTCATTTTTCGAGAAGTAAAGAAATCTACTATGCCGTTTACTAATGGTACCTCAGGACCAACAATGATAAGATCAATAGCCTTTTTTATTGCAAAACTAAATAATTCATCAAAATTATTTGTATCTACAATATGACACTCAGCTAGCTGAGAAATTCCATAGTTTCCAGGTATTGCATATAACTTAGATAATTTTGAACTTTGATGGATTGCATAGCATATAGCATGCTCACGTGCGCCACCTCCAATAACTAAAATATTCATATAAATAAACTTAACTTTAATAATATCATAACATAGTTTAAATTATCAAAAATGGTTAAAGAAAATATTCGTGAATACTCTGTTACTGAAATCTCTAAATCAATTAAACAAGTTTTAGATGATACTTTTGGTTATGTGAGAGTTCGAGGAGAAATTTCAGGATTAAAACAAGCCGCTTCCGGCCATGTTTACCTTAATCTCAAAGATGAAAACGCTATTATTAATGGTATTATATGGAAAAGTAATGTCTCAAGACTAAGCTTTCAGCCTCACGATGGTTTAGAAGTTATCTGTAAGGGGAGACTTACCACAGGTTATTCTGATCGATATCCTGGGCGCTCAGACTATTCAATACATATAGATTCATTAATGCCAGCAGGAGAGGGAGCACTTATGGCATTGCTTGAACAGCGAAAAAAAAAGTTTGCTGCATCAGGGTTATTTGATCAGATCCACAAAAAACAAATGCCAAAATATCCTCATCGAATTGGTGTAATTACTTCTCCAACTGGGGCAGTTATTCAAGATATACTGCATAGAATTGAAGAGAGATACCCTCTTAATGTGATACTTTGGCCAGTACCTGTTCAAGGCGATGAATCTTCAGAACTCATTACTCAAGCTATAAGAGGTTTTAATAATATTGATATTGAGGAGTCAATTAAGCCTGACGTTATAATCGTAGCTCGTGGTGGT
The DNA here is from genome assembly GCA_902518955.1 of uncultured Pelagibacteraceae bacterium. Taxonomy (GTDB): domain Bacteria; phylum Pseudomonadota; class Alphaproteobacteria; order Pelagibacterales; family AG-422-B15; genus CABYIR01. The sequence goes on along the minus strand of CABYIR010000008.1, from coordinate 6,532 downwards.
GGTAGCATTGAAGATTTATGGGCTTTTAATGAAGAAAATATTGTGAATGCTGTATTTGAAAGTAAAATTCCCATTATTTCTGCAATTGGTCATGATACAGATAATACTTTAATTGACTTAGTTTCAGATTTGAGAGCCCCAACACCAACTGCAGCAGCAGAGTTTGTTACTCCTGTTAAATCCGAATTATATGAAGTTGTAAAGAAAACCCAAAAAGAATTGGATCAGAATATTGAATTATCCATTGATGAAAAAAAACAACATTTCAAATTAGTTGATCATAAGCTTCCTGCAAATCTAAAGTTATTCATTAACACGTTAAATGCAAATTTTTTAACGATATCCTCTAGATTAAATACAAAGATATTAAAAGAACAATTAAAATCAAAAATAGATATGTTAAACAATTATTCAAATCGTATCCGTATCTCTAGCAATCAATATATTTATTCAAAAATTGAAAAAATCAACAGTGTGAGCAAATTGATTGAGAGCTTGAGTTATAAATCAGTAATTAATCGAGGGTATGCTGTTATTCGCAATAGCAATAATAAACCTGTTCAGAAAATTTCAGATATTTTAAGTGATAATGAGATTAATATTGAATTGAAAGATGGAATTTTAGAAGGCAAAATAGATTTATGAGTTCAGATTTAGAAAAATGCGCAATTATTGAACTTCACCATGGTCAATTTAAGATAATTGAGCCAGGAGATTATGTGCTTTGTTCTATTACTAAACAAAAGATACCTTTAGAAAATTTAAAATATTGGAATGTAGATTTACAGGAAATATATTTTGGACCTGAGGTAGCCTTAAAAAGATATAAAGAAATTAATGAAATTTGATTTTTTATTTATAATTAAATTTATAATTTTTTATTTCTTATTATATGAAATTGTAAATGCTCAAAATCGATACGATTTACCACAAAAAGTTTTACAAGGAGATTTGATTATTAGCCAAGTAATTGGATACACTGATTATGCTAAAGTAAAAATTTTTAAAGATAAAGCGCCTCTAAAAGTAAGTAAAAATGGTTATTTTGTAATTCCAATTGATAGAGACAGAAAAAATAATGTTCTGTTGGAAATTTGTAAAGATCAATGTGAAAGCACTGAAATAATCGTTTTGAAAAGAAATTTTGATATTCAGGAAATTAATGGTTTACCTTCTAAGCTTGTGACTCCCGATGAAAAAGTTTTAGAACGAATCATTGCTGAAAATAAGATTATAAAAAGATCTAAGAAAATTATGATTGATAATGAGTATTTTATAAATAGTTTTGTTCAACCAGTTGAAGGCATTGTTACAGGAGTTTTTGGAAGTCAAAGAATATTAAATGGGAAGGCAAAAAGTCCACATAGAGGATTAGACATCGCAAATGATGAGGGAACACCGGTTCTGTCCACAAATGACGGCTTAGTGGTTCTTGCGGAGCCTGATCTCTATTATACTGGAGGTACTATTGTTATTGATCATGGCTATGGAGTGAAAAGTATATACGCGCATTTAGCCACTATAGCCGTAAAATTAAATAATACTGTCAAAAGAAATGAAGTTATTGGAACTGTTGGATCTACTGGTAGATCTACAGGGCCACATTTACATTGGGGTATCATGGTTTTTGATACTTACATTGATCCCCAGTTATTACTTAAAAAGTATAATTAGTATTGGTTAAAATATTTTTTTAGCTGAATATTATCCCCAGCGATTATGATGCCAAAAATACTCTGAGGGATTCTCTGATATCTTTTTTTCAAAAAAAGAATTTATTTTTTCAATAATTTTAATTTTATTTTCCTCATTATCTTGTAATTTTGAAGACTCAATTAATTCACAAAACTTAAATTCAAAATTGCTGCCATCTCTTTTTGGCCAAGCTAAATATATATCACTTTTAGATTTTAATGCTAATTGAGCAGGCAGTGCTGTAGCATATACATTTTTACCAAAAAATTTTGTTTCCATGCCTGTAGATAGTTTTTGATCAGCTAATAGTGCTAAAGAGAAACCATTTTTAAAATCTCTCATTAGTTTTTTTGTACCGATAAGATTTTTTTGGTAACATCTAACACTATATTTATTTCTAAGGTATGAGAGAATAAAGCGAATAAACGGGTTGTTAGGCTCTCTTACAATCCCTGAGATTTTATTTGATTTTATTCTACAAGCAATACCAGGTATCTCCCAGTTCGCACTGTGAGCAGATATTAAAATTTTATTTTCACTTCTTTCAAAAAAAGATTTTGAATAATTATTCTCAATTATATTTATGATATTATTTTTTGATATTGTATTTAATTGTGCGTATTCTGCTAATACCTTACCAAAATTAGTCCAAACACCTCTATTGGTTTGGGCGATCCATTCATTGCTCTTATCTGGAAATGCAATCTTTAGATTTTTATTTATAATTTTATTTGTGTTCGTTATTTGCCCAAAACTTAATGCAAGAAAAACACCAAGTTTTCTTGAGATGTTAAGTGGTAGAATAAAAAAGAAGAAGAAAAAAATAATGAAAATAAAAAACTCTAATGGATATTTTATAAATTTAATCATTTTTTTAATAGAAATTTACTTAAAGCTTCGCCATTAGAAAATTCTAATGATATTCGTAAAAAATTAATATCTAATCTTTGTTTCGTGTTTAACCTTTTCCAGTCTTTTTCGGTTGTAATAATCTCTAAATCATTGTCAGTAGCATATTTTTTTATATTTTTAATATCATTATCTGTATAGTAATAATGATCTGGAAATGATTTTATCTTAGTTAAATTATAATTATTTGTATCAAGCGTATTTATAAAGCCAGGATTGTTTCCAATACCACTAAATGCAAAATAATTTTTATCTAATTGATTTTTTTCACAAGTAATTTCAGCCTTTAAGAATAATTTATTTTTAAATTTACTTTTATAAGCATCTAAATTATTACTTTTGTCATCCCCAACAATAATAATTATGTCTGCAAGTTGCATAGCGGAAGATGGCAACTGTCTCAATGGGCCTACTGGAAGTAGAAATCCATTTCCAAAACCTCTCTCTCCATTAATAACTAAAATACTTTTATCTTTTTTTATTCTAAAGTCTTGTAACCCATCATCTATTAAAATAACATCTGGTGAAAATTTAGTAATTATGAAATTAATTCCTTTTAATCTATCGTTACTTATGAAGGTTCTGGCATGCTCAACATATAGCAAGGCCTCATCTCCAACATCGACTGCAGAATGATTAATGATATTTACTTGTGTGGGTACTTTAATTTTCCCTTTATATCCTTTTAAGAGAACAGCAATCTTAATATTTCTTGATTTATATAGGTTTATCAGGGACAAAACTGTTGATGTTTTTCCATCGCCTCCTACAGAACAATTTCCAATACATACAATTTTAGTTTGAAATGATTTTTCATTACTCTGAATTTTTTTAAGTAAAAATAATAGATAATAAATAATTGATAATGGGAAAAAAATAAATATAACAAAATAACTAAATTTACTTTTGCTATACCAAATGTATTGAGTAATTTTCTGATCTAAATTCATAAAAATTTACTTTAAGGTAAATGTTTATTTAATAAACTCATATTTTTTTTCAGGGTATTTTGAGACTCTAATTTTAATTGATTCACTCTATCTTTTTTTGATGATTTTTTTGGTTTATCGTAGTTTTTTTGAATATGACGGACCAATTCCTTAGGTGTATCAATAAGATTAGTTATGCGCATTTCTCTTAATATTGAATATACATCAGTAAAGTTTTGTATAAATTTTCCATGATTAATTAATTTACCATAGTAAGAGGCTTCAATTGGATTTTGACCGCCATGATTTACAAAACTTCCACCAATAAAAATAAAATCAGCGACACTATAAAACAGTTCTAATTCTCCCAGAGTATCTGCAATATATATAGATGTATTTTTTCTTATTCTTTTTGATTTAGATCTCAAAATAACACTTTCTAAAGCTTGGTTTTTAATAAAAGATTTTCTATCTGGATGTCTAGGAATAATTATTGAGATAAAATCTTTTCTAACTATTCTGATTTCATTTGTAATATCCGCTATAATGTCTTCTTCTCCAGGATGAGTACTAGCTGCGACAAGTACTTTTCTATTTTCGAGGAGTTTTTTAATTTTCTTCTTTGCAAATGTATCAATTCTTGCTGGAGTTGATGTAAATTTTAGATTACCGGAATATTGAACTTTTTTAATACCAAGTTTTTTATAAAATATCATACTATCATTGTTCTGTGTAAGACAGTGATCAAAACACGAAAATATTTTTTTACTTGCATTAGGAAAAACCGACCATCTTTTATAAGTTTTTGGTGTCATTCTCCCGTTTATAATTATTAGTTTTATTTTCTTATCTTTAGATTTTAAAATTAAGTTAGGCCATATCTCAGACTCAACAAATATCCCAATATTTGGTTTCCAATAAGATAAAAAACGTTCAACAAAAATTGGATTGTCCAGTGGTAAAAATTGATGAGTGATACTTTTATTCAATTTTTGAAATATTAATTTTGATGCTGATTTTGTACCAGTCGTTACAAGTATTTCAGAATTATTTTTTTTTTGTATTTCTTTGATTAGAGAGATGACTGATAAACTTTCACCAATACTCGCTGCATGAAACCATATTAGCCTATCACCCTTTTTTTTACTGCTGGCAATTCCATATCTCTCTGAAATTCTTTCTTTATCCTCTTTATTATTTGAAATTCTAATTTTTAAATAAATTGGGATAAACGGATAAAATAAAATTGTGACAAGTTTGTAAAAAAATATCATATTTAAATCATTCTATTGAAAAGAATTTACATTCTTAGTGAGTAAATCGAGTTTATTCTTAAGTAAAATTTGAAATTGGGAGTTATCCTCATTATCTACTTCAATCGGTTCACCCCAGGCAATATTTATTCTGCTAAAAAACTTTGGTACAATGAATTTGTCCCATGTATTTAAAGTCCATTTTGAATTGAAGCCAAGCGCAACTGGGACGATTTTTTTATTACTCATTCTTGCAATATTAATTATTCCATCTGAAACCTCATGCCGAGGGCCTCTTGGCCCGTCAGGAGCAATTCCAACACAAACATTATTCTTTAGAGAGGATAATATTTGTTTAGCGGCAATGAATCCCCCTTTATTTTTTATTTTTCCAGGCTTACTTGTTGATCCTCTTATAGTCTTGAATCCCATATAGGAAATTACCTTTGAGATAATATCACCATCTTTGTGTTTTGAAATTAATATCAAAATATCAAAATTATTTTTCCAAGTAAAAGGACACATCAATAATTGATCATGCCAGAAGGCGTATATAAAATTCTCATTTTTTTTACAAAGAGTGTCAATGTTAAGCCTATCTGAAAATGTAACTTTTGATGTATAATAAGTTATTAATATATAAGCCAGTCCAAGAATCGATATAACTTTTTTAATGAAAAAATTGCTGACAATCTTTTTAAACATCGTTAGTTAGAGTTCTTTTTTGTATAAATTAGAATAAAGACCGTCATTTTTAATTAATTCTTGATGAGTTCCAATCTCGACAATCTTACCTGAGTCAAATACTGCAATTTTATTTGCATCAATAATTGTACTAAGTCTGTGAGCTATAACAATAGTGGTTCTATTTTGCATTAATTTTTTTATAGCAGTTTGAATAAGATTTTCTGATTCATTATCTAAACTTGAAGTCGCTTCATCTAGCAACAAAATTGGCGCATCTCTTAAAAATGCTCTGGCAATAGATATTCTTTGTTTTTGTCCACCTGAAAGACTAAATCCTTTTTCGCCAACAATAGTTTCATATTGATTAGGTAAGCTCATTATAAATTCATGCGCAGCGGCTGATTTAGACGCATCAACAATTTCATCATATGAAGCGCTAGTATTTCCGTAGCTTATATTTTCTTTTATAGACACATCAAATAATTTTGGCTCCTGACTTACCAAACTAGTGCAAGATCTTAATGAGTCTAAAGTTAGATGTTTGATATTTTGTTCGTCAATTTCAATAGATCCATTAGATGGATCATAGAATCTTGGAATTAGATTTAGGCATGACGATTTACCTGCACCACTTGGACCAACTAAGGCAGTTGTTTTTCCTGGCTCGATAACAAGACTTATACTATTTAATGCTAAGTTTTTATCATTTTCGTAAGAAAGAGAGACATCCTTAAACTCGACTTTACCTTTTGTTATTGCCAGTTGTTTAGCATTATCTGCTTCTTTGATATAACTTTCTTGATCCATCAAATTGAATATTCTAACTGCAGCTGCAAAACCATCTTGTATTGATGTACTAATTGCAGATAATCGTTTTAAAGGTTGAAAGCTGAGCATCATGGCACCTAAGAAAGACACAAATTCATTTAAAGCTAGTTCGCCTTGAATTCCTCTCACTCCAGCATAGTACAGTGCAGCTGCAATTCCAAAGCCAGCTAAGAACTCTGAAAAGGGAGATGCAGCAGCTCTTGTCTTGATTCCTTTAATAATTAAATGCAT